>NZ_FNRT01000002.1:2701292-3002585 GCF_900105585.1 Nocardioides exalbidus
GCTCTACACCCGCCTGCTCGGCGACGAGGGCGAGGCCGACGACGCCGGCTGGTGGATCGCCGATGCCGAGCACCGGCTGATGCTGGCGGCGATCCGCGAGGGCGACGGGGCACAGGCCGGGCACCTCCTCGCCGGGCACGTCCAGCGCAGCAGGATCCGCCTGGCGGACAGCTCGCTGGAGCGGTAGGGGAGGATCGTCGGCGTGAAGGCCCTCCTCCCGCTCGCGCTCGCCGCGCTGCTCGCCACGGGGTGCAGCGCCGGCGACGGGTCCGACGAGGACGGGCAGGTCGAGGCCGGACACACCCACGCTCCCGGGCAGGGCCACACCTCGCTCCCGGTGGGCGACGGCACGCGCGTCAGCGAGGTCGGCTACTCCCTCGACGGGCTCCAGGTCCGCGAGCGCGCCGACGGCATCGGCGAGCTGCGCTTCCGCATCGACGACTACGACGGCGACCCGGTCACCGACTACGTCGAGGAGCTCACCAAGGACCTCCACCTCTACGTCGTCAACGACGACCTCACCGTCTTCCGGCACCTCCACCCGACCCTCGACGACGAGGGCACCTGGTCGGCGCCGTTCGACGTGCCCGACGCCGGCGGCTACCGCGCCGTGACCGAGTTCACCGCGGTGGACGAGGGTGGCAACGGCGACCACGTCATCCTCGGCCGACCGCTCGCCCTGCCGCCCGGTGACCCGGGTGACACGGTCGCCGACGACGCGGTGGTCGGCGTGACCGTCTCGGAGTCGCCGACCACGGGTCCCGACGGCGAGCTCCGGCTCGTCGTGCGGGATGCGGACGGCCGGCCGGTCAACCTCGGCACGTACCTCGGCGCCTACAGCCACGTCACCGGCTTCAACACCGAGACCGGCGCGATGGTGCACCTGCACCCGCTCGACGCGCCCGAGATCACCGAGGCCGGCTCCGAGCTGACGTTCCACTCCGAGATCGAGCAGGCCGGCGAGTACCGCCTGTTCGTGCAGGTGCGCGTCGACGGCTTCCTGCACACGGTGCCCGTCGAGCTCACGGTCGCACGCTCAGCCTGACCGTCGTCACGGGGTTCTCGAAGCGGCTCAGCGGGATGCTGACCTGCACCTCCCACTCGCCGGCGCGCGGGATCACGACCCTGCCGCGGTACGTGCCGGCGGCGATCGGCACCACCGCGACGGCGCCGATGTCGAGGCCCTCGGTGCGCAGCTCCACCACCGGGTTCGACGGCGGGTCGTAGGGCTCGCCGCTGGCGTCCTGCACCTGCACGAGCACGGTGTTGGAGCCCGTACGCCGGGGGTCGAGGACCGCGAGCACGCGCAGGTCGCCGGCGGTCGCGGCGCCGACGCCGGTGGTGCCGGACGCCGCGGTGACGGGCGCCGGACGGGGGGACTGGTTGACGAGGAAGCCGGTCACGCCGAGCAGCACGACCAGCAGCGCGGCCTCGACGCGGACGGCGCGCGTGACCAGCCCGGCCGCACGCCCGCGGTCGGCGAAGCCCGTCGCCGCGCGGACCGCGGGCAGCGTCCGCCACCGGTTCCACGCGCCGATCCCGGCCACCAGCAGGGCGATCCCGATCTTGACCAGCAGGAGGCGGCCGTAGGTCGTCTCGACGAACCCGGCCCACGAGCCGAGGATCCGCCAGCTCAGGAAGGCGCCGGCGCCCGCGACGACCAGCAGGGAGACCGCCGCGAACGTCGAGAAGCGGGCCAGGGCCTGGGCGGCGAGCAGCTCCCGGCCGGCGAGCGCGCCGAGCGTGAGCACGAGCCCGACCAGGCCGCCGAGCCAGACGGCACCGGCGGTGACGTGGAGGACGTCGTAGAAGACGAGGACCGGCGACGGGGCGAAGGCGCGGGTGTGGCCGACCATCGACGGGCCGGCGAGCGCCAGCAGCGAGCCCGCTCCGAGCACGCGCGCGGCCGTGGGTCCGGGTGGCGCGTCCGACATCGTGCGCACCACGACACCCAGCCCGACGACCACCAGGGCGGCGCTGAGCAGCTCGTTGGTGACGAGGGAGACGTCGAACGACGAGACCACGTCGGTGAGCTCGAGGCCCTGGCCGTAGACCGCCGCGACCGGCACCTGCAGGACCGCGCCGACCGCGCCCGCCCCGGCGGCGTACGACGTCAGGCGGCGCAGCCGCGAGCGCACCTCGCCACCTCCCCACGTCCGGGGCAGCACGAAGGCGACGAAGAGCGCCAGGCCGGCGGCGAGCAGCAGCCCGACGACGGTCACCACGGTGACCACGTCGCGCAGCACGGTCACGACCGCCGACGAGGTCGACGGCTCCGGCGGCGCCGCGACCGACGCGCTGGGCGAGCCGATCGAGAAGGTCAGCGCACCCGCGACGGGGTGGCCGTCGTCGGAGAGCACGTTCCATGACACGACGTAGGTGCCGTCGGCGAGGTCGGCCGCCCCGGGCAGCGTCACGGTGACGACGTCGCCGTTGGCGCCCGCCGAGGAGTCGACCGGGTCGCCCTCGGCGTCGTAGACGGCCACCTCCTGCGAGGTCAGCCGGACCGGCTCGTTGAAGGTCAGGCTCACCGACCCGGGCGCGGTCGCGACGACCGCTCCCTCCGCGGGGTCGGTGCCGACCAGCTCGGCGTGCGCCGAGGCCGGCGCGCTGCCGAGGAGCACGCAGGCACACGCGACCAGCGCGGCGAGGACCGGACCCACCCCTGTGCGGAGGATCCGGCGCCACCGCGCCGGTCGCGCGTACGTCGTCACGCCCGGGTCACGCGGTCCTGCGCGTGCGGGCGAGGGCGACGCCGCCGAGGACGGCGCCGACGAGGCCGAGCCCGAGGCCGGCCCAGCCCAGCGCGGAGGAGCCCTCGTCGGAGTCGGAGCCGTCCGCGTCGGCTCCGGTCCCGGTCGAGGTGCTGGTCTGCTCCGCCGACTCCTCCGCCGACTCGTCCGCCGACTCAGCGGTCTCGTCGCCGTGGTGGTCGCCCTCGGCGCTCGCCGCGGTGATCTCGAACGCCGGCGCCGGGCTCTCGAGCGCGTCGGCGTCCTGTCCCTCGGCCGGGACCTCGACCCAGCGGGTCTCGCCCTTCTCGCACGTCTGGATGGTCGGGAACGACAGCGTCTCGCCCTCGGCGTCGGGAACCTGGAGCGACAGCTCGAACCAGTCGCGCTGCCCGTCGGGCAGCGGCGTGGTCGCGGTGTAGGCGATCGAGGCGACCCGCTCGGTGACCTCGTTGCCGTGGGAGTCGGTGATGGGGTCGGCGAGCTGCTCCATCTTCTTCTCGACGTCGTAGAACGGGTTCCGGCTCGGGGTCACGGCGAGCACGGACTCGGGGACCTGGATCTCGATGCCGGTGGTCGGCGAGCCCTCGCAGCCGTGGCCGACGCTGAAGGTGACGACCGTGTAGGCGCCGGCGGCGCTGCTCGACGGGGTGGCGGTGACGTGGGCGCTCGCCGGGGCGACGAGCGAGAGGGCGATGGCCGACGTGGCGGCGGTGAGCACGCCGAGGCGCGCGAGGGTGCGGGTGGACACGGGTTTCTCCTGGTGGTCCTGGGGTGGGGTCCTGAGGGGTGAGGTCGGGGCGTGCGTGTCCCGCCCGGGCCTCGCGGCTCAGGCGGGAGCGACGACCCGCGGCGGCCCCCGCCTCGGCGGGACCAGGAGGTGGACCTGCAGGGGGTGCGTGCGCGCCTCGGTGGCGGCCGGCAGCGGACGCCCCGCGACGGGGAGGGTGGCGTGCCGGCGCAGCACGACGGCGTACGACGCCGCCCGCCGGCCGAGCCACCACAGGAGCCCGGTGGCCAGGGTGACGGAGCCGTGGGCGAGGACCATCTGCCAGGTCCAGCCCTGTTCGGGCATGCCGGGCATCGCCGCCATCGCCGCGTGGTCGTGGTGCGCGACGAGCCCGAAGCCTTCGTGCAGTCCGAGCTGGGCGAGCGCGACGGCCGGGAGGAGCGCCCACACGGGCACGTCGCGCGTGAAGAGGAGGAGGCCACCTGCCAGGACGACGACGGTGACCAGTGCCAGGCCCGGGCCGGTCGGGACCGTGCCGCCGGCCCAGGTGTGGGCGGACGCGGCGCCGCTCACGACCACCGCGGTCGCGGCGAGGGCGCGGGCCAGGGCATGCGGCGCACGCGCCTGCACCACCTCGGCCTCGAACGTCACGCGCACATGGTCCCAGACGGGGTCCATGTGCGCGCGAGGCGTCCGGTCGGGCTACCAGCCGCGCGAGCCCCTCGGGCGCCGGTAGTCGGCCGGGCCGTGGCCCATCGGGCCGCCGTGTCCCGTCCGGGCCGGTGCGCACGCCGTCCGGCGACGACCCATGAAGAACATCAGCGGGAACACCAGCACCCAGAACGGCGCGTCGGTCAGCACGCTGAGCACGATCAGGACCGCCAGGACGGGCATCAGCGGGAACCGGGAGCCGCGCCCGCGGCCCCGCTGCACCGCACGGGCCGGCGGCTGCGGCGCCTGCGGGCGCGGCATGTCGCTGAAGAGCACCGCCAGGTCGGCGCGGGTGCGCGCCGTCCAGATCGCGTCGAGCCGCTCGTCGTACTCCTCGTGGTCGAGGCGTCCGTCGGCGTAGTGGCCGGCGAGGTCGGCCATCGCGCGCTCGCGGTCGGCGTCGGAGATGCGCAGGCGCGGGTCGGGCTGGCTCATCGCTCGACCTCGGTGTCTCCGTCACGGCCGTCGGCGAGGATGCCGTAGAGGCGGCGGCGGGTCTCGACGAGGACGTCGAGCGCGGCCCGCTTCTGGGGCTCCGACCCCTGGGTGGCGAGCTGCCACACCGCGCTGCCGACCTGGGCGATCTCGCTCTTGATGTCGGCGTGGCCGGACGGCTGGTCGGCCGGGGCCTCCGCGCGGGCGAAGGGCGCCCACACCGAGGCCAGCTCGTCGGTGTTGTCCTCGGCCCAGGCGACACCGGTGTCGGTGAGCCGGATGGTGCGGCGGCCGCGCTCGTCGTCGGACTCGACCAGGCCCTCGTCTTGCAGCTGCTGGATGGTCGGGTAGACCGAGCCGGGGGAGGGGCGCCACTCGCCGTTGCTCAGCTCCGCGATCTCCTGGATCACCTGGTAGCCGTTGATCGGCTCGTCGGCACGGCGCGCGCGGTGCAGCACGTCGATGATCGCGGTGCGGACGTCGCCGCGGCGGACCTTGGGCCCGCGCGGCTGCGGACGCTGCGGGGCGAAGGCGTTGCCGAAGATCTCGCCGAGCCACGGCGGCGGGCCGCTCTGGCGTCCGCGCCTGCTGTGCCCGCCTGCGCCACCACCCGGGCCGCCCCAGCCGTGGCTCCAGCTGCCGCTCCAGCCGCCGGTCCAGTCGTTGCCGCCGCGGGCCGGGCCGCGACGGTCGTACCGGTCGCGGGTCTCGTCGTTGTCGCTGTCGTTGCTCTCGGGCCAGTCGGACCCGGGCCACTGCTGTCCCATGTCGTGCTCCTTCGTACGTGTGGTGATCCGAGAAGTTCGTGATGTATCGCAGATCTATCGGTGACCTATCGCGATATATCGTGAGCGTACGTCGGCGGAACCTGTCGTTCAAGAGCGGGTCCTGAAATTGTCCGAGCGGTGAGTGAGCCACGTTCCAGGCGCGCGGAATGTGGCTCACTCACCGCTCAGGCGATGGACCAGGCGAGTCGTCAGCCGATGACGCGACCCGTCGGCGTGCACGCCGACTTCGGCACCTTCGCGTCGTCGATGATCGCGTTGAAGAGCGCGGGCGCCCGGTCGGGGTCGGCGATGATCCGGTTCGGGTCGCTCGGGGCGTTGAGGTTCGGCATCGTGCAGGTCTGGCTCTTGCCGGTCATCGCGAGGGCGAAGCGGCCGAGGTCGAGCGGGTTCATCCCCTCGTCGACGACGATCGCGCCGGTGGCGGCGTCGTTGATCTGCCAGTAGCGCAGCGGGTTCACGAAGGTCCACGGCGACAGCGCCTCGTCGCCGATCGCGCTGATCACCTCGCGCTGGCGGGCCACGCGGTCGAGGTCGCTGAGCGCGGTGACGTGCCGGGAGCGGGAGTACGCCAGCGCGGTGATGCCGTCGACCTCCTGGCAGCCCTTCTTGATGTCGAGGCGCGCCATCGGGTCCACCATGTCCTGCTTCGGGCAGATCTCCACGCCCCCGAAGGCGTCGACGGTGTTGATCACGCTGCCGAACCCGAGCTCGACGTAGTGGTCGATGTGGATGCCGGTCAGCGCCTCGACGCGCTGCACCAGCAGGGGCGCGCCGCCGCTCGCGAAGGCCGCGTTGATCATCTGCGTGCCGCCGCCGGGTACGTCGACCAGCGTGTCGCGCGGGATCGACATCATCGTCCGGCCGCTCGAGCCCGTGTGCAGCACGATGATCGTGTCGGTGTTGGTGCCGCCGCGCTCGGGGGTGTCGAGCTCCTTGCGCTGCTCGTCGGTGAGGTCGTCGGCCTTGTCCGAGCCGACGATCAGGTAGTTCGTGCCCGGCTGGTCGCCCGGCCGCTGGCCGGTGGGCTCGGTGTCGACCTTGTCGATCTTCGTCCAGTGGTAGAGCGGCACGCCGAGGAGGTAGACGAGGACCAGCAGCAGCACGAGCGGGACGAGGCGCATCCGCGGACGCCACCGCCGCTTCTTCGGCCGCGCGCCGGCCGGGGTCGGGGCGGGAGTCGGCGTACGACCGCTGCCGGAGGGCGGCTGCGCACCGGACGCGCGCGCCTCACGTCGGGCCACTGGCATCACCCGGGTCTCGTCGGGGCGGGCCTGGCTGCGCCCTCCTGCCGGCATCTGCTGCGTGGCGTCGCCGGAGGGGCCGGAGGACTGGGTCCCGTAGAGCCAGTCGTACTCGGGCGTGCCCTTCTCGGGCATCCCGGAGCCCTGTGGTCGATCAGCCATGGGAAGTGACGCTACCGTGCGGATCATGAGCGAGGCCCGCACCACGTCCTACAGCCGGGTGAGCCTCGGGATCCTGGCCTCGGGCACCGAGGCGAACCTCCTCGGCAACGTCCACGGCGGCGACATCATGAAGCTCGCCGACTCGACCGCGGGCGCGGTGGCCTACCGGCACAGCGGCGGTCCGGCCGTCACCGCGGCGATGGACGAGATGACCTTCCTGGAGCCCGTGCACGTCGGCGACATCATCAAGACCTACGCCCAGGTCAACTGGGCCGGCACCTCGTCGATGGAGATCGGGGTGCGGGTCGAGGCGCAGCCCTGGGGCGACGCGGCCGACGCGCCGCTGCACGTCGCGAGCGCCTACTTCGTCTTCGTGGCGATCGACGACGAGGGCCACCCGCGACCCGTGCCGCCGCTGGAGACCGAGACCCCCGACGACGTACGACGTCAGCGCGAGGCTGAGATCCGCCGCGCGCACCGGCTGGCGAGGAAGGCCGAGATCGACCGCGGGCGCGAGGAGTGAGCACGCGGTGAGGGACTGGCGCCACGTCCGCACCGAGCGGCTGTGGCTCGACGAGCCGGTCGACGGCGACGCCGGGGCCCTCTTCGAGATCCACAGCGACCCCGCCTCGTGGGTGCACCTGCCGTCCGGCAGGCTGACCGACCCGGCGGTGGGGGAGTCGATGGTCGGCGCGAGCCGGCACCGGTTCGACCGCGACGGGCTGGCGTACTGGTCGGTGCGTGACGAGGACGGCGGTCCGGTCGTGGGCCGCGGCGGCTGCCTCGGCCCGGACGCCCCGCCGGACGGGCGCGGCTGGTGGAACCTCTACTACCGCTTCGACCAGGGCGTCGTGGGCCGCGGCTACGCCACCGAGATGGGGGCCGCCGCGGTCGACGCGGCCCACGACGTGGCCCCCGACCGCCCGGTGATGGCCTACCTCCTCGAGCACAACGTCGGGTCCCGCCGGACCGCGGAGAAGCTCGGCCTGCGCCTGGCCTGGCGCGGACCGGACGACGGCAACCCCGACCCCGGTGCCGTACGCCTCGTCTTCCTCGACCGCGAGCCCGACGACCTCCTCGTCGTCGCGATGGCGGCCGCCGCGATGCCCGGGTCGGGGCTGGTCCGGGCCTGACGCGGGCCCGATCCGCGCGCGACGGCGCGTCGCGACCCGGTGGGACGGGTGTGACTGGTGATACTGGGCGGGCTGACTTCCCCCAGCACAGAAGAGGTACCCGATGTCGCCCGTCCCGCCCTCCGGGTCGCAGCAGCGATTCACCACGCTCGACCGTGCGCAGCGCGTCCGGTTCCGCCGCGCGGTGACGCTGATGCTGATGACGCTCGTCCTCCCCGGCTCGGCCCAGCTCGTGGTGGGCAAGCGGCGCGTGGGCATGATCGCGATGCGCACCTTCTTCGCGCTGGTCGCGCTCGCGCTGGGCACCGCGCTGGCGTCGTACTTCTGGCACGGGATCGCCTTCTGGGCGGGCACCAACACCTGGATCCTGCAGGTCGTGCGGCTCGGGCTGATGGCCCTCGCGGTCGGGTGGGCGTGGCTGTTCGTCGACGCCTGGCGCCTCGGCCAGCCCCTCACGCTGCAGCGCCAGCACCGCCTGGCCATCGTCGGCGTCAACGGCTTCCTCTGCTTCAGCGTCGCCGGCGCGCTGCTCTTCGGCGCCCACATGGTCGGCGTGCAGCGCCAGTTCATGATCACCATGTTCGGCAACGGCGACGCGGTCGGCGCGAGCCACGGCCGCTACAACGTGCTGCTGATGGGCGGCGACTCCGGCGCCGGGCGCTGGGGGCTGCGCCCCGACTCGATGACGGTCGCGAGCATCGACGCCGAGACCGGCAAGACGGTGCTCATCTCGCTGCCGCGCAACATGCAGAACTTCCCCTTCCCGAAGGGCTCGGAGATGGCCGGGCAGTTCCCCGACGGGTTCGACGAGGAGGGATGTACCTCAACGGCCTCGCGACCTGGGCGCTCGACCACCCCGACGTGTTCCCCGACTCCGACAACCCCGGCGTCGACGCGACCATCCAGGGCGTCGAGGGCATCACCGGCCTCGACGTGAACTACTGGGCGATGGTCAACCTCCAGGGCTTCAAGGACCTCGTCGACGCCGTCGGCGGCGTCGAGCTCAACGTCCGCCAGAAGATCCCGGTCGGCCTGCCGAGCGACTCCTACTTCCACTACATCGAGCCGGGCACGCGCACGCTCGACGGCGTCGACACCCTCTGGTTCGCCCGCGCCCGCTACGACTCCGACGACTACTCGCGCATGGCGCGGCAGAAGTGCGTGATGGGCGCGATGCTCGACCAGGTCAGCCCGCAGACCGCGCTCACGAACTTCCAGAAGATCGCCAAGGCGAGCTCGGCGATGGTCTCCACCGACATCCCGCGGAGCGAGGTCGACCGCTTCGTGCAGCTCGCCCTCAAGGCCAAGGGCCAGAAGATCGCGACGCTGTCGCTGGTGCCGCCGATGATCAACACGGCGAACCCCGACATCGCGCTCGTCCAGCAGAAGGTGCAGGCCGCGATCGACCGGGCCGAGGGCCAGAAGCCGACGACCGACACCGCCGCCGCGGCGACCGACACCTCGAGCGAGGCGCCCGCCGCGACGGACGGGTCGAGCAGCCCGCCCAGCACCACGTCCGACAGCACGTCCGACACCACGTCCGACAGCACCCCCGGCACCGCGCCCACCACCAACCCGCCGTCCGTCACCGGCGGCTCGGTCGGGTCGCTCAAGGAGGGCTACGCCGCCAACGAGTCGGAGGACCTCGGCGCGGTTTGCTGAGGGCCCGGACGCGGCCCCTAGGGTGGACGCCGTGACCACCGGACCGCTGCCCCGCATCATCGCGGTCGTGGTCACCTTCAACCGGCTCGGCCTCCTCGAGAAGCTGGTCGACCGGCTGGGCGAGATCGAGGGCCTGGCCGCCGTGCTGGTCATCGACAACGCCTCGTCCGACGGCACCGAGGAGTGGCTCGCCGCCCGCGGCCACGCGGGTGAGGTGCCGCTGCTCTCGCGGTCCCTGTCGACCAACCGCGGTGGCGCCGGCGGCTTCCACGACGGTCTGGCCTGGGCGATCGACCAGGAGGCCGACCTGGTCTGGCTGATGGACGACGACGGCCTGCCCGACGTCGACTGCCTGGACCAGCTGCTGCTGGAGACCGACCACCTCGACTTCTGGGGTCCGCTCGTCGTCGACGAGGCCGACCCGGGTCGGCTGGTGTTCCCGATCCGGCTGCCCGGCGGCACCCGCGTGGTGCACGCCGTCGACGACGTACGCCGTGCCGCGCGCCGCGACCGGATCGACGGGATCGTCATCCCCTTCAACGGCGTGCTGGTCACCAAGGAGCTCGTCGACCGGATCGGGCTGCCCCGCGAGGAGTTCTTCATCTGGGGCGACGACCACGAGTACCGCCTGCGCGCGGAGGAGTCCGGCGCCCGCGTCGCCACTGTCGTCACCGCCACCGTCCGGCACCCGAGCGTCGGCAACCTCGGCACGCCGATGATGTTCGGCCGCACGACCTACAACGACTCCCCGAGCGACCTCAAGCACTACTGCATGGCCCGCAACAACCTGGTCAACCTCCGCGACTACCGCGGTCCGCTGCACGCGATGGCCTTCGTGGTGAAGACCGCCTGGTTCTACACCTTCACCCGCCCGAGCCTGTCGCGCCTGCGGCTGTCGGCCAGCGCCATGCGCGCCGGTCTCGCCGGCGACTTCGACGGCCACCGGAGGTTCCTGTCGTGACGGGGCACGAGACCGTCGCGGTGGTCGTGGTCACGTTCAACCGCGCCGACCTGCTCGTCGGGATGCTCGACGGGCTCGCCGCCCAGACCCGGCGGCCCGACGCGGTCATCGTGATCGACAACCTCAGCACCGACCACACCCGCGAGGTCCTCGACGCGCGCACCGACCTGCCGCTCCACGTGACCACGACGGAGACCAACCTCGGCGGCGCCGGCGGCTTCCACCGCGGCGTGCGGGCGGCCTGGGACGGCGGCTACGACCGCGTGTGGCTGATGGACGACGACGTGGTGCCCGACCCCGGCTGCCTCGAGGCGCTGATGGCGGTCGACGAGGACTGCCTGATCGCGGTCCGCGAGGACCTCTCCGGCGCCCTGGTCGAGAAGGCCGCGGTCGACTTCGACCTCCGCAACCCGCTCGCGATCAAGCCGAAGCGCGCCTCGGTCGACTCGACGTACGCCGACCGCGCGTCGATGCCGGAGCGCGTCGAGGTCCACAACGTCGCCTTCGAGGGCTTCATGTGCCGTCGTCGCGTGATCGAGGAGATCGGCTTCCCCGACCCCTCCTTCTTCATCTTCTACGACGACGCCGACTACGCCATCCGGGCCCGCGAGGCCGGCCACCGCATCTGGGCGGTCCGCGACGCCGTCCTCGTGCGCCAGCTCGACTTCAACCAGCAGCACGACCTCGCCGGCTGGAAGGGCTACTACATGTACCGCAACCTCTTCGTGGTGCACCTGCGCCACGGGGAGAACGCGCTGGTCAGGCTCAAGCCCTGGCTCATCACCCTCGCCGTCGTGCTGCTCAGCCCCGTGCGCGGCGGACGTGCCGAGGCGCGCAACGTGATCCGGGCCATGGCCTCGGCACGGGGCATGCGCCGCCTGACCGATCCGGCACTGCCTCCTCGCTAGACTCGAGCAGCCTCGCACCACCTCGCACCACCGGCGTCTGCACCCCACCACAGGAGTTCCTCCCTTGTCCCAGGGCACCACCCCTCTTCCGGACCTCGTCATCGTCGGCGCCGGCCTCTTCGGCCTCACCATCGCCGAGCGCTGCGCCGAGGAGCTCGGCCTGCGCGTGCTGATCCTCGAGCGTCGCCACCACCTCGGCGGCAACGCCTACAGCGAGCGCGACCCCGAGACCAACGTCGAGGTCCACAAGTACGGCGCCCACCTCTTCCACACCTCCAACGAGCGCGTGTGGGAGTACGCCAACCGGTTCACGTCGTTCACCGACTACCGGCACAAGGTGTTCGGGAAGTACCAGGGGCAGGTCTACTCCCTGCCGCTCAACCTCGCGCTGATCAACCAGTTCTTCGGCAAGTCCCACACCCCCGACGAGGCGCGTGCGCTCATCGCCGAGCAGGCCTCGGAGTTCGACACGGCGTCGGCGTCGAACCTCGAGGAGAAGGCGATCAGCCTGATCGGCCGCCCGCTCTACGAGGCGTTCATCAAGGGCTACACCGGCAAGCAGTGGCAGACCGACCCCACCGAGCTCAGTGCCGACATCATCACCCGGCTCCCGGTGCGCTACACGTTCCAGAACGGCTGGTTCAGCGACACCTACGAGGGCCTGCCCACCGAGGGCTACACCGCGTGGCTGAGCAAGATGGCCGACCACCCGAACATCGAGGTCCGCCTCGAGACCGACTTCTTCGCGGTCGCCGACGACTACAAGGGCAAGGTCCCGATCGTCTACACCGGTCCGGTCGACGAGTACTTCGGCAACTCCGAGGGCCGCCTGTCGTGGCGCACCGTCGACCTCGAGGAGAGCGTCGTCGACACCGACGACTTCCAGGGCACGGGCGTCGTCAACTACAACGACGGCGACGTCCCCTACACCCGCATCATCGAGTTCAAGCACTTCCACCCGGAGCGGGAGAAGACCCACCTGCCCGGCAAGAGCGTGATCGTGCACGAGTACAGCCGCTTCGCGGAGGAGGGCGACGAGCCCTACTACCCGGTGAACACCGCCGACGACCGTGCGAAGCTGCTGAAGTACCGCGACCTCGCCGCGGCGGAGCCGATGGTGCTCTTCGGCGGGCGCCTGGGCACCTACAAGTACCTCGACATGCACATGGCGATCGGATCGGCGCTGTCGATGTACGACAACAAGCTGAAGCCCCACTTCGCCGAGGGCGCCGAGCTCAAGTCCGGAGGCATCGACGCATGACCACCACCACCCGTCTGCTCCAGCGGCAGATCTTCCCGATCGACCGCGACCCCGACGTCTTCCCGCTCTACGTCGACCTCGAGGACGCCAAGCTCGACACCGACCGTGACGCGGTCGGCGGCGACAAGGCGGCCAAGGACCTCAACAACGCAGCGATCCGCCAGTCGACCTCGACCGGGCGCAAGCTGCACCCCGACCAGATCCGGTCGCGCACCGCGCTGCGCCTCGAGCCGTCGCAGCTGCTGTCGTTCGGCACCTACTTCAACGCCTTCCCGGCGTCCTACTGGCGCCGCCACACGGTCGTCGACCAGGTCCAGCTCACCGTCTCGGTCTCCGGCACCGGCTCGATGGTCACCGTCTACAAGTCGATGGCCCGCGGACACGCCCAGCGCGTCGACGGCGCCACGGTCGAGGGCGAGTCCGGCACCTTCTCGTTCGACCTCACGCTCAAGCCGTTCGTCGACGGCGGGTGGTACTGGTACGACGTCGTCGCCGGTGACGACGGCGCCACGGTCGAGTCCGCCGAGTGGACCGCGCAGGTCCCGGCCGACCGCGCCGAGCACGGCACCGTCGACGTCTGCATCACCACGATGCTGCCCGACATGAGCGCCCAGCTGCTGACCCAGCTCGGCGACGCCGAGGAGCTCCAGCCCTACCTCGACACCGTCATGGTCATGGACCAGGGCAAGGACAAGGTCACCGACAGCGAGTACTTCCCGGCCGCGAAGAAGGGCCTCGGCGACAAGCTGAGGGTCATCGTCCAGGGCAACCTCGGTGGCTCCGGCGGCTACGCCCGCGGCCAGCTCGAGAGCGTCCGCAAGGGCACCGCGACCTACGCGATGATGATGGACGACGACGTCGTCTGCGAGCCCGAGGGCATCATCCGCGCGGTCACCTTCGGCGACCTCGCCAAGCGCCCCACGATCGTCGGCGGCCACATGTTCAACCTCTACAGCCGCTCCGAGCTGCACTCCTTCGGCGAGATCGTCCAGCCGTGGCGCTTCTGGTGGCAGACCCGCCTCGACGGCTACTCCCAGTGGGACTTCGGTGCCCGCAACCTGCGCTCCTCGCGCTGGCTCCACAAGCGGGCCGACGTCGACTTCAACGGCTGGTTCATGTGCCTGATCCCGCGGGTCGTCCTCGAGGAGGTCGGCCTCTCGCTGCCGGTCTTCATCAAGTGGGACGACTCCGAGTTCGGCCTGCGCGCCAAGGCGGCCGGCTACCCGACGGTGTCGTTCCCCGGAGCCGCCGTCTGGCACGTGCCGTGGACCGACAAGAACGACGGCCTCGACTGGCAGTCGTACTTCCACCACCGCAACCGGATCATCGCGGCACTGCTGCACTCGCCCTACGAGCGCGGCGGCCGGATGGTGCGCGAGAGCTTCAACCACCAGGTCAAGCACCTCGCGTCGCTCCAGTACTCCACGGCCGAGCTGCGTCACCTCGCGATGGAGGACGTGCTGCGCGGCCCGCACGCGCTGCACGGTGAGCTGTCGACCAAGCTGGCCGACATCAACACCTTCCGCAAGCAGTGGCCCGACGCGCAGCTCCTCACCGACCGCGACGACCTGCCGCCGGTGCGCCGCAAGAAGCCGCCGAAGAAGGGCAAGTCCGACATCGAGATCCCGGGCCGGAAGTCGACCCTGGTCGCGGCCGCGCTCGCCCCGATCCGGCAGCTCCGCCCGGTGCGCGAGCTCGCGGGGCAGTACCCCGAGACCGAGCTCACCGCGATGGACGCCAAGTGGTGGAACCTCGTGAAGTACGACTCGGCCGTCGTCTCGATGAACGACGGCAGCTCGGTCGCCCTCTACAAGCGCGACCCCGAGCACTACCGCGACCTGCTGAAGCGCACCATCGAGATCCACCGGCGCTTCCACCGCGAGTGGCCGCAGCTCGCCCAGCAGTACCGCGACGCCCTGGGCGACATCACCTCGCCCGAGTCCTGGGAGAAGACGTTCGCACCGTGGAGCGACACGGACGCTCCCGCCGGCAAGGGTGAGGGTGCGTGAGCCAGGTGAGCACTGGCGCGCGGTCGGTCGAGCAGCGCCACGACCTCGCGCACGTCCCGCTGTCGCCGCCGTCGCGCACGTCGGGTGTCCTCGAGGTCTTCCGGCGCCGTTACCTGCTCCGGCTGCTGGTGAGGCGCGAGATCCAGGCGCGCTACGCCGGCACGGCGTTCGGATTGCTGTGGTCCTACATCAACCCGTTCACGCGCTTCGTCACCTTCTACGTCGTCTTCGGCCTGATCCTCGGCCGTGGGTTGGGCATCCAGAACTTCGCGATCCACCTGTTCGCGGGGATGGTGCTGGTCAACTACTTCACCGAGTCGGTGACGGCCGGCACTCGATCCCTGCTGTCCAACCGCGGCGTCATCACCAAGATGGCGATGCCTCGGGAGATGTTCCCGGTGGCCTCGATGCTGGTCTCGCTCTGGCACACGATCCCGCAGCTGCTGATCCTGCTCGTCGCCTGTATCGCCACCGGTGTCTGGGGCGACGGTCCGCTGTGGGTCCCCGACGCCGTCGGCATGGGCGCGGCGCTCCTCGGCTTCGTGCTGATGATGGTCTACGGCACGGCCTTCGGGTTGATGTTCTCGTGCATCAACGTGCTCTTCCGCGACTTCCAGCGCATCGTGCAGACGTTCATCAACATGATTCCGTTCACAGTTCCCATGATGTATCCGTACTACGTCATCGCCGACGGTGAGCGGATCCCCACCCAGTACACCCAGCTCTACGTGTCGAACCCGGTGGCCGAGGCCGTGATGCTCATCCAGCGCGGCTTCTGGTACCCGACGTGCGACGGTCCTTGCGCGACGATGCCCAACCCCAACGGCGACGGCACGCTCATCCCGGCCCCGAACTTCGCCGACCATCTCTTCAGCCGCGGCTTCGTGATGCTGGGAATCGGACTGGTGCTGCTGGTGGTCGGCCAGTGGGTCTTCTCCCGCCTCGAGAAGTCGATCACGGAGCGCCTCTGATGACGACCTCGATCGTGGTGGACAACGTCTCGAAGACCTTCCGCTACCAGTACAACCGCACGCTCAAGCAGATGTTGCGTCCCGACCGCCGCAAGCGTGACGCCGAGCCGGACGAGCCGAGGCCCTCCGACACCTTCAAGGCCCTCGACGGCGTCTCGTTCGAGGTCACGCAGGGCGAGTCGATCGGCCTGATGGGCCTGAACGGGTCCGGCAAGTCGACGCTGCTCAAGCTCGTCAGCGGCGTGATGGTGCCCGACGGGGGACAGGTGCTGACCCGGGGCCGGATCTCCGGCCTCATCGCCACCGGCGCCGGTTTCCACAACGAGCTCTCCGGCCGCGACAACATCTACATGAACGCCGCGATGCTCGGCATGTCGAAGGAGGAGATCGACTCCAAGTTCGACGACATCGCCGCCTTCGCCGACGTCGGCCGCCAGCTCGACATGCCGGTCGGCAACTACTCCTCGGGCCAGTTCGCCCGCCTCGGCTTCGCCGTGGCCGTCCACGTCGACTGCGACATCTTCATCGCCGACGAGGTCCTGGCCGTGGGGGACCGCCCCTTCAAGCGCAAGTGCCTCAAGCGCATGAAGGAGATCCGCGAGTCCGGCATCACGATGTTCTACGTCAGCCACTCCGCCGGCTCGGTGCAGAAGATGTGCGACCGCGCCATCGTCCTCGACAGGGGCAAGGTCGGCTTCGACGGCGACGTCGACGAGGCCATCAAGTACCTCCACTACGACGATGGTGACGAGGACGGCGACGAGGACGACGTCGACGAGCGCGACGAGGCCCTCGCCTCCGACATCTGAGCCGACACCGTTCGGAGCCCCCGCGCCGGTGCGTGGGCCACATCTGCGCGCCCGAAGACGTGGCTCACGCACCGCTCGACGCCCCGATGTGCCAGAATCGGTGAGAATTACACTGATGTAGCGGCGTGTCGAGTGGAAATTACAGCGTTGTAGTTACTCAGAAACTCTTCCGTGACTGGTGTGACTGGTGTGAACTTCTGCCTTGTGTGACCTTCCCCCACACAGGAACAGAGACTCTTCATGCGACCTCTCCAGGCCCGTCTGGTCACCCTCTGTCAGCAGGTGCTGGCACTGGGTGTCGTCCTCGTCGTGCTGACGCCCGCCTCCGGCGTGGTCTCGCTCGACATCGTCGGTGAGCACCCCGGCCAGCAGCCCGCGGGTGCGGGCAGGCCGGCTCCGGCCGAGCTGATGTCGGCGACCGTGCCGCTGAAGGCCGTGGAGCCCACCGTCACCGAGGTGCCACTGACCGGGGGAGCGGGCGGGTTCGCGGGCCTCATGGGCCGCACCGTCGCCGGCGGGGCGACCACCTCGCGCGTGGTCAGCAAGCCGCAGGCCGTGACCGGCTTCTCGGCCATCGGCGTGACCTGGCAGCACGGAGAGGACCTCGAGGAGGACCAGATCACGCTCCGCGTCCGCACCCGTGAGGGCGACGAGTGGAGCGCGTGGCAGAACCTGGAGTACCACGACGAGCACGGCCCCGACCCGGGCAGCGCCGAGGACGCGACCTCGCGTCCGGGCACCGAGCCCACCTTCGTCGGCGAGGTCGACGACGTGCAGGTCGAGGCCAGGACCGCCGGCGGCGCCACGCTCCCCGACGACCTGTCCCTCGCGCTGGTCGACCCCGGCTCCGCGAAGGCCAGCGAGACCGAGGCCCCGGCCGACGAGGCGGGTTCCGCGGAGCAGAAGTACGCCGAGCAGGGCGCGCTCGTGGGCGGCTCCGGGTCACCCGCCGACGGCCTCAGCCTCCGCTCGGCCACGGTCAACGCGAAGGCGAAGACCGTCGCGCAGCCGACGATCTTCTCCCGGGCCCAGTGGGGAGCGGACGAGAGCATCCGCAACAAGAGCTCGCTGCGCTACGGCACCATCAACGGCGGCTTCGTCCACCACACGGTCAACGCCAACGACTACACCGAGGACCAGGTGCCTGCGATCATCCGCAGCATCTACGCCTACCACGTGAAGTCCCGTGGCTGGAGCGACATCGGCTACAACTTCCTCGTCGACCGGTTCGGCCGGATCTGGGAGGGCCGTTACGGCGGCATCGACAAGCCCGTCGTCGGCGCGCACACGCTGAACTACAACCAGTACTCCTTCGCGATGTCGGCCATCGGCAACTACGACGTCGTCCAGCCCACCGACGCGATGCTGCGCGCCTACGGCCAGCTCTTCGCCTGGAAGCTGTCCCTGAGCGGCGTCGACCCGGCCTCGATGTCGCAGAAGATCGGCAGCAAGACCTTCGCCGCGATCAACGGCCACCGCGACGCCGGCTCCACCGCCTGCCCGGGCAGGTACCTCTACGCGCAGATCCCGCTGATCCGCACCTACGCCAGCCAGGCCGGTGGGGTCACCACCACCCCGACCGCCCCCACGCCGGTCACGATCACCGAGCCGAACCCGCAGAACAACCTCGACGCGTCGCCGTACCCCGACCTGGTCGTGCGCCGCGCCTCCGACGGTCGCGGCCTGGTGGTCCCGACCGGTGGCCTCACGTCGTTCCAGAAGCGGACGGTCGTGGGCAAGAAGGGCTGGGACAAGGCGGCCGACGTGCTCGTGTCGCCCGACCTCACCGGCGACGGCGTCGCCGACCTCGTGACGGTCGACAAGTCGGGCATCGTCCGGATCCGCGCCGGCGCCGGCAACGGCAAGTTCGGCAAGACGGTCCGCAAGCTGAAGCTGCGGGGCTACTCCCTCGTCACCGCCGTCGGCGACATCAACGGCGACGGCCGCAACGACCTCGTCGCCCGCTTCAAGGGCCGCCTCGTCGTGCTCACCGCCACCGCCAAGGGCGGCTTCGCCCGCAAGGTGACCCGCAAGGGCTACGGCGACTACAAGCAGATCGTCGGCGCGGGTGACGTCAACGGCGACGGTCGCGCAGACCTCCTGCTGCGCACCAAGAACCGGCTCTACCTCCAGACCGGCTACGGCACCGGCCGCTTCGCCCCGCCGCAGCGCGTCGCCGGCAGCTGGAGCAAGATCAACCGGGTCGTGGCCGCCGACTTCAACGGCGACGGCCGGCCCGACCTGGTGGTCCGCAACAGCACCGGCAACATGCTGCTGATGCCCGGCAACGGCGACGGCACCTTCGGCGCCGCCCGTGGCCCCGCGTCCAACCTCAAGACGATGCGCGGCATCACCGCCTCCAACCTCGTCGACGGCCCCGGGGCCGACCTCATCGGCATCGCCGGCAAGCAGCTCGTCGTCGTCGCCAACCGCGACACCTACGAGCTCGGCGCGCCGATCGACACCGGCGTCTCCTTCGCCGGGATGGACCTCCTGCTCAACGCCGGCGACGTCAACCGCGACGGCTTCGGCGACGTGCTCACCCGGAACCCGGAGGGCCAGCTGTTCCTCTACGCCGGCAACGGCACGGGTGCGCTGTCCGGCCCGACCGCGCTCGGCGGCGGCTGGAACACAGTGGCCGGCATCACCGCGGTCGGGGACGTGACCGGCGACGGCATCCCCGACCTGGTCGGCACGCCGTCGGGGGGCACGCTCTCCGTCTGGGCCGGCAACGGCTCGGGCTTCAACGCCCCCGCTCCGGTGAAGGGCGGCCAGCTGCCGGTCCCGGCCGGGCTGCCGTCCGACCTCTCCGCCTTCGACTGGGTGTTCGGGGTGCAGCCGATGACGCTCAAGGGCAGGCTCGACTACGTCGTCCGCGACCGCGCGAGCGGGACGGCGTACGTCTTCTCGGGCCGCAAGTCGGGCGTCTCGAGCCCGCGCCTGCTGGGTGGGCTGGAGGGCTACGACCTGGCCGGCTAGGCGCAGGTGGAGAAGGGCCGCGATCAGGCCCGGGCTGTCGCCCGCTCGGCGTCGAAGACGCCGTCGAGGCGAGCCGGGTCGGGATTGCGGACGAGGACCAGCGAGCCGCCTCTCACGAGGGGCTCGGTGAAGGTGGCGGTTCCTGGTGGGGAAGCCGGGTCCGTCACCGACAGAAGACGGCCGCCGTCGGTGAGAGAGCTCCCGGCGGCGGCCGTCAGGTCGTGCGTGGAGTGCGTCGCCGGGTCGAGGAGCTCGCGCTGCGTGAGGTCGTCCGTGGCGAGGTCGTCGTCGCCCGGCGGGTCCCAGGCCGCGAACCCGTCGGGCTGCGACCAGATCTCGACGCCGACGTCGAGCACACCGGCCGGCAGCGGCTCGGCGAAGCGCGTGCCCAGCGGGCGCAGGCTGCAGGCCAGCACCGGCGTGCGGGGGGCGCGGCCCGCCCAGGTCCCGAGGCCGTCAGGACCGCAGACGACCGCGTCGGGCTCGTCGGACGCCGTCACGCGCAGGCCGATCGTCCAGGCCGCGCCGAGGAAGACGGGGGAGAGCCAGTGCGGCGGCAGGTCGACGCGCAGCGTCATCCCGCGCTCGAGGTCGGCGACGTCGGTCAGCAGGCCGGACGCCTTGGCCACCCAGTTGGCGTACGTCGTCACCGACAGCTCGACCCGCTCGTCGGTGGCGTGGTCGTAGAAGGTGAGCAGGGGTCGGCCGGGGTCCCGCCGCAGCTGGGCGGCGAGGACCTCGGCGAAGGTGCTCATGGGAGAGGCGCGGGGACCCGGGACGGGTCAGACGACCGTGGGCTCCGGGGAGTCCATGTAGGGGTAGTCGGTCATGAAGGTGTCGAGGGCCGCACCGCTCAGGTCCGAGCAGTACTGCCAGACGCCGACCTGCTTGGAGGAGTCGGTCTCGCCGACGCCGCCGACCGACCAGTGCGTGAACGCGACGTGCTGGCCCTTGGGGAACGCCTTGCCGTCCTTGGACTCCCACGGCACGGCCTTGAACTTGTCGCGCAGGTTGGTGGTGCCCTGGAGCTTGGAGGCGATGCCGCGGAGCACGTCCATCTTCGACGAGTCGTCCTGGATGGTCTTGTCGTACCAGAGGATCGTGTAGCCGTGCTCGAGGTTGTGGACGAGCTCACCGAGCTCGGGGCGGTCGGAGACCGTGTAGAGCTTGCGGTCCATCGTGTCCCACATGTTCCAGTGCTGGCCGAAGGCCGGCGGGGAGTCGGGGTAGGTCATCGGCGTGCCGACCTCGACGTGGTCCTGGTTGCCCTCGGCGGGCTTGGTCGTGACCTTCTGGCAGACCGAGGCCTTGGCGCCGATGTCGCTGAGCGAGTCCGAGGCGTAGGAGCGCAGGTCGTACCAGTCCTTGACCGGCTTGAAGGCGGCGGCGCCGATGATCACGATCGCGACCGTGACGCACACGCCGACGATCGCCATGCCGCGGCGGTTCTCCCGCTTGGACTGCTGGGAGCGGATGGAGTCGATGACCGCCTGACGGTCGGTCTTTGCTGCCTTCTTGGCCACGGTGCTCGGAGTCTCTCGGTCGCTGGATCGGGTGGTGACTGGTCTGCGCTGGCAGAGTCTACGTAGTGACGGGTGAGAGAGCGCACACGACGTCGCTCCCGGCCCCGTCCTGGGCCGCCCCCCACGACCGGATCCGCCAGCCGTGCGCGAAGCACACCGCCGCCACGGCGGTGCGGTCGGCGTCGCCGGGCAGGCGCAGCTCGACGCGACCGGGGTCGTCGTCGAAGGTGAGCGAGAGGGTCGACGACATCGCCCTGCTCCGGCCGGCGACCCTGCCGACCGCGTGCTGGAGCTCGGCCAGCGGCGCCGGGCTGCCGAAGGGGAGGCGGTCGGCATCGTCACCCGCCAGGGCGCGTACGACCGCCTCGCGGGCGCCCCAGCCGAAGAGGTCCCCGCCCTCGGCGCGCACGAGCGCCCTCGCGCCGGGTCCGTCCTCCCCGGGCGGCAGCACCAGGTCGCCCCGGCCGCGGACCACGGCGACGGGCCGGCCGCCCAGCTTGCCCTGGACCAGCTCGGCCGTGCCGGCGAGCTCGTCGGCGACGGCGGGGAGGGTGACGGCGAGCGGGTTGCCGTAGCCGTCGGTGCGACCGGCGAAGTCCTCCGCGACGAGCAGCCCGGCGGCACCGATCGCGATGTCGGTCTGGCCCTCGCGCCAGGCGCGGCCGGCGGTGTCGGTCACGATGACGGCGACGTTGACGCCCCCGCGGGCGAGCAGGTCGCGCCGCAGCGCCTGCGCGGTGGCGTCCGGGTCGAGGGGGAGCAGCACGATCGTGCCGGGCTCGACGTTGGAGGCGTCCACGCCGGCCGCGGCCATGGTGAGGCCGAGCCGGTGGCGCACGATCCGGGTCGCGCCGCGGCGGGCGACGACCCGGACGCTCTCCTCCTCGATGGCCTCCTCCCGGTCGCCCGTGCGGATCCGGCCCTCGGCCTTGCTGACCACCTTGCTGGTGACCGCGACGACGTCGCCGTCGCGCAGGTCGGCCCCACCGGCGCAGGCCTCGAGCACCAGTGCCGCCAGGTCGTCGCCCGGCCGGACCTCGGGGATCCCGTCGGGCGCCCAGGCATGCAGTCCGCTCACGTCCCCACCAGGGTCACGGCCTCGGCCACCATCGCCGCCGTCGCGTCGGGATCGGTCATCATCAGCGGCACGGCCCGCGACCTGATGCCGGCCTCCTCGAGACGCGCGACCTGGCCCGCGTCGCCCGCGTCGACGAGCCAGCCGTCGAGCACGCCGCCCGCCGAGCGGGCGCCGTAGTGGACGCCGACCCCGGACGCGCTGACCTCGACCCCGATGCTGGTGAGCAGCTGCCGGGCCATCCCGTGGACCGGCGCGTCGCGGACGATGGGGGAGACCCCGACGACCGGTGCCGCGGTGGACCGGACGGCCTCGCGGATGCCCGGGACGCCGAGGATCGTGCCCACGGAGACGACGGGGTTCGACGGGGGCAGGACGACGAGGTCGGCCCCGGCGATCGCCTCCAGCACCCCCGGCGCCGGAGTGGCCGATTCCTGGCCGACGACGAGCACCGCCTCGGCGGGGACCTCCGCGCGCAGGCGCACCCAGTACTCCTGGAAGTGGATGACCTTCCGCCCGCTCGCGCTGTCGGGGTCGGCCACGGCGATGTGCGTCTCGACGCGGTCGTCGCTCATCGGCAGCAGCCGCACGCCGGGCTGCCAGCGGCGGCACAGCGCCTCGGTCACCTGCGAGAGGGGGAAGCCGGCCTCGAGCATCTGGGTGCGGACGAGGTGGGTGGCGATGTCGCGGTCGCCGAGGCCGAACCAGGTCGGCTCGACGCCGTAGGCCTCGAGCTCGGTCTTCGCGCTCCACGTCTCCTCGCGACGGCCCCACCCGCGCTCGACGTCGATGCCGTCGCCGAGGGTGTACATCACGGTGTCGAGGTCGGGGCAGACCTTGAGCCCGTGGATCCACCAGTCGTCCGCCGTGTTGGCGACGACGGTGACCTCGGTGTCGGCGGAGCCCCCCGGCACGACGCCGGAGCGGAGGCCGTGGAGGAGTCCCTGGAGGAACCGGGCCCCGCCGACACCGCCTGACAGGACGGTGATACGGCGGAGCGTGGGCGCGGATGATGGCATAGGGCAAGCCTGCCCGAAGCGGAATGCACATATCAGATCCGGGCTTGACTTGCGGTGCACGACAGGCATGTAATTCCCACAGTGTCGTTCGCTTCTGGGAAGCCTCTTCGAGGGGTTCGGCCAGGGCGGCGACGGGTCGCAGCATCACTAGGGTCGAAATGGGGCGAAGGCAATGAGGACGGAGCTGTTTCTCCTCGAGCCCGAGGGCGAGGACTTCGGTTGGCAGGACCGCGCACTGTGCGCGCAGACGGATCCTGAGGCGTTCTTCCCCGAGAAGGGCGGCTCCACCCGCGAGGCCAAGAAGGTCTGCCTCACGTGCGAGGTGCGCGACGAGTGCCTCGAGTCCGCACTGATGAACGACGAGCGCTTCGGCATCTGGGGCGGGCTCTCCGAGCGCGAGCGCCGCAAGCTCAAGAAGAGTGCCGCCGGCTGAGCCGAACTGCTCTTTTTGAGGGCGTGGGGGCCCTCGCTAAGGTGCTCCGGTGTCCGTCACCGCGCTCCTCGTCAGTCATGACGGGGCCCGCTGGCTCCCGACGGTCCTCCCTGGTCTGACCGGGCAGACCCTCCCGCCGGACCGCGTCGTCGCTGTCGACACGACCAGCCGCGACGACAGCGTCGCGCTCGTGCGCGACCACCTCGCCTCCGCCGGGTTCGACGGCGACCGCCTGGTCGTCGACGTGGTGCCCGGCTCGACGAGCTACCCCGCCGCCGTGCGCCACGGCCTCGAGCTCGCGCCGCCGTTGCCTCCGGACCCCGAGGCACCCGACGAGCCGGAGTGGATCTGGCTCCTCCACGACGACAGCCTGCCCGACCGCGATGCGCTGCTCGAGCTCCTCGCGGCCGCCGAGGGCGACCCGGACGCGGCGATCCTCGGGCCGAAGCTCCGCGAGTGGCCGTCCCTGCGGCGCCTGCTCGAGGTCGGCCTCACCATCAGCGGCACCGGCCGCCGCGAGACCGGCCTGGAGCGCGGCGAGTACGACCAGGGCCAGCACGACGCCGTACGCCAGGTCCTCGCGGTCAACACCGCGGGCATGCTCGTCAAGCGGCACGTCCTCGAGTCCCTGGGCGGTCTCGACGAGGAGCTGCCGATCTTCGGCAACGACATCGACTTCGGCTGGCGCGCCGCGCTCGCCGGGCACCGCACGATGGTGGTGCCCCAGTCCGTGGTCTTCCACGCCGAGGCGGCGCACCGCGGGATCCGGCGCACCCCGCTGACCGGACGCCACACGCACTACCAGGAGCGCCGGGCGGCGCTGTTCACCTCGCTGGCCAACGTGTCCTCCCGCGCCTTCGCCTGGCACTACGTCCGGCTGTTCCTCGGCTCCCTCCTGCGGGTCCTCGGCTTCCTCGCCGTCCGCTCGGTGGGCGAGGCGCTCGACGAGCTGGCGGCCACCCTGTCCGTGCACGGTCGGCCGCGGCAGGTGCTGGCCGCCCGGCGCGAGCGCGCCCGCCGCCGCGCCGGCGATGCGCCCCGGCAGGACGTCGTACGCCACCTGCTGGCGCCGACGTGGCTGCCCTACCGCCACGGCCTCGACTTCGTCACCGACCTCGCGTCGGCCGCGACGAGCCAGGCTGCCGACGTCGCCGAGCGGCGCCGGCTGGCTGCGGCACCGGACGGAGCACCGGCGGCGCGGGACGAGCGTCGCGGAGCGGCGGGCGCCGGCGAGGACGACGAGGAGGCCTACCTCACCGACACCGGCCTGGTCGCGCGCTTCCTCACCAACCCCGTCGCGCTGATGCTCGTGCTGTTCGGGATCCTCGCGCTGGTGGCCGGGAGGGAGGCGTTCGGCTCGATCACGGGCGGTGCGCTCTCGCCCGTGCCGTCGGCCGCGGGGGACTGGTGGCGGCTGCACGTCGCGACGTGGCACCCGCTCGGCTCCGGCACCGACGTGCCCGCTCCCGCCTACGTCCTGCCCTTCGCGCTCGCCGCGACCCTCCTGCTCGGCCACACGGGCGCCGTCGTGTCCGGCCTGATGCTGCTCGCGGTCCCGATCGCCGCCTGGGGTGCGTGGCGGCTGCTCAAGGTCGTCGGCCGGTTCGTCGACCCGCTCGGGCTGCCGCGGTGGCTCGTGGTGTGGGGAGCGCTGACCTACGCGCTCGTCCCGGTGACGTCCGGCGCCTGGGCCGAGGGGCGGTTCGGCACCGTCGCGGTCGCCAGCCTGCTGCCCTGGGCCGCGCACGCGGCGCTCGGCTTCGTCGACCCCGAGCGCGACAGGCGCTGGCGTGCCGCCTGGCGCACCGCCCTGCTGGTGGCGCTCGGCGCGGCGTTCGTGCCGGGGTTCTGGCTCTTCGCCCTGCTGGCCACCGCCGTCGTGCTCGGCGGCGCCGCGTTCATCGCGCCGCGCCTGCTCAGGGAGCGCGACAGCTGGGGGCCGCCCGTCCTCGCGGTCGCCGCGACCCCGGTGCTGCTGGCCCCGTGGCTCGTCCCGCTCGTCACGACCGGGTCCACGTCGGGCGTCCTGCTCGAGGCCGGTCGGCTCACCGTCGACCGGGTGACGTTCGACGGCCTGCTCACCGGTCGGCTCAACGACCTCGGCGCACCGTGGTGGCTCGGCGTCGTGCTGGGCGTGCTCGCGGTCGCCGCCCTGCTCCCACGGCGCACCCGCATCCCGGTCGTCATCTGCTGGCTGGTCGCCCTGGCGGCCGCCGTCGTGTCCGGAGCGCTGTCGCACGTCACGCTCGACCTGCCCGCCGTCACCACCCGCCCGAGCCTCGGCCTCTTCGTGGTGATCCTCCAGGGCACTGCGGTCGTGGCCGTCGTGCTCGGCGCCGACGCCTACCTCCGCCGGCTCGACGAGCACCACCCCGCCTGGCAGCGCGCGCTGGCCGCGTCGCTCGCCGTCGCGGCCGCGGTCGTCCCGCTCGGCGGGCTCGGCTGGTGGCTCGCCACCCCGGAGAACGCGCTCGCGCGCGATGCCGACCAGCAGGTCCCGGTCTACATGGAGCAGAGCTCGCTGCTCGGCGACGAGCACGGCGTGCTCGTGCTGGCCGGCTCGGTCGACGACGGGATCACCTACCGGATCCGCCGCGACGACGGCACCACGGTCGGCGAGGACGAGATCCTCACGCTCGCCGACGAGGACCCCGAGCTCACCTCGGAGGTGAAGGCGCTGGTCTCGTCGCCGACTCCCGGTGTGGTCGCGGCGCTCGGCTCGCGTGGGATCGAGTACGTCGTGCTGAGCACGCCCGCCGACGGCTCGATCTCCTCCCTCCTCGACGCCACCGCGGGCCTCGAGCAGGCCAGCGCCGAGGACCGCACCACCCGCGCGTGGCGGGTCGACCGCCCGCTCGACGCCTCGGCGCTCGACGACCCGACGTCGTGGTGGCGCACCGGCCTGCTCGTCGTGCAGGGACTCGCGATCCTGCTCGCGCTCGTGCTCGCCGCGCCCACCGTCCGTGCCCGGAGGGAGGAGCGCGGTGATGACTGAGCCCACACCCGCACCCACGCCGTCCGACGGGCGCCGGAGGGTCGCGGCGGCCGCCACCCGCCGGCCGTCCCCGCTCACCCTGCTGGCGGTCCTCATCCCGCTGCTGACCATCGGCGCGCTGGCCGTGGTGCGACCGGCCGCGGAGCAGCCGACGTCCTACGACCCCGCCGGTGCGCCGCTCGACCGGGTCACGGCCGTCTGCCCGCCGCAGCTGGGTGCGGCGGCCGAGGTGCGCTTCGGCAGCACCGGGCTCGGCTCGGGCGACCTCGCGCTGCGGGTCGGTCGTGACGAGGACACCGAGGCGCTCGTCGACGGTGTCGCCTCCCGCGAGGAGCGCCCGCCCGTCGTGGTCAACGGCACCGGCGACCTCGCGCCGGGGCTCGTCGTGTCGCGCTCCGGTGGCGGCTCGGCGACCGGCTGCGAGCAGCCCTCGCCGGAGCGGTGGTTCACCGGCCTGGGCGCCTCCGCGGAGCACTCCTCGACGCTGACGCTGGTGAACCCCGACAAGGGTCCCGCCGTCGCCGACGTGTCCCTCTGGGACGGCACCGGGCTCGTCGACGCCCCCGCCCTGCGCGGCGTCCGCGTCCCGGGCGGCCGCTCGATCTCCTTCGACCTCGCCGACGTCACGCCCAACCGCGACGCCCTCGCCGCTCAGGTGCTGGTCTCGCGTGGCCGCCTCGCCGCGAGCGTGGTCGACACGATCGATCCGCTGGGGCGCGACAAGCCGGTGCGCGAGTGGCTGCCCGGGCAGGCCGCGCCCGCCACGACGTCGTACGTCGTCGGGGTCGGGAGCGCGGCCGCCGACCGCGTGCTGACGCTGGCCAACCCCGGTGACAGCGAGGAGCGGGTCACGATCAGGCTCGTGAGCGGGGAGAGCGAGTTCGCGCCGTCGGGCCTCGAGGAGGTCACCCTGGCGCCGGCCACGGTCACCGAGGTCGACCTGAGCGGCGTGCTGCGCGGCAAGACCCTCGCCGGGGTCCAGGCGCTCCGCCTCGACGCGACGGGTCCCGTCACGGCGAGCCTCCGGACGAGGACGGCCGGCGACCTGGCGCTCGCCGCGGCCGGCTCGACGGTGACCTCCGAGACCGCCGCCGCGCTGCCGGCGGGCACGAAGAAGCTCGTCGTCACCGGTGCCACCGCGCCCGGCGTCCTGGTCCTGAAGGCGTGGGACGCCGACGGCCAGGAGGTCGTCCGCGAGCGCCGGATCGAGGTCGACGCCGGGACGGCGGCGCGTGTGAACCTGCCCGACGACGCCGTGCTGGCGCTGGTCGAGCTCGAGCGCACGGGCGGGGTCGTCTCCCTGGAGGTCAGCGACCGCGGGCTGTCCTTCCTCCCGCTCACGCAGCTCGAGACCACCAGCCAGGTGCCGGACGTCCGCCCGGCGCAGCGCTAGACGGGCTCAGTCCTCGTAGCGCTCGTCGACCTGGCCGGGCGTGAGGTTCAGCAGCTCGGCGATCTGCTCGACGACGACGGTGTGCACCATCGCCTCGAGCTCGTCGCGGCCGCTGGCCCGGTGCTCGATCGGCCGGCGGAAGAGCACCAGCCGGGTCGGTGACTGGCCCTTGCCGCGCACCAGCGAGGAGAGCGGGACGGTGTCGTCGCCCCAGTCGTCGGGCAGCATCGGCGCGTCCTCGACGGCGTACTCCACCAGGCCAAGGTGGCGCTGCCAGCGCTCGTCGAGCGGTGTGACGACGTCGAGCACCAGCTGGTCGAACCGCTGCCGCGGGGTGCGCAGCGCCGGGGTGCCGGGCCGGTCGGGCAGGACACCGGGGCCTCGCATGCCGCGGCCCCGTCGGTCACGCGTCCGACGCACCTCCCCACCGACGTCGCCACCCACGTCACCCGTCACGCCATCTCCCACGCCGCGAGCCTAAGGGCCGCAGGTGCATCCGCCGGGTAGCGTCGGCGTCGTGAGTCTTGCCCGTCGGTGTTCGCGCACGGCGTGTGGCCGTCCGGCGGTCAACACGCTCACCTATGTCTACGCCGACCAGACCGCTGTCCTGGGTCCGCTCGCGACCTACGCCGAGCCGCACGCGTACGACCTCTGCGACGTGCACAGCGAGCGGCTGTCCGCGCCGCGCGGCTGGGAGGTGATCCGGCTCGCGTCCGACCGGCAGGCTCCCGGACCGAGCAGCGACGACCTGCTCGCGCTCGCCGACGCCGTGCGCGAGGCGGCACGTCCGGCCCCGTCCCCGGCGCCGCTGCACTCCACCGACGACGCGACGCGCGGCGCCAAGCGGGGGCACCTGCGGGTGCTCACGTCCACCGACTGACGTCCCCTCTAGGATCATCGGCGTGAACATCGACGCGCAGCTGCTGAGCATCATCGTCTGCCCGGCCTGCCACGGTGAGCTGGTCGCCGACACCGGCGCCGAGGAGCTGGTGTGCCAGGGGTGCGGCAACGCCTACCCGGTGCGCGACGACATCCCCGTGCTGCTGGTCGACGAGGCCCGCAAGCCCGCCTGACAGCCCTGACAGCCCTGACAGCCCTGACAGGAGGCCGGTCGTGACCTGGTTCGACGAGGCCCGGCTCGACGACGCCGGCGTGCTCGAGACCGCTGACCTGCGGCTGCGCACGCTCGCCGAGAGCGGTGCGCGCGTACGACGTGAGGCGCACGAGGCGGCCACCGCGACCGCCGAGCTGATCGCCGCCGGTCGCGACGGCGAGCGTCCCCGTGCGGTGATCGCCGCCGGCCCCGACTCACGGCTGCTGCGCGCGGTGCTCGAGCCCTGGTGCCCGGTGCCGTTCGTGGCGTGGCCCAACCCCGGCCTGCCGGGCTGGGCGGGGTCGCTCGACCTGGTCGTGATGCTGGCGCCCGAAGGGAATGACCACGGCTCCGCGTCGGCGGTCGCCGAGGCCGTGCGCCGCGGGTGCCAGGTCGTCGTCGCGTGTCCCGAGCGGTCGCTGGTCGGCGAGCACGCCCAGGGTCGCCACGTCACCGTGCTGCCGACCGTCACCGGCGACCAGCTCGCGACCGCCGTGGTGATGCTCGACTACCTCGCCCACGTCCACCTCGGCCCCCGCGCCGACGCGGCGTCGGTCGCGGCGTCGCTCGACGACGTCGCGACCAGCTGCTCCCCGCACCGCGACCTCGCGGTCAACCCGGCGAAGATGCTGGCCATCGCGATGGCCGACACCAACCCGCTGGTGTGGGGCGGGTCCGTCCTCGCCGCCCGCGCGGCCCGCCGGCTGGCCGAGTCGCTGCGCCGCACCAGCGGCCGCTCGGCCATCGCCGGCGACGCCGAGCACCTCCTCCCGGTCATCGAGGCCACGAAGCCGCAGGACGTCTTCGCCGATCCCTTCGCCGAGGAGCCCGCCGACCTCCGGCCGCTGCTGCTGATCCTGGACGACCGCTCCGACGACCCGGCCGTGCGCGAGCAGACCGGCACGCTCCTGGCCGCGGCGGCACGTCACGGCGTCCGCGTCGAGACCGTCGACACCGATGCCGACGCCGAGGTGGCGCGCTACGCCTCGTTGCTGCTCACCGGGACCTACGCCGCGGAGTACCTCCGCGTCGGGCTCGTCGACGACTGACCCGGACGGCCGGCCGGTCACCCCGAGGGGTGCGACTACCCGGTTCCGGGAAGGGTGGGGCCCGTGTGGCGCGGGTAGGACGTGGGGGACGCATCACCCACACGATCCAGGAGATCCCATGAAGCGCACCTCCCTGTCCCTCGCCGCCGGTATCGCCACCGCCGTCATGCTCGTCTCCGCGCCGGCTGCGCAGGCCGCCGTCAGCGCGAAGGACGTCCCCAGCCAGGCCGACATCACCAAGGCGTTCCCCGAGCTGGCCGGCGGCACCTTCAGCACCGACAAGACCAAGCAGGTCGCCGTCCCGCCGAAGAGCTGCGGCGGCACCGCCGGCCTGCAGAAGGCCAAGTCGGGCTCCACCACGACCGGCGTCTCCACGACCGGCACCAGCGTCGTCGTCGCCGGCGTCGCCGAGGTGAAGTCCGCTGCGCAGGCCAAGTCCTACCTGGCGGCCTACAAGAAGTACGTGAAGAAGTGCGGCACCTTCACCGAGCCCACCACGGGTGCCACCGTCACCGCGAAGCTCGGCAAGTCGTTCAAGCTCGGCGACTCCTCGCTCACGGTCGTGCAGGAGACGACGTTCTCCGGCGTGGTGAGCTACTCCACCAGCGTGCTGACCATCGTGGGCAAGCGCCTCGGCACGATCGCCGTCGTCGACGACGCGCCGGTCGCGACCTCGAGCGTGAAGAAGCTCGCGAAGGTGGCCGCCAAGAAGATGAAGTGACGCCGCGTCACGTCGACTTCTGCAGCACCATCCCGAACACCAGGGCGTCCGCCCCGTGGACGTACGCCGTCCGCTCGACCTCCATGCCGAGGTGGCGGGCGACGCCCTGGGACGGGGTGTTCTCGGGGCGGATCAGCGCCACGAGGTGATCCACGCCGTGGGCGGCCGCGCAGTCACGCACTGCGCGCGCCGCCTCGGTGGCGTACCCACGGCCACGCAGCCCCGGCACCACGTGGTAGCCGACCTCGACGTGGGGCGTGCCCTCCACGTCCTGCACCGTCAGGCCGCAGTCGCCCACGAACTCGCCGGCGTGGGTCTCGACGACCCAGAGCCCGAAGTCGTGCTCGGCGTAGTTGCGCTGCTGCCACTCGATCCACCGGATCGCGTCGTCGCGACCGCGTTGCGGGCGGTCGAAGGGCACGGGGTCGGGAGCCGCCAGCACGGCGGTCATGTCGTCGAGGTCGGACATCGCCATGCGACGCAGTCGCAGGCGCTCGGTCGGGTCTGGCAGCACGTGCTCAACCTAGGCGCGTCCCCTCCGGGGCCTCTTGGCCGACGTCGGCCCAGACCTCGACGAGCTCGCTGACCAGGCCGTCGCGCACGGTCGCGAAGCTGGCGACCGCGAAGACCAGCTCCTCGCCGCCGTCGCCGCGCCCGATGACCCGCGCACGCAGCACGGCCCGGTCACCGCCGGCCACGAGGTCCTCGAGGTGCATCCGCTCGAAGCCGGGGTAGTCGGCGTTGAACGCGACCCACGCGTCCTTGCCGAACTCCTCGTCCGTGTGGACGAGGCGGCACGTGAAGTCTTCGTGGAGCAGGGCCGGCAGACCGTCCCAGTCGTGGGCGTCGATGACCTCCGCGAGGCGGGTGAGCACGGCTGCTGCGTCCATGCGGCCAGTCTGGCGCGCCGGTCCGACAACGGCACTCGGTCAGGTCTGCAGGCAGAACTCGTTGCTCTCGGGGTCGGCCATGGCCACGAGGTCCCGGTGCTCCTCGGCGAGCACGGTCGCGCCGAGCCGGACCAGACGGTCCATCATGCTGCGCCCCCTGCGGGTGGGTGGGCCGCGGCGTACTGGGCCAGGGCGAGGTCGAGGTCGGCCGCGTCGAAGTCCGGCCAGAGCTTCGGGCTGACGTGGATCTCGGCGTGCGCCGTCTGCCAGGGGAAGAACCCCGAGAGGCGCTGCTCGCCGCTGGTGCGGATCACGAGATCGATCTCCTTCACCGGCCCGCCGGCGAGGTGGTCGGTGATCACGTCCGGGTCGAGCTCACCCGTCGTGGTGGCGCCGGCCAGGACCGCCGCCCGGATCCCGGCGACGATGTCGCCGCGACCGTCGTACCCGATCGCCAGCGTCACGTGCGCGTCGCGACCAGCGGTGGAGCGCTCGGCCCGGCGCAATGCGCTCGCGACCGCGTCGGGCAGGAGCGAGGTGTCGCCGCTGACGTGCAGCGCCCAGTGCTCCGTGCGCTCGACGATGGCCGGGAGCACCTCGCGGACGAGCTCGAACAGGAATCCGACCTCGGTCCCCGAGCGCTTCCGGATGTTGTCGGCGGAGAGGACGTAGACCGTGAGGTGCTCGATGCCTCGTGCCTCGCACCAGCCGAGCAGGTCCTCGACGTGGTCGGCGCCCCGCCGGTGCCCGTCGCTCGCGTTCGCCAGCCCGGCTCGCCGCGCCCAGCGTCGGTTGCCGTCCATCACCACGCCGACGTGGGTGGGCATCGTGGTCGTGCCCGCGGTCCTGGTCACGAGGCCATCCTGACCACAGGGGCTACCGTCGCTCAAGAGATCGGAGCTGACATGGCACGGGAGCTGCAGAATCGGGTCGTCGACCTCATCGAGGAAGTCACGGGTACGACGCTGGAGCGCGAGGTCGCGCCGACGTGGTTGATGCGTCCCGGGGCAGCGGAGTGCGGAGCTGTCTGGCCGGTGATCCGGGCCATCTACTCCGACCTCACCGATGGAGCAGTGCTGCCTGATGTGATGCCGGCCCGAGAACGCCGGAGCATCGATGGCGTGCTGACCGCGGACGACGGAGCGAGTCGCATCGTCGAGATCGACGAGGCCCCACACTTCACACCTCCCCGGGCAAGGACCTTTGCTCACTACCCGTCCGCCACCCGAACGGCCTTCGAGCAATCCGCCTGGGCCGAGGGCTCATCTCGGGGGACGAGGATGAGGGGCGGGGGATTCGGAAGGCCGACGCCACCGTTGTTCCCGGAGGCCGGAGGGAGACACCTGCAACGCGCCTTTCGCGACAGCCTGGCCGACCTGCTTCCGTCCGAGCACGGATGGTTGCCGACCTTGCGAGTGGGCGACTTCGAGGTGAAGGAGTGGCTGTTCGATCCAGACGCAGAGGCCAGGATGGCTCAGTTGCTTGAGACCAAGGGGATTCACTGACACCGCGCGTGCCTGTGACCCCGCCGTCGTGGTGACCGGCGGGGTGCAGGGCGGTGTCATGGTCGTGCGGGCTCGACCGGGGTGGTGCCTGATCGGTCGCGTCTGAACTGGTGTCCGTGGGGGCTGGTCCACTCGAAGACGCCGGGCGCGGCCATCTGGTAGCGCCAGCTGGTGAAGGTCTTGAGTCGGTGGTGGGAGCGGCACAGGCAGGCGAGGTTGTCGGACCGAGTCGGACCCGGTTGGGATCTGCCTTCTGCATCAGCGTCGTGGTCGTAGGCGGTGATGTGGTCGATGTCGCAGCCCCTGGCTGGTCTCGTGCAGTGCGGGAACACGCAGGTGCGGTCGCGCAGGATGACCTGCTCACGGATCCGGTCGGGGATGTCGTAGCCGGGTGCGGTGAGGTTGTGGTTGAGGTCGATGACCGGCTTGATGGTCACCGTCGTGCGGGAGTCGGCGCACCACGACTGGAGCTGTTCGAGGAGGAGGAGCTTCTGCCGGTTCTCCATCCGTCCGGTGGGACCGAACACCATCGTCTCCTCGACCAGGTCTGCGTCGAAGTGGGCGTGGAGCACGACCTCGCGGGCCACGGGGAGGTCGTCCTTCCGGTCGTCCTCGGAGGGGGCCGCCGTAGCGTCCTGCGCGTGAAAGAGGTCGAGGGCGGTCTGGGTGCGGGCGAGGTTGCCGAGGGCCTTGGCCCGCCGGACGTCGAGGGTCTCGGTGGAGCCGAGGGCTTTCTGCGTCGCTGCGTCGCGCGCGAGGGCGTGGTCGAGGTCGATGCCGTCGGCGAGGTCGAGGTCGGCCTCGACGTGGATGGTCCCGGCGAAGTGGACGTCCTGGTCGTGCACGGTGACGTGCCGCGGGTCGACGTACAGGTAGCCGTCCTCCGGATCCGACGCGGGATCAGGTGCAGCGAGCTGGAACCGCTTGATGGCTTCTTGGACGAGGCGGTCGAGCTGCGCGACACCGACCTTGCCGGCGACCGCACTGACTTGGTCGTCGACCCAGCTCGCGGCCTCCCGGGTCAGCGAAGGAACCGCGTGGATGGTCGCTTCGGCGACCGACCGCGCCCGCCACGCCGGAACCATGCCTGCGTGCACCTGACCCCACATACGCGGGAGACGGTGGCGGAGCTCGAGGGCGTGCCCGATCAGCTTCTTCGCAGCGGTCGTGCTGGTGCCGAGCACGGCGCCGAGCTCTGCGACACAGAACTCCGCGACCAGCGGGCAGCCCTCGCCCGCGATCGGCTCCTCATGCTCGGAGCCGGGGGTGGTGAACGCGGCGGCCAGGTGGATGGACTCGGGTGGGTGGAGATCAGCCCACCGGGCGGCGAGGTCGAGCTGGCGTGCGGCGGCGGCGTTCTCGGTGTCGCGCTCGGAGCGAATCGAGGCGAGCAGGGCGGAGGCGGTGAGGTCGTCTACCTCTGCCGCTGAATCCGTTGCCAGCGCTTCACTCATGTGTTCGATTGTAGGCGTTGGGTCCGACAGCGGCGATGGTCGGAGACGCGAGGTTCGGTCAAGGGATGGTCTGGTCTCGTGACGGGCGCGGGGCGCCCTCCTCGACCAACGGCGGCGGTGGGGCGGGGATGCCTGGGTTTCGACACGCTCGCTGGCGCTCGCTGCTCAACCAGCGGCAAATCCGCCCTTCTCGACCAGCTGCGCGGCGATGCTCAACCAGCGGCAGGGCGCGTCCTTCTCAACCAGCGGCGCTGCTCAGCCAGCGGCCAGCTGTCGCCATGGCCCCATGCCGAGCTCCTGGCCTACGAGCTCGCGATCAGCCCGAGCACCTCCGACGTCGGGCGGACGTCGCCGTAGGAGCGGTAGACGACGTGCAGGGTGGCGTTGTGGTCGGCATCGCGCATCGCGGCGCAGGCGTCTGCGACGAGGACGACGCGGAGCCCGGCGGCGCTGGCGTCCCGCGCGGTGTGCTCGACGCAGACGTTGGTGACGGTGCCGGTCACGACGATCGTGTCGATGCCGCGGTCGGCGAGCAGCCGGGGGAGCTCGGACGATCCCGGCGTCCAGGCGCTCCGCGCGGTCTTCTGGACGACGAGGTCGCCCGGCGCCGCGGCGAGCGACGGGTCCAAGCCCTCGGCACCCGACACGGCGTAGGCCTCCGCCACCTCGTCGCCGAAGAACTCCCGGTCCTTGGCGCTCGGCTCGGCGTGTCCGGGCACGACCCAGGCCACGACGCCGCCGGCAGCGCGCAGGGCGGAGGCCAGCTCGTTGACGCGCGGCACGATCCCGCGGACGTACGCCGACTCCCTCACGAAGAACGGCACGACGTCGACGACCACGAGCGCCGTGCGCCGCGGGTCGAGGTGCTCGTAGGCGTGCCGGCGCCCGCGCCGGGCCTCGTGCCGGGCGTACTCCCGCTCCTCGATCGCCCACTGGTGGTCGAGGACCGGGTCGAGGTCGCTGTCCGGCACGGACGCGAGGCTACTGCCCCGAGATCGTCCGCATCGTCCTCTAGCGTGCGAGGCATGACGACGTACACGACCCGGCTCCTCGGCCCGGACACGTGGGACGACTTCGCCACGCTGGTCGAGGCGAACAACGTGGTGTGGGGCGGGTGCTGGTGCATGGGCTTCCACCCCGAGGGCTTCACGGGCAAGGCGTCGGAGCACCGCGCGGCGAAGGAGAGGCACGTGCGCGAGGGCACGGTGCACCAGGTGCTGGTGTACGACGGTGGGGCGGCGGTCGGCTGGTGCCAGTTCGGCACGCCCGACGAGCTGCCGAACATCAAGAACCTGAAGGCCTACGAGAAGGACCTCGTCGAGCTCCCGACGTGGCGGATCGGGTGCATCTTCACCGGCAGCAAGCACCGGGGGAGGGGCGTCGCGCGGGCGGCCGTCACCGCCGTCCTCGACGAGATCCGGCAGGCGGGAGGGGGAGTCGTCGAGGCCTACCCGGAGCAGGTGGACGACCGCAAGCCCCAGCGCGGGGCGTACCTCCACACCGGCCCCGAGACGCTCTACGAGGACCTCGGGTTCGTGCGCGACCGCCGGATCTCCAAGTGGCGCTGGGTCGTGCGTCGCACGGTGGAGGGCTGACCTCAGGACCGCGGCGGCACCACGGCGTCGAAGAAGCGCTCGCCGAGCCCGCAGCCGGACCTCGCGTCCGGGAAGTCGCGCAGGCGCTCGGGGTCGGCGAGCACGGCCTCGTAGGCGTCCTGCCCGTGGGCGATCACCCAGCTGCGGTAGTCGGTGCCGAGGTCCGAGCCCAGGCCCAGGCTCGGGAGGCAGATGTCGTCGGCGACCGGACTGATCGACCGGAGCTGCCGGTTGAGCCGGTGGAAGGTCCGGTCGAACTCCGCGACGTCGTCGCGGGCAGCTGCGCGAGCACGTCCTCGAGCACCGCGCCCTGCAGCTCGTCGCCGTCCTGGGCGATCGCGCACGTCTGGTGCACGACCTCCCAGAAGTCCGTGAGCTCGCCGCCGCGACCGTCGCAGTAGGCGGGGAGGCCGCCCTCGACCCACGGGTCGGCGGTGACCGGCTCGACCGGTCCCGACGCGCAACCCGTTCCCAGTGCGGCGACGAGCACGAGCCCGGTCCACGCGCGTCGCACCCGCGCTCCGTCCCCCGACATGCGCCTCATCCTGCCAGCAGCGGCCGGTTGCTGGCACGACGCCGGCACACGCGCCGATAGGCTTCGTCCTGAGCCGGGCGACGACCCGACCCACGACCCGAAGGATCGACCATGGCCGGCGGACTGTTCGCCCTCCTCGACGACGTCGCCGCTCTCGCCCGCATCGCCGCGGCCAGCGTGGACGACGTCGCCGCCGCAGCCGGCCGCGCCAGCGCCAAGGCGGCAGGCGTCGTGGTCGACGACACCGCGGTCACCCCGCAGTACCTCCACGGCTCCGCCGCGGAGCGCGAGCTCCCGATCATCAAGAAGATCGCGATCGGCTCGCTGCGCAACAAGCTCCTCTTCATCCTCCCGGCGGCCGTGCTGCTCGGGCAGTTCCTGCCGTGGCTGCTGCCCGTGATCCTCATCTTCGGTGGCGGGTTCCTGGCCTACGAGGGCGCCCACAAGGTCCACGAGAAGTACGCCGGCCACGCGACGGAGGCCGAGGAGCAGGTCGCCGAGCGGGGGGAGTTCACCCCCGAGCACGAGGCGCGGACCATCGCGCAGGCCGTGCGCACCGACTTCATCCTGAGCGCCGAGATCATGGTCATCGCGCTCAAGGAGGTCGTCAGCTCCGACGCCGACGCGAGCATCTGGATGCGCGCGATCGTGCTGGCCGTGGTCGCGGTCCTCATCACCGTCCTCGTCTACGGCGTGGTCGCGCTGATCGTGAAGATGGACGACGTCGGCCTGCACCTCGCCGAGAAGCCGTCCCAGGCCTCGCAGCGGGTCGGCCTCGCACTCGTCTCGGCGATGCCGAAGCTGCTCGCGGCCATCTCCGCCATCGGCACGCTCGCGATGCTCTGGGTCGGTGGGCACATCTTCCTGGTCAGCCTCTACGAGATCGGCGGCCACGACGGCCTGCTCGAGGGCACCGGCTTCGGCGACGCCCTGCACTGGCCCTACGAGACGCTGCACCACTGGGAGGTCCAGGTCCACGACGCGATCGGCGGGCCGATCGGCGGCATCGTCGGCTGGGTGCTCAACACGGTCGTCTCCGCTGTGGTCGGGCTGGTCGTCGGCGCGATCGTGCTCGTCGTGCTCAGGGCCCTCGGTGTCGGCGGTGGGCACGGGGCCACCCACGGCGCCGAGGATTCCTCGAATCACTGAGGGCGGTCATACGCTCTTCTGGTCCGCGCGGGAGATCCCGACGATGCACAGATGTGCGGCGCAGACACACCTCCTCCACTCCAGGAGAAACTGATGGACTTCCACGTCGCTGACCTCAGCCTCGCTGCCTACGGCCGCAAGGAGATCGAGCTCGCCGAGCACGAGATGCCCGGCCTCATGGCCATGCGCGAGCGCTATGGCAAGGACCAGCCCCTCGCGGGCGCGCGCATCGCCGGCTCGCTGCACATGACGATCCAGACCGCCGTGCTGATCGAGACCCTCGCGGCTCTCGGCGCGGACATCCGCTGGGCCACCTGCAACATCTTCTCGACCCAGGACCACGCGGCCGCGGCCGTCGTGGTCGGCCCGAACGGCACGCCCGAGGACCCGCAGGGCGTCCCGGTCTTCGCCTGGAAGGGCGAGACCCTCGCCGAGTACTGGGACGAGGCGGAGAAGGTCTTCGACTTCGCCGAGGGCGGCCCCAACATGCTCCTCGACGACGGCGGCGACATCACCATGCTGCTGCACCTCGGTGTCGAGTACGAGGCGGCCGGCGCCGTCCCGTCGCAGGACTCCACCGACAACCACGAGTTCAAGGAGGTGCTGCGCGTCCTGGCCCGCTCGCTCGAGGCCGACCCGCAGCGCTGGACGAAGCGCGCCCCGATGATCAAGGGCGTCTCGGAGGAGACCACCACCGGTGTGCTCCGCCTCTACGAGCGCTTCAAGGAGGGCACGCTGCTCTTCCCGGCGATCAACGTCAACGACTCGGTCACCAAGTCGAAGTTCGACAACAAGTACGGCTGCCGCCACTCGCTCGTCGACGGCATCAACCGCGCCACCGACGTCATGATCGGCGGCAAGGTCGCGGTCGTGTGCGGCTACGGCGACGTCGGCAAGGGCTCCGCGGAGTCGCTGCGCGGCCAGGGTGCCCGCGTCATCGTCACCGAGATCGACCCCATCTGCGCGCTGCAGGCCGCGATGGACGGCTACGAGGTGCGCCGCCTCGAGTCCGTGGTCGAGACCGCCGACATCTTCATCACCACGACCGGCAACTTCGACATCATCACGGTCGAGCACTTCCACAAGATGAAGCACCAGGCGATCGTCGGCAACATCGGTCACTTCGACAACGAGATCAACATGGCCGGCCTCGCGAAGATCCCCGGCATCGTCAAGGACGAGATCAAGCCGCAGGTCCACCAGTGGATCTTCCCGTCCGAGGACGACAAGCCCGGCAAGAAGATCATCGTGCTGTCCGAGGGTCGCCTGCTCAACCTGGGCAACGCCACGGGCCACCCGTCGTTCGTGATGTCGAACTCCTTCACCAACCAGGTGCTCGCCCAGATCGAGCTGTTCGCGAAGGCCGACGAGTACGCCCTCGGCGTGCACGTGCTGCCCAAGCACCTCGACGAGGAGGTCGCCCGGCTGCACCTCGACGCCCTCGGCGTCGAGCTGACCGAGCTCACCAAGGAGCAGGCCTCCTACCTCGGTGTCCCGGTCGAGGGGCCCTACAAGTCCGACCACTACCGCTACTGAGCGGTAGCGGGCGGGGCGCGGTCACGGCGCCGGTCACGGGCTCGGTCGCAGGGCCTCCCTAGACTGGCGCCATGACCGACCTCCCGGAGCCCGCGCGCGGCAGCGTGCTCGTCGTCGACGACGACGCCTCGCTTGCCGAGATGCTCTCGATCGTCCTGCGCCAGGAGGGGTTCGACAGCCGGATCGTCGGTCGCGGTGACCTCGCGCTCGACGCGTTCCGGGACTACAAGCCCGACCTCGTCCTGCTCGACCTGATGCTGCCCGGCAAGGACGGCATCGACGTGTGCAAGGAGATCCGCGCCGAGTCCGGCGTGCCGATCGTGATGCTCACCGCGAAGGGCGACACCGTCGACGTCGTCGTCGGCCTCGAGTCCGGGGCCGACGACTACATCGTCAAGCCCTTCAAGCCCAAGGAGCTCATCGCCCGCGTCCGCGCCCGCGTGCGGCGCAACGACGTCGCGCCCGACGAGGGCCTCGTCATCGGCGACGTGAGCATCGACGTCGCCGGCCACGCGGTCACCCGCGGTGGTACGCCGATCAACCTGACGCCGCTCGAGTTCGACCTGCTCGTCTGCCTGGCGCGCAAGCCCTGGCAGGTCTTCACCCGCGAGGTGCTGCTCGAGCAGGTCTGGGGCTACCGCCACAGCGCGGACACGCGCCTGGTCAACGTGCACGTCCAGCGACTGCGCTCCAAGGTCGAGCACGACCCGGAGAACCCCGAGGTCGTGCTGACCGTGCGCGGTGTGGGCTACAAGGCCGGCAAGTCCTAGGCACCCACCGACCCATGTCCACGTCATGACCTCGCTGACACCGCTGGGATCGTCCGGCGCGTCGTCCCGCCCACCCGGAGCCCTGCGGCGCCTCGTCGCCCGGCTGCCGGCGGCGCTGCGCCACGGTCCGGCGTTCTGGCGACGCTCCGTGCAGGTGCGGGTGGTGCTCAGCACGCTGGTCCTCTCCGCGCTGGTCGTCGGCGTGGTCGGCTGGTTCCTCATCCAGCAGACGCGCGACGGGCTGCTGGAGCACCGCGTCGAGGCCGTGGTGCAGGAGGCCGAGGCCGAGACCGAGGCCGCGCGCATCTCCCTCGCCGCACAACCCGGCCTCGACGCCAACGAGTCGGCCCAGCAGGAGTCCCTGGTCCAGCCGCTCCAGGCCCGGGGTGCGACCCGGGGGTTCGCGGTGGTGCTGTCCCCGCCGATCGGCGAGGGCCTCCGACTGGCCGACGGCGGCGCCAAGTTCACCGAGGGCCTCAACCTCGCGAGCGTGCCGGAGTCGCTCGAGGCGCGCTTCGACGCGGTCGCGCCCACCGCCTGGACCTACACCGACATCCGCACCACCCGCGACATCCCCGGGCTGCCCAACGGCCCCGGCATCGTGGTGGGCAGCCAGGTCAGGCTGCCGGCCGACGACAACACGTACACCCTCTACTACCTCTACCCGCTCGCCGAGCAGCAGGAGACGCTCGCGCTCGTCTCCCGGGCGATGCTCGTCGCCGGCGTGCCGCTGCTGGTGCTGGTCGCCCTGCTCACCTGGCTGGTCACCCGCCAGGTGGTGACGCCGATCCGGATGGCCCGCCGGGTCGCCGAGCGGCTCGCGGCCGGCCAGCTGCAGGAGCGGCTGCGGGTGCGTGGCGAGGACGACCTCGCGCGCCTGGCGACGTCGTTCAACCAGATGGCCTCCAACCTCCAGAAGCAGATCCGCCAGCTCGAGGAGCTCAGCCGGCTCCAGCGGCGGTTCGTGTCCGACGTGTCCCACGAGCTGCGCACGCCCATCACCACGGTGCGGATGGCCAGCGACGTCATCCACGACGCCAAGCCGCACCTCGACCCGGTCACGGGCCGCGCCGCCGAGCTGCTCCAGAAGGAGCTCGACCGCTTCGAGACCCTGCTGGCCGACCTGCTGGAGATCAGCCGCTTCGACGCGGGCGCCGCGGTGCTCGAGGCCGAGGACGTGGACCTCGTCGACGTCGCCCGCCGCGTCGTCGACATGACGTCCGCCCTGGCCGCCCAGCGCGACATCCGCGTCGTGCTGCACGACCCCGGCACGCGCTGCGTCGCGGAGGCCGACGTACGCCGCGTCGAGCGGATCGTGCGCAACCTGGTCACCAACGCGATCGACCACGCGGAGTCGCGCGACGTCGAGGTCTTCGTCGGCACCGACCTCCAGTCGTCCGCGATCGCCGTGCGCGACCACGGCATCGGCCTCGGCCCGGGGGAGTCGGCCATGGTGTTCAACCGCTTCTGGCGCGCCGACCCCGCCCGCGCCCGCACCAGCGGCGGCACCGGCCTCGGGCTCTCGATCTCGCTCGAGGACACCCACCTGCACGGCGGCTGGCTCCAGGCCTGGGGTCGCCCGGGGGAGGGCGCGCAGTTCCGCCTCACCCTGCCGCGCCACCTCGGCGTGCAGCTGCGCCACTCACCGCTCCCGCTCGTGCCCGATGACACCCGGGAGACCGCATGAACCGCCACCCCGCGGCGTCCGTGAAGGGTCTTCTGGTGGTCGCTGTGTGCGCCCTGCTGGCCGGGTGCGTCCAGATGCCCACCTCCGGACCCGTCGTCGAGCCCCAGGTGACGGCGGGCACCGAGGACCCGCCCGGCATCTCGTTCGACCCCCGGCCGCCGCAGGACGGCGAGTCCCCGACCGAGACCGTCGCCGGCTTCCTCGAGGCCATGAAGGCCACTCCGATCAGCCTGACCGTCGCGCGCCAGTTCCTCTCGCGCGAGGCCGCCGACGTCTGGGCGCCCGAGCAGCAGATCCTCACCTACGGCGAGCTGGGCGACGCAGCGGGTGACATGTCGGTCAAGATCCCGCTGGCCGACGTCAACCTCTACGACGCGCGCGGCGCCTGGGAGGGGACCCAGCCGACGAGCGAGCTCGACCTCGGCCTGGTCCAGGAGGACGGCGAGTGGCGCATCGACGAGGTGCCCGACGCGCTGATCGTGCCGGACTCGTGGTTCGACGACTGGTACCAGCGCGTCTCGCTCTACTACTTCGACCCCACCTCCGAGGTCCTCGTGCCCGAGCCGGTGTTCGTCCCGCGCGGCGAGCAGTTCGCCTCGACGCTGGTGCGCGGCCTGCTCGCGCCGCTCACCGACGAGGCCAGCGACGTCGTACGCACCTACTTCCCGCAGGTCGCCACCAGCGGGCTGTCGGTGCCGGTGCGGTCCGGGATCGCGACCGTGTCCCTCTCGGGCGACCCCGACGCGATCGACGACGACACCGCCGGCCGGATGCTGGCACAGCTCGTCTGGACCCTGCGCCAGGACGAGGACATCCAGGCGGTCGAGCTGACGGTGGGCGGCCGGCTGATCAGCTACCAGGGCGGGTCCACGCAGACCGGCTTCGACGTCGGCGCCGCCTACGACGCCTACGGCCAGCGCTCCGACCCCGACCTGTTCGCCCTGGACCAGGGGCTGGTCGTCACGGGGTCCCTGGGCGCCTTCGAGGACACCCTCGGCCCCCTCTGGACCGAGGGCTACGACGTCCGGTCGATCGGCGCGAGCACCGACGGCTCCCGGGTCGCCGCGGTCACGGCCGACGGCACCGGCCTCTACCTCGCGCCCACCGAGGCGCCGAGCGGCGACGTCGTCGAGCCGGTGGTGGGCGCCGTCGACCTGGCGGCGCCGCACTGGGACTACCGCGGACGCGTCTGGGCGCTCGACCGCAACGCCGGCAGGGCGCGGGTGGTCCTGGTCGTCGACGACCGGGCTCGCGTGATCGACGTGCCGGGAGTCTCGGGCGAGCGGGTCACCAAGCTCCTGGTCTCGCGCGACGGCACCCGGCTCGTCGCCGTGATCCGCGGACGCGCGGCCGACCGCGTCGTGTCGGCCCGGATCCGCCACGACACGGACGGGAGGATCCTCGGCTTCACGCCCTTCCGCACGCTGCCGCTCATCGCCGACGGCAGCGGACGCATCCGCGACATCGGCTGGCGCTCGCCCACGACGGTCTCGGTGCTCCGCGACCTCCAGAACGGCTCGTCGGAGATCCGCACCACGTCGGTCGACGGCGCCCCCGGCGAGATCACGACCACCGGCGCCACTCGCGCCCGCGGCCTCAACCGGGTCCTGGTCACCAGCCCGGTCGAGGGGCTCGGGCCCGACGCGTTCGCACTGGACGGCCGTGCGATCACCAACCTGACGCACCCCGAGCGCACCGTGCCCGACCTGCCGCGCGGCCTGACCTCGCTCACCTACACCGGCTGATCCACAGGCTGCCGGCGCCCGGTTGCCGTCGTACGCCACTGGCTGCTGGCATGGGCCCGTGCTCGACGAGGCCCTCGACCTGTTCCTCGGCAGCCGGTGCGTCGGCTGCGAGAAGCCGGGCCGGATGCTGTGTGCCGACTGCCGTGGGCTGCTGTCGCACCGCGCCGCGCCCGCGTGGCCCTCGCCGGTCCCGGTCGGTCTCGTGGAGCCGTGGGCGACGGAGTCCTACGACGGCGCGGTGCGCGCGCTCGTGGTCGGTCACAAGGACCGCGGCCAGTGGGGCCACCGGCGCGTGCTCGGCAGCCTGCTGGCCGAGGCGGTCCGCGCCGCGACGGCGTACGACGACCACCCCGCCCGGCACGACACGCCGCTCCTCCTCGTGCCCGTGCCGTCGCGACCGGGTGCCGGTCGCCAGCGCGGCTACGACGCGACCGAGGCGTTGGTCCGGGCCGCGGCGCGCAGCCTGCGCGGTGAGCGTCGGGCCGCGGTCGCGCCGCTGCTGGTGTCGCGCGGAGCGGCCGACCAGGCCGGTCTCGACGCGGGCGGGCGGGCCGCCAACGTGGACCACTCGATGCACTGTCCCTCGTCCGCGCTGGCCCGCGTGGCCCGCCGCTTCCCCCGTGCGCACGTGGTCGTGTGCGACGACGTGGTGACCACCGGGGCGACGGCCCGCGAGGCCCAGCGCGCCCTCGAGGCCGTCGGTCTGCGACCCGTCGCGATCGCCGCCGTCGCCGCGACGAGGCGGCGCCACGGAGCGGGGCGGGCGGGGGCCGACCGAGGCGTGGCCTGACAGTTGGTTCAGGGCCCCCGAAGGGCTAGCGTCTGTTCATGGAGTCCGCCCGGGTCCGTGGTTGCGCTGCGGAGAGGGCTGCGCGCGAGCGCACGTCCACCCCGCGGCTAGCCGATGCCAGTCGCAGGCGAAACGGTCCACGTAAGTCCGCGGGGCTCGCCCCGTCAGGACGATCACGGTGCGGCTTAGAAGTAAGTCCTGCCTCGTCCTCGGCGTCAGATGCGCCGGGTGCCGGGAGAAGGCCAGTAGTGGCGGAGAAGCTGCGAACGTCTCAGCAGGCGATTGTGGGGTCGAAGACCAGGTCGGCCGGGCGGACTCCATCCCACCCTGCCCCGGCGCACGGTGCCGCGGCTCATGGAAGGGTGCGGTCCGCTCGCTAGTTGAGGAGGTTCACATGGAGGTTGTGGTCACGGGACGGCACTGCGAGGTGTCCGATCGATTCCGCGAACATGTCTCGGAGAAGCTCACGCGTCTGGAGAAGCACGACCACCGCATCATGCGGGTCCAGGTGGAGGTGGAGCTCGAGAAGAACCCCCGTCAGCACGATCGATCGACGAAGGTCGAGCTCACGGCGTTCTCCAAGGGCCCGGTGATCCGGGCCGAAGCGGCAGCCGAGGACAAGATGGGCGCGCTCGACCTCGCCCTCGACAAGATGCAGTCCCAGATGCGCCGCGCGGCCGATCGCCGCCGGGTGCACAAGGGTCGCAACTCGCACACCGGCGTCGGTGAGGCCCTCGCCGGGTTGCCCGAGGTCGACGACACCGCCGACGACGACGTCGTCACCGAACGACAGGTCGGTCCGATCACCGTGACCGGCGACGGCCCCCTGGTGGTGCGCGAGAAGTCGCACCAGGCGGTCCCGATGACCCTCGACCAGGCCCTCTACGAGATGGAGCTGGTCGGCCACGACTTCTACCTCTACGTCGACAAGGACAGCGACCGGCCCGCAGTGGTCTACCGCCGTCGCGGCTACGACTACGGCGTGATCTCGCTGGACGTCGACGGCTGAGCCTCAGGTTTCGGTCAACCTCGGTCGCGCGCGCGTGCAATGATGCGCGCGTGACCGAGGCAACTGGGACCGAACCCGTCCGTGTGCTCGTGGTCGACGACCAGGAGCTCTTCCGCCGAGGGCTGATCATGCTGCTCGGGGGGGACGACGACATCGAGGTCGTCGGTGAGGCCGCCGACGGCGTGACGGCCACCGAGCTCGCGGTGAAGACCGCGCCGGACGTGATCCTGCTCGACGTCCGGATGCCGCGCCGCACCGGCGTGGAGGCCTGCCGGGCCATCAAGGAGTCCGTGCCGAGCGCCAAGATCATCATGCTCACGGTCTCCGACGAGGAGGCCGACCTCTACGAGTCGGTCAAGAACGGCGCCTCCGGCTACCTGCTCAAGGACTCCTCCATCGAGGAGGTCGCGCAGGCCGTCCGCGTGGTCAACGAGGGCCAGTCGCTGATCAGCCCGTCCATGGCGGTCAAGCTGATCGACGAGTTCAAGCAGATGTCGAAGCCCGAGCGCGAGCAGGGTCCCGCGCTGCGGCTGACCGACCGCGAGCTCGAGGTGCTGCGCCTGGTGGCCAAGGGCCTCAACAACCGCGAGGTCGCCAAGGAGCTGTTCATCTCCGAGAACACGGTCAAGAACCACGTCCGCAACATCCTCGAGAAGCTGCAGCTCCACTCCCGCATGGAGGCGGTCATGTACGCCATGCGCGAGAAGCTCCTCGACCTCCCCTGACCTTCCCCTCGACGGGACCGGTTGTCGTACGCCTCTGGTGGGGTGCGTGACGTGGACCAGCTGACGCAGCTCCAGGCCCGCCGCATCGCGCTCGCCGCGCAGGGCTTCACCGACCGCGCGCACGCGGTGCCGTCGATGAGGACCCTCGAGCGCACCGTGGCGCGCACCGGCGTGCTCCAGGTCGACTCGGTCAACGTCCTCCAGCGCGCCCACTACATGCCGCTCTACTCGCGGATGGGCCCCTACGACACCGACCTGCTGCGGCGGGCCGCCCAGCCGCCGGGCAGCAGGCCGCGCCGCGTCGTGGAGTACTGGGCGCACGTGCAGGCCTTCATGCCGGTCGACCTGTGGCCCGTCATGCAGCACCGGATGGACCACTACCGCTCCGAGCGCGGCAAGTGGGGCTTCGCCGCCGACGCCGACCTCGAGTCCCGGGTCCTCGACGCGGTCCGCGACCGCGGGCCGGTCACCGCCCGCGACCTCGAGGACGAGTTCAGCACCGGCCCGCGCACGAAGGAGCACTGGGGCTGGAACTGGTCCGAGGCGCGCAAGGTCCTCGACTACCTCTACCTCGTCGGCGACGTGGCCATCGCCGGGCGCACCACCCAGTTCGAGGTCCTCTACGACGTGCCCGAGCGGGTGCTGCCGGCGGAGGTGCTCGCCGCACCGACGCCCACGCCGCAGGAGGCGGTCACCGAGCTCGTGCGCCGCGCGGCGCGCTCGCACGGCGTCGCCAGCGGCGCCGACCTCGCCGACTACTACCGGCTCCGGCTCCAGCCCGCCCCCGGCAAGGCGAGCGCGAAGGTCGCGATCGACGAGCTCGTCGAGTCCGGCGAGCTGTCGCCGGTGACGGTGCAGGGCTGGAAGCGCCAGGCCTACCTCCACCGCGACGCCCGGCTCCCGCGCCGGGTGGGCGCCCGCACCCTGCTCAGCCCGTTCGACCCGGTCGTGTGGGAGCGGGCGCGGGCCGAGGCGCTGTTCGACTTCTTCTACCGGATCGAGATCTACGTCCCGAAGGAGCAGCGGCTCCACGGCTACTACGTCCTGCCGTTCCTCCTCGGCGACCGGCTCGTCGGCCGGGTCGACCTCAAGGCCGACCGCGCCACCGGCGTGCTGCTCGTGCCCGGCGCGTTCGCCGAGGCCGGGGCGCCGCCGGAGACCGCCGAGGAGCTCGCGGCCGAGCTGTGGCGGCTGGCCGGCTGGCTCGGCCTCGACGACGTCGTCGTGGGTGGTCGCGGCGACCTCGCGGGTGCGCTGGCGCACGCATTGGGAGCCTGATTGGGACGGTAGGTACAGTTACCACTCGTGCCTGCCATCATCGACAAGCTCCTCCGCATCGGCGAGGGCAAGATCCTCCGTGAGCTCGAAGCCATCTCCAAGGCGGTCAACGCCATCGAGGACGACTTCGTCAAGATGAGCGACGACGAGCTCCGCGCGATGACCGACGAGTTCCGCGAGCGGCTCGAGGCGGGCGAGACCCTCGACGACATCATGCCGGAGGCCTTCGCCACCGTCCGCGAGGCGAGCAAGCGCGTGCTCGGCATGCGCCCCTTCGACGTCCAGGTCATGGGCGGCGCCTCCCTGCACCTCGGCAACATCGCCGAGATGAAGACCGGTGAGGGCAAGACCCTCGTCGCGGTGCTGCCGGCCTACCTCAACGCCCTCGAGGGCAAGGGCGTCCACGTCGTCACCGTCAACGACTACCTCGCGAAGTTCCAGTCCGAGCAGATGGGCCGCGTGCACCACTTCCTCGGCCTCACCACCGGCGTGATCCTGCCGTCGATGCGCCCGGCCGAGCGTCGCGAGGCCTACGCCTGCGACATCACCTACGGCACCAACAACGAGCTCGGCTTCGACTACCTGCGCGACAACATGGCCGACTCCGTCGAGGAGTGCGTGCAGCGCGGCCACAACTTCGCCATCGTCGACGAGGTCGACTCGATCCTCATCGACGAGGCGCGGACCCCGCTGATCATCAGTGGTCCGACGCAGGACGAGGTCAAGTGGTACGCCGAGTTCGCCAAGCTGACCAAGAAGCTCGTCAAGGACACCGACTACGAGGTCGACGAGAAGAAGCGCACCATCTCGGTGCTCGAGCCCGGCATCACCAAGGTCGAGGACCACCTCGGGATCGACAACCTCTACGACTCGGTCAACACCCCGCTCATCTCGTTCCTGAACAACTCCATCAAGGCCAAGGAGCTGTTCCGCAACGACAAGGAGTACGTCGTCATGGACGGCGAGGTGCTCATCGTCGACGAGCACACCGGCCGGATCCTGGCCGGGCGCCGCTACAACGACGGCCTCCACCAGGCCATCGAGGCCAAGGAGAACGTGACGGTCCGCGAGGAGTACCAGACCCTCGCCACGATCACGCTCCAGAACTACTTCCGCCTCTACGACAAGCTCTCCGGCATGACCGGTACGGCCATGACCGAGGCGTCCGAGTTCGACAAGATCTACAAGCTCGGCGTGACCCCGATCCCGACCAACCGCCCGATGCAGCGCGTCGACAACGTCGACCTCGTCTACCGGACCGAGGAGGCGAAGTACGAGGCCGTCGCCGACGACATCGCCGAGCGCCACGAGAAGGGCCAGCCGGTCCTCATCGGCACCGTGTCGGTCGAGAAGTCCGAGTACCTCGCCAACCTGCTCAAGAAGCGCGGCATCCCGCACACGGTCCTCAACGCCAAGCAGCACGCCGACGAGGCCAAGGTCGTCGCGCTCGCCGGCCACAAGGGCTCGGTCACGGTCGCCACCAACATGGCCGGTCGAGGCACCGACATCATGCTCGGCGGCTCGGTCGACTTTCTCGCCGACCAGGAGCTGCGCAAGCAGGGCCTCGACCCGGTCGAGGAGCCCGAGGCCTACGACGAGGCGTGGCCCGCGATGGTCGAGCGGATCAAGGCCCAGGTCGCCAGCGAGCACGACGAGGTGCGCGAGCTCGGCGGTCTCTACGTCGTCGGCACCGAGCGCCACGAGTCGCGCCGCATCGACAACCAGCTGCGTGGTCGTTCCGGACGCCAGGGAGACCCGGGCGAGTCCCGGTTCTACCTCTCGCTCGAGGACGAGATGATGCGGCTGTTCAAGTCCGAGTGGGTCGACCGGATCCTGACGGTCCTCAAGGTCCCCGACGACGTGCCGATCGACGCCAAGCGCGTCAGCAACGCCATCGCCGGCGCCCAGGCCAACATCGAGTCGCAGAACTTCGAGTCCCGCAAGAACGTCCTCAAGTACGACGACGTGATGAGCCGCCAGCGCGAGGTCATCTACGCCGAGCGCCGCCGCGTCCTCGAGGGCGCCGACCTCGGCGAGCAGATCCGCGGCTTCATCGACGACGTGATCACCGGCTACGTCAGCGGCGCGACCGAGGGCTACGCGGAGGACTGGGACCTCGACGGCCTGTTCACGGGCCTCGGCCAGCTCTACCCGGTCGGCCTCACCAAGGAGGGCGTCCTGAAGGAGGCCGGAGGGGTCGACGGGCTCAGCCGCGAGAAGCTCATCGAGGACCTCCAGAAGGACATCCAGGAGGCCTACGACCGTCGCGAGGACGAGATGGGCGACGAGGTCCAGCGCGAGCTCGAGCGTCGCGTCGTGCTCTCCGTCCTCGACCGCAAGTGGCGCGAGCACCTCTACGAGATGGACTACCTCCGCGAGGGCATCTACCTGCGGGCCTACTCCCAGCGCGACCCGCTCGTGGAGTACCAGCGCGAGGGCTTCGACATGTTCGCCGCCATGATGGACGGCATCAAGGAGGAGTCGGTCGGCTTCCTGTTCAACCTCCAGGTCGAGGTGGAGGAGGAGGAGCAGGCTCCGGCGCCGACCATCTCGGTGGCGACGCCGCAGATCGACTTCGCCCAGGCCGCCGCCCACGCGCCGGAGGCGCAGAGCGGCGCCGCCCAGCAGCCGCACACCCCGACCATCCGGGCCAAGGGCCTCGACAAGCCCAAGCGTCCGCAGAACCTCTCCTACAGCGCCCCGTCCGAGGACGGCGACGCCGAGGTGGTCGCAGGTGCCGCTGCCGAGGACGACGAGTTCGCCGGGATCGGCCGCAACTCGCTGTGCCCCTGCGGCTCGGGCCAGAAGTTCAAGCGCTGCCACGGTGCTCCGGGCGGGGCCACCGGCCGCGCCACCATGGGTGGCTGAGCAGCCGGCCGGAGTCGCTCAACCGAAGGTGAGCGCCACGCACTGCCAGCGGTCCCGCACGACCTCGAACCGGGCGGCGACCGCGCGCGAGCGACGGCCGTAGCGCACGTGCGCGCTGGCCTCGGCTGCATCGTCGCGGATGAGGGCGGTGCGCACGCTGAGGATCACCGGCCGGGCCGGGTTCGGGCCGCTCACCCGTGAGGTGCCCGCCCCGGCGGCCGCCCGCACCGTGCGGGCGCGCGCGGCGAGGTCGTCGTACACCTGCGGGAGCGAGTGGCGCAGCACCTGGCTCACCGGCCGGTCGCCGGCGGCGATCTCCACGACGGCCGCGAGGTAGCGCGCGATGATCGCGTCGACCTGCTGGCGGTCGGCGGTGCCGGCGGCCACCAGGTCGTTGGTGTGCGCGAGCCGGGGTCGTGGCCGCGGGGGAGCGGTGCGCGGGGTCAGGTCGAGCGCCAGCGCGCCCTGCACGCTCGCCGCGGGCCCCTCGGGGCGCAGCAGGATGACCTCGGCTCCCGGGGTCGTGGCGGACCTGGCGGTGGTCGTCATCATCGGTCTCCGTCCGTGTCGGTCTGGCTGTCGGTGTTCTTCTCGGGTGCCGGCAGGCGGAGCGCCTGGCCGGGGAGGATCAGGTCGGGGTCGTCGCCCACGACGTCGCGGTTGGCCTGCCAGATCTCGCGCCAGCGCCGGTCGATGTCGGCATCGCCGCCCGGGTGGGCCTGCGCGACCGACCAGAGCGAGTCCCCGGGGCGTACGACGTAGTGGTCGGCGACCGCGTTCGCCGGGCGCGCCCGTGCAGGGGCCGGCTCCGGTGCCGGCCGAGGACGGTCGGCGCGGGCGACGGCCCGCTCGGGCATCGGCAGCCCGCCGAGGAGCTCGGCGCCGGCCGGGTCGTCCGCGGCCAGGGCCGGGACGCCCGCCCCGGCGACGACAGCCGCGCCGCAGGCCACCAGCACCAGCCGCCGGGTCGTCCCACCGCCGACCCGGGTGCTGCCGGCCATCAGCTCGACCACGGTGGCCGTGGTGACCACCCAGAGCCAGCCCAGCGCCGCGGCGAGGGCCGTCGTGCACCCCGCGACGACCACGTCGGCCGTGGGGACGGCCGAGGAGTCGTCGAGGGCGGACACCCAGGCGCCGGGCACCGCGGTCGCCGTCGCGACGCCGGCGCCGGTGACGCCGAGCCAGACCGCGAGCGGTCGCCAGACCTTGATGTTGCCCCGAGACACGACCCGAACCTTTCGTTTGCGTGCGTTTGCATCATTCAACGAACGTTCACGGGTGTTGTCAAAGGTTTCTCCACAACGTGGTTGGCGCGCGGTCAACCGGTCGATCGCGCGGCTCGGCGTCCGACTGACGTCGTCAAGGTGCCCGGGGTCTCGGTACACCGCGTCGCGACCTCGTTCCTCGGTCGCGGCGGCACTCGACCTCCCTCGCCACGCGACGGTCGACTCCGTCTCCCGTCGCTAGGCTCGGGACATGTCCTGGGAGCACGAGCTGTTCGCGCTGCTCGACGACCTCGAGGGTCAGGCCGCGGCCGCGTGGGAGGACGAGCGCGAGGCGGAGCTCGCGGACCGGGCGCGCGCGGAGTACGGCTCGGTGACGCTGGCGAGCCGGATGATGGCCTCCGTCGGCCACGACGTCGCGATCGACCTGCCGCACGTCGGACGGCTGGAGGGACGGCTGGCCCGGGTGGGCGAGGGGTGGTGCCTGCTCAGCGCGCAGGGGCAGGACTGGGTGGTGCCGCTGCGGTTCGTCTCCGCGGTCCGCGGCGCGAGCGAGCGCTCGGTGCCCGACGTGGCGTGGTCACCGGTCGACCGGCTGGGCCTGGGCGCGGCGCTGCGCCGGATCGGCGACGCGGGGGAGCGGTGCCTGGTGCACCTGGTCGACGGCTCGCGCCACGAGGCGTGGGTGCAGCGGGTGGGCGCCGACTTCGCGGAGTGGCGCGCGACCTCGGGTGAGACGTTCCTGGTGCCGTACGACGCCCTCGTGGCGGTGCAGCGGCGCGAGGACTGACCTCACGAGGTCGGCGGCAGGCTCAGGTGGCCTCGACGTCGTAGGGCGGGAGCTGGCCCTCGGGGAGGCGTTCCTTCTCGGCCTTCTCCGCCTGCTCGCGGTCGACCTCGGCCATCGCCTCGGTGATGTGCTTGCGCACGATGGTGCGCGGGTCGAGGTCACGGAGCTGGAGGTCGGAGTACTCCGGGCCGAGCTCGCTGCGGAGCTCGTCGCGGGCGTTGTGGGCGAGCCCGCGTGCACGGTGGAGCAGCTGGGCGGCCTGGCGCGCGAGGTCGGGGAGCTTGTCGGGGCCCAGCACGACGACGGCGACGAGCAGGATCACCGCGATCTCCATGAACCCGATGTCGAACATGCGTCAGAACCTACTGGCTAGAACTTGCTCGACGGGGTGAGGCCCAGCTGCATCCCGGCGAGTCCGCGGCCACGGCCCGACAGGGTCGTCGCGATCTTGGTGAGCTCGCGTGCCGCGGGGGCGGTCGGGTCGGCCTCCACGATCGGCTTGCCGACGTCGCCGCCCTCGCGCAGCGAGATGTCGAGCGGCACCTGTGCGAGCAGCGGGACGTCGTAGCCGAACCGCTCGGAGAGCGTCTGCGCCACGCGCGCGCCGCCCCCGGAGCCGAAGACCTCGAGGCGGTGGTCGTCCTCGGGCGGGCAGTGCGGGCAGGGGAGGTAGCTCATGTTCTCGACCACGCCGATGACGCGCTGGTGCATCATCGAGGCCATCGTCCCCGCGCGCTCGGCGACCTCGGCCGCGGCCTCCTGCGGCGTGGTCACCACGATGACCTCGGCGCTCGGCAGGTGCTGGCCGAGGGAGATCGCGACGTCACCGGTGCCGGGCGGCAGGTCGAGCAGGAGCGCGTCGAGGTCGCCCCAGTAGACGTCGGCGAGCATCTGCACGAGCGCGCGGTCGAGCATCGGGCCACGCCACGCGACCACCTGGTCGCGGCGGGGCTTGAGCATCCCGATGGAGATCACCGAGACGCCGCTCGGGGTCGGGACGGGCATGATCAGGTCGTCGACCTGGGTCGGGCGGGTGTCGGCCACGCCGAGCATCGCGGGGACCGAGTGGCCGTAGATGTCGGCGTCGACGACGCCGACCCGGAGGCCCTGCGCGGCGAGCGAGAGGGCGAGGTTGACCGTCACCGACGACTTGCCCACGCCGCCCTTGCCGCTGGCGATCGCGTAGACCTTGGTCAGCGAGCCGGGCTGGGCGAACGGGATCTCGCGCTGGGCGCGGCCGTCGCTGAGGATCTCCTTGAGTCCGGCGCGCTGCTCGGCGGTCATCACGCCGAGCGTGAGGTCGACCGACGCCACACCGGGCACCTTCGTGACGGCGGCGGTGACGTCGCGGTTGATCGTGTCCTTGAGCGGGCAGCCGGCCACCGTGAGCAGCACGTGGACGGCGACGGAGCCGTCGTCGGCGACCTCGACCGAGTCGACCATCCCCAGCTCCGTGATCGGTCGCTTGATCTCCGGGTCGTTGACGGTCGCCAGCGCGTCCATCACCTGCTGCTGCGTGGGGGTGCTCATGATCGGGAAGTCTACGAGCCGACCCGTGGGATCACGGGGTCGACCGGGGATCCTGGTCGCCGGGTGTGGGCGGGGTCTCCCCGACGACAGGATCGGCGGCCTCGCTGCGGGACAGGTCCTCGATGTCGCCGAGGAGCCCGCGCAGCTCCGAGCGGAGGAAGTCGCGGGTGGCGACCTCGCCGACGGCCATGCGCAGCGAGGCGACCTCGCGGGCGAGGAACTCCATGTCGGCGTGGGCGCGCGCGTTGGCCTGCCGGTCCTGCTCGGCGACGACCTTGTCGCGCTGCTCCTGGCGGTTCTGCGCGAGCAGGATCAGCGGCGCGGCGTAGGACGCCTGGAGGCTGAGCATCAGCGTCAGGAAGATGAAGGGGAACTCGTCGAAGCGCAGGCTCGAGGGAGCCAGCACGTTCCACACGATCCAGGCGGCCACGAACGCCGTCATCCAGAGCAAGAACTTGGCGGTGCCCATGTAGCGGGCGAACGACTCGGCGAAGACGCCGAACGCGTCGGCGTCGACCGCCGGACGCCTGACGATCTGGCGGCGGGTGTCGCGCGGGGTGTCCAGGCGCGTGCGGCGGGTGTCGCTCATCCGGCCCTCCCCGCGGTCGGGCCGCCGTTGATCCGGCCCGGTCGGGGCGCGCGGTCGCGCCAGCCCTCGGGGAGCATGTGGTCGAGCAGGTCGTCGACCGTCACGGCGCCGAGCAGCCGGCCCTCGTCGTCCACGACGGGCGCGGCGACGAGGTTGTAGGTGGCGAGGTGGGCGGCGACCTCGTCCATGGTGGCGTCCGGGCGGAGCGGGTCCATGGAGTCGTCGAGCGCGGCGGCGACCAGGGTCGAGGGCGGCTCGCGCAGCAGCCGCTGGATGTGCGCGGCGCCGAGCAGCCGGCCGGTCGGCGTCTCGAGCGGCTGGCGGCAGACGTAGACGAGCGCGGCCAGCGAGGGGGTGAGCTCGGGGTTGCGCACGTGGGCGAGCGCGTCGGCGATGGTCGCGTCGGGGGAGAGGATCACCGGCTCGGGCGTCATCATCGCGCCCGCGGTGTTGTCGTCGTAGGACATGAGGCGCCGGACGTCCTCGGCCTCGTCGGGCTCCATCAGCCCGAGCAGCGTCGCCGCGGTCTCCGGGTTGAGGTCGGCGATGAGGTCGGCGGCGTCGTCGGCCGACATCTCCTCCAGGACGTCCGCGGCGCGCTCGGAGTCGAGGTGCTCGAGGATCTCGACCTGGTCCTCCTCGGGCAGCTCCTCCAGCACGTCGGCGAGCCGCTCGTCGTCCATCGCGGCCACCACGGCCGTACGCCGCTCGGGCGGGAGCTCGTGGATCATGTTCGCCGCGTCGGCCGGGCGCATGTCGTGGAGCGCCGCGATCAGGTGGGTGGCGCCCTGGGCGGGCTCGGCCGCGGTGAGGCCGGTGACGTCGCGCCACTCGGCCACGTGGGTCTGGCCGCGCCGGCGGAAGCCCTTGCTCGGCTCCTGGATCGCCACGCGCGAGATCACCCAGTCGCGGTTGCGGGCCTGCTCCATGGCGACGTCGAAGACGAGCCCGGTGACCCCGCCGTCCTTCGCGGAGTCCTTGATCGTCACGGTGCGGTCCAGCATCTGGCCCATCACCAGCGTCTCGGTGCCGCGCTGCTGGAAGCGGCGCATGTTCAGCAGGCCGGTCGTGTGGACCTGGCCGCTGTCGATCGCGGTGATCCGCGTCATCGGCACGAAGATCCGCCGGCGGCCGAAGACCTCGGCGACCAGGCCCAGCACGCGCGGCTGGCTGGTCTCGGTGCGGATCGCGACCACCAGGTCGCGCACCTTCGCGACCTGGTCGCCCTGGGGGTCGAAGATCGGCAGCCCGACGAGCCGGGCCACGAAGACGCGGGTCGGGGTGGCGCTCACCCGCGCAACGGTAGCGGTCCGGGTGGGCGCACCTCCCGCGCCTCCCCGCGCGGTCGCGGGGATGTTCTCAAGGACGTGAGCGCGGAGCGCATTTGGGTTACCCTCGATCGGCCCCCACCTCGCCCCACCTCGTCCGTGTGGGGGACTCGCGACCGACGCCGAAGGATCTCTCTCCCCCGTGCCCTCCCACCGCGCGCCCAGCCGACGGGCGGACAAGCCAGCTCGCCCGACCAGGTCCGGGTGGTCCTCGTGGCGGCTGCTGCTGCCGGCGGTCGTGGTGACGGCGCTGATGGTGGCCTCGCTGGTCCTGCTCCCCGGGGACGACCAGTCGGGCGCGGTCGACCAGCCGACGAGCGCGGCTGCGCAGGAGGTGGCCGCGACGCACACGCCGGGCGTCTCGCGCAGCGACCGCCGTGACGCCGGTCGCGGGCTGAAGGCCCGCAAGGCACGGACCCTGGACAACTCGGCGGCGCGGCGTGGCGTGGTGGTCGTGCAGGAGCGCCACCGCCAGGCCCGGATCGCCGCGCGCAAGGCCAAGCAGAAGGCCAAGCGGATGCGCCGCATGGCGCGGATCGCCGCGATGGAGAAGACCTCCAGCTTCCGCGTGGGCGCCCTCAACATCCTCGGCAGCCAGCACACCGCAGGCCCCGGCGGCTACGGACCCGGCACCGACCGGGCGGCGATGGCGGCCGGCCTGGTGATGAGCCGGGGCATCGACGTGATCACGATGTCCGAGGTCCAGGACGACCAGCTCGCGGTCCTCAACAACCGGATGGCCGGGTACTCCATCTGGCCCCAGCAGACCCTCGGCAGCAACGGCCAGCGCCTCCAGATCGCCTGGCGCGCCTCGCAGTTCGAGATGGTCGACGGCGGCTCGGTGACCTTCACCTTCGCGAGCCAGGCCATCCCGATGCCGTGGGTGCGGCTCCGGGACCTCGGCACCGGTGCGGAGTTCTACGTCATCTCGATCCACACCTCGGCGGGTCGGCTCCAGGGCGAGCGCGACGCGGGCACCGCGATCGCGATCAACCTGATGAAGGAGCTGATGGCGTCGACCGGCGACCCGGTCATCATCGGCGGCGACGTCAACGAGCACACCAAGTTCTTCTACAACGTCTGCAACGCGACCGGCTTCCTCGCCGCCAACGGTGGCGGCCCGGGCTGCTCGCTGCCCGGCGGCCCGCTGCGCGTCGACTGGATCATGGGCGGCGGCGGCAACGGCGTGAGCTTCTCGGGCTATGTCCAGGACGGGGCTACTCTGGCGAGGATCAGCGATCACTACATGATCCACGCCGACGTCAGCGTCACGAGCCCGGGGGACACGCCATGACACGCACGATCTCGACGCACCACTGGGCCGCAGCGGCCCTCACCCTCGTCGCCGGCCTGGGTCTGACGGCCTGCGGCTCGGACGACAGCGGCACCGCCGAGGACCCGTCCGCGGGTGAGACCAGCATCAGCGAGACCCCGACCGAGACCCCGTCGGAGTCGACCAGCGAGACCCCGACCGAGCCCGCCGGGCCTGCGTGCGCCGACGTGTGGGTCGCCGGTGCGACGCTCCCGGAGAAGTACGACGGGTGCCAGGACGCCGAGAAGGACAAGTGGGTCCAGGCGATGGTCTACCACTGCTCCTCGGGGCAGCGCCTCGTCACCTACCAGCGCAACTTCTACGCCGCCAAGGGCGAGGTGATCACCGAGTCGGAGGTCCCGCTCGCCCGCGACAAGGACTTCCAGAAGATCCTGACAACCTGCGGGGCCTGAGCCGCGTCCCATACGCGGACCCGCACGTCGTCACGTGTCCGACCACCGCCCAGTCTCCAGCCGCATGCACCGCGTACCAGTGGTGCTCATGTGACTGAAGTGAAAATTGAGATACAGTCAGCAATCGTTCGTCCCGGGAATCGATGACGCGTGCGCGCAGTCGCCTCGCCCGTCGCCCGCCAGGACACACACGAATCAGTGGGGAAACAGCCGTGCGCAAGATGATCATCCTCGTCGCCACCGCGTTGGTCGCGGTGACGCTGGCCGGGGCGCCTGCCCAGGCGAAGCCGAAGGGCGGCACGCCGGAGAAGTACGTCCCGAAGTCGGGGCCGGCGTTTAACAACCCCTACGGCAAGCAGGACTCCGTCCGCCGGCTGATCATGCAGGTCAACAAGACCATCGACTCGGTCCCGCGGGGCGGCAAGATCCGCATCTCCGCGTGGAACGTGCGCAGCGCCGCCATCACGAACGCCCTCATCCGCGCCCACCAGCGCAAGGTGAGCGTGCAGGTCGTCATGGACCGCGCCAACTGGAACCCGAACAACCCCAACCAGGACGCCGCGCGCCTGGCCGCCGCCCTGAAGCAGGGGAACAAGAAGCGGTCGAAGTCGGACAAGAGCTTCCTGCGCCGCTGCATCGGCTCGTGCCGGGGCAAGCACGGCATCCCGCACTCGAAGTTCTTCCTCTTCAACAAGGTGCGCGTGCAGCGCGGCGGCAAGAAGTCGCCGGTCAAGACCGTGCGCTGGGTGACGATGTACGGCTCCTACAACGCCACTGAGCTCGGCGCCACGATCCAGTGGAACGACCTCTTCACGATCAAGAACGACGAGCCGCGCTACAAGAACTTCCTCGACGTCTTCAACCAGATGACGAAGGACACCCCGATCAAGAACCCGGTGACGGGCTACGACGACGGTGTGATCGCCACCGGCTTCTACCCCTACATCGGCAAGGGCATCACCGGCGACCCGATCATGGACGTGCTCAACCAGGTCTCGTGCAAGGGCGCGACGACCAACGCGTCCGGCACCACCCGGATCCGGATCGCCCAGACCTCGATGTACGGCGACCGCGGCCTCGCGCTGGCCAACAAGATCGCCCAGCTCAAGCGCCAGGGCTGCAACATCCGCCTCGTCTACGCCATGTTCGGCAACGAGGTCCTGCGGATCATGCGCGCCGCCAAGGTCCCGCTGACCCACCTCGCCTACGACAACAACGACGACGGCCTCTACGACCGCTACGTCCACATGAAGTCGATGGCCATCAGCGGCAACTACGCCGGCGACCCCGGCGCGAAGATCGTCTGGAACGGCTCGGCCAACTGGACGTCGGTGGCGATCGCCAGCGACGAGGTGGTCGGCATCGTGCGCCAGAAGTGGGTCACCAACCGCTACATGCAGTGGATCGACTACATGTTCACCCACCGGCCCGCCGCGTGGGGCCCGGAGCACCCGGGCAACAACGCGTCGTCGCCGACCGGTCGTGTCACGGCCGGGTCGCTCGACTCGCTGAACACCTACGAGGCCCGGGTCGCGGCCACCGATGCGTACGACGCCATGGTCGAGCAGCGCGCCAAGGAGCGCGGTGTCGACCCCTACGCCCTCATCAAGGAGGAGAACTGACATGACCCCCGTGCGAGCCCGGACCCGCAGAATCCGCAAGGAGTCTCCCGTCACAGGGTTCGCACCGAGGGTCGCTCAGCTCGCGACGGTCGGCCTGGTGGCCGGTCTCCTCCTGGCCGGCGCCACCAGCGCGCCGGCCCAAGCGGACCCGGCCCAGCCGACCCAGTCGCCCGCCTCCTCGAAGAAGGCGACGGCCTGCGCCAACCTGCTCGTCGTCGCGGTCGACGGCAACGGCCAGGGCAAGAAGGACACGCCCGGCCAGGCCGTCTCGGCGATCACCAACAAGCTCCGGTCGACGGCCCAGAAGCAGGGTCGTTCGGTCACGGTCAAGCGGGTCCGGATCTCCACGCCCGGCGCCGTCGTCACCCTGCGCACCAAGCGCGGGGCCGGTGCCTCCGCGGTCTCCAAGGCGGGCCTGAAGCGCTGGAAGAAGCCGATCCGCTCCGGTGTGAAGGCCACCCGCAAGCTGGTCAACGGCCAGCTCGGCTCGTGCCCCGACCAGCAGGTCATGCTCGTCGGCTACGCCCAGGGCGCCGCGGTCGTCCACCAGGTGCTCCAGGACCTGGACAAGAAGGACGCGCTCGGCAAGGTCGTCGGCGCCGTCACCGTGTCCGACCCCACCCGCGTGCGGAAGTCGTCGGCAGGTCGCCCGCTCGGCAGCCCGGCGGCCGCGAAGAACTCCGAGGGCATCCTCACCCGCTTCACGAAGTCGCGCGGTGACGTGCCGTCGGCCACCGACACCTTCGGTGCGGTCTCCGTGTGCCACAAGGGCGACCTGATCTGCAACCCGAGCAAGGTCGCCGCGACCAAGGCGCTCAAGCTCTCGCTGTCGTACGGCTCGAAGTACTCCCGCTCCGCCATGCGTACGGCGGCCGACCGGGCGTGGGCGCGTGCCGCGCTCTGGCCCGTGCCCACCACCCAGCAGGTCGTGGCCAGCGTCAAGACGCCCATCTCGTCCCAGCTCGGCGTCGCCGGCGGGTCGACCACCGCCCCCGCGGCCCGCTTCACGCCGGTCAGCGTCCCGGCCGGGCTGAGCCTCAGCGAGACCGGTGTCGTCTCCGGCCAGCTCGACGCCCCGGGCAGCTACCCGATCACCTACACGCTCGCCGGCGTCTCCCCGGCGACCGTCCCGACCACCCACGTCCTGACCGTGCTGGTCCGCGAGCCCTCCAGCGGCGCCGCGGCCGGCGGGCAGTCCTCGTGCGCGGTCCGGCCCGACGGCACCGCCTGGTGCCAGGGCCGCAACGACTTCGGCCAGCTCGGCGACGGCACGACCACCCTGCGGGTCAGCCCCGTGCAGGTCGTCGGCACCGGCTGGGCCCGCATCTCCACCGGCGGCAGCTTCACCTGCGGCGTCAAGCTCGACGGCACGCTGTGGTGCTGGGGCCTCAACAACTTCGGCCAGCTCGGCGGCGCCGACAAGGTCACCAGCGTGCTGCCGCGCCAGGTCGGCACCGGCACGACCTGGAGCGACGTCTCGGCGAGCTGGCAGCACGCCTGCGCGACGATGGCCGACGGCTCCGCGTGGTGCTGGGGCCAGAACGAGCGCGGCCAGCTGGGCGGCGGCACCAACGGCGCCCGCAGCACGGCACCGGTCCGCGTGCTCGGCGACCAGGTGTGGACCTCCGTCACCGCCGGCGGCTGGACGTCGTGCGGCACCACCTCCAGCGGTACGGCGTACTGCTGGGGCGAGAACTCGATGGGGTCCGTCGGCGACGGCACCATCACCAACCGCAACCGCCCGACCGTCGTCACCGGCGGCCTGCAGTTCTCCCAGCTCTCCGCGACGTGGGGCCGCACCTGCGGCGTCACGCCCACCGGCCAGGTCTGGTGCTGGGGCGAGAACTCCAACGGCGAGCTCGGCAACGGCACCCGCACCAACTCCGCCAAGCCGGTCCAGGTCAGCGCGAGCGGCTCCTACACCTCCGTCGGCACGGCCGTGACGGCGTCGTGCGCGGTGCGCACCGACGGCCAGGTCCTGTGCTGGGGCGACAACCGCTACGGCCAGCTCGGCCCCGCCGCGAGCGGCAGCGGCTCGAGCACTCCGGTCGCCGCGGGCGTCGTCGCCACCGGCAAGGTCACCGGCGGCTGGCTGCACCTGTGCGCCGAGGGTGCCGGCTGCTGGGGCGCCAACGACGTCGGCCAGCTCGGCAACGGCACGATCACCCAGGCCTCGATGCCGGCCGCGGCCGCGACGTGGGGCCCGGTCCCGGCGGTCAGCACCCAGCAGATGCGCAAGTGGGGACCCACCAAGGTGGTCAAGAACGCCATCGCGACCCGTCCCGACGTCAGCGCGAAGGCCCGGCGCGGCTCGAAGCGCGACGCCATGGCCGTCGAGGTGATGACCTTCAACCTGCTCGGCAGCCAGCACACGGCCCCCGGCGGTGCCCGTCCCAACTTCGCACCCGGGCGCGTCCGCGCCGAGTGGGCCAAGAACCTCATCAACCAGCGCGGCTCGACGCTGATCGGCCTCTCGGAGCCGCAGCCCGACCAGATCACGTCCCTGGACGTGGCCACCAACGGCGACTTCACGCTCTACCCCGGCAACTCGATGGGCTACGACGCCGCACCGCAGTCGGTGATGTGGAAGGACTCCGAGTGGTCCCTGGTGTGGGGCACCACGCTGCAGATGCCCTTCATGAAGTCCTCACGCCCGCAGGCCCTGGTCCGGTTGAAGAACAGGTCGACCGGCCGCGAGGTCTACTGGGTCAACGCGCACCTCTCGCCCGGCAAGATGCAGGACGACCGCGACAAGGGCATGGAGACGATCAAGCAGGTCGTCAAGCAGCTCGGCGGCGACGGCCTGCCGATCCTGGTGACGGGCGACCTCAACGAGCACGTCAAGGCGTTCCGCCGCATCGCCTGCCCCACCCAGATGAACGCTGCCGTCGGTGGCAACACCGCCGGCAACAAGTGCCAGCCGCCCGCGGCCATGCGGGTCGACTGGATCTTCGGCAAGGGCGGGACCTTCGACAACACCGAGGTCAACCAGGGTGCCCAGGTGCGGCGCACGACCGACCACGCGGTGGTCTCCTCGCGGTTCACCGTGCAGTAATGTCCCGGCTGCCCGGGCATCGCGTCAGCGGGCCGGGCAGCCGGACAGCGGGGCGGTAGCAGGGGAGGAGTCGTGGTGAGGGCGAGCGTGCAGCGCGTCGACGACGACGGACTCCACCTCGAGCGCGGTTTCGACGGCTCGCTCGACGTCCACTTCGACGGCTGGCGCGGATGGTCGGTCGCCGTCGAGGACGGCGTGGACCCGGTCACGATCCCGTGGCCGAAGCGGCTCCGCGCGCGGCTCGACGGCGTCTCGCTCGTCAGCGTCACGGTCGACGACGCCGAGGTGTTCCGCCAGGAGGTCACCTTCGGATCGGGCGAGGGGCGCGTCGAGCTCGTCGACCGGTTCGGCAACCCGGTGATCATCGACAAGTGGGGCCTGACCCAGCGGATCTTCGAGACCCGCCGCGAGGGCGGCGCCGTCGAGGCGATGACCGCCATGGCCGAGCGGGTCCTCGGCGTCATGCGCGACTCGTGCGGGCTCGAGGGCTGGATCTCCTTCGGCACGCTGCTCGGCGCGGCACGCTCCGGCAAGGTGATCGGCCACGACAGCGACATCGACCTCTGCTTCCTCTCCGAGAAGGAGACCCCCGCCGAGATGGCGGTCGAGATCTGGGATGTCGCCCGTGCGCTGGTCGACGCCGGGATCTCGGTCAAGCACAAGACCGCGAGCTTCATCACCGTCGTCTACGACGCCCCCGACGGCGGCGAGGACGGCATCGACATCTACACCTGCTTCTACGTCGGCGACCTGCTCCACGAGACCGCCACCGTGCGGGAGCGGGTGCCGCGCTCGGCGATCCTGCCGCTCCGGGCGTTGGAGTTCGAGGGGCGTGGGATGCCGGCGCCTGCCGACCCGGACCGGATGCTCACGGTCTCCTACGGCCCGGGCTGGAAGGTGCCCGACCCGTCGTTCCGGCACCAGCCCTCGCGCGAGGTCCTCGACCGCTTCGACGGCTGGTTCAGCTCGGTGATGACCAACCGGCGCGACTGGACCCAGTTCAACGGTCAGGTCGGCGCCGCCGGCGCGCGGCCGAGCCCGTTCGCCCGCTGGGTCGTCGACCAGCTCACCGCCGACGGTGCCCTGGACGACGATCGTGACGACGACCTGCGGGTTCTCGACGTCGGCTCCGGCTCGTCAGCCGACCTGCGGCTCTACCACCGCGCCGGCGCCAAGGCGATCGGCTACGACTACGCCCACCCGGGCAAGCACGCGCTCGGCGGCAAGGAGATCGACCTGCCCTCCGACGTCGGCCGCCGGGTGGTCAACCTGCTCGACGAGCGCGACGTGCTCACCGTCGGCGCGCTCGCCGCGCGCCAGAAGGGCCGCAAGGTCGTCACGGTGCGCCGCGTCCTCGAGGCCGTGCCGCCGCGCTCGCGGTCGCTCGTGTGGCGCTTCGCCTCGATGGCGCTCGCCGAGGGCGGTCGGGTCTACGTCGAGGGCATGAGCCGGACGCCGCAGGAGTGCCGCGCCGCGCAGGAGCGCACCGGGTCGCCGCGACTGTGGCCCGTCGACCCGCACGACGTCGTCGCCGACGTCGTTGCGAGCGGCGGCCGCGTGGTGCTCCGGGAGGGACTCGCCGCGGCGTCCCGGGCCAGTCGCTCGGGGAGCCCGGCGAGCTGGCGGATGATGGTCGAGTACCCCGGGGCGACACAGCAGGCCACGGATCAGGGCAAGGACGGTCGGACGCAGCGATGACGCAGGTCGTACATCTCCACGTGGGTGGTCCCAAGTCGGGCACCACCTTCATCCAGCAGGTGCTGGACCACAACAGGGCGGCGCTGGCCAGGGCGGGCGTGCTCGTGGTCGGGCCGCGGCTGGAGCTGATCCACGCCGCGATGGCGGTGCGCGGCGACCAGCGGCTGGCCGACCTCCCCGCCGCCGCGGCGGACGCGTGGGACCGCGTCACCGAGCAGGTGCGCGAGTGGCAGGGCGACGCCGCGATCGTGAGCTACGAGCTGTTCGCCAACGCCTCGGTCGAGCAGGTCCGCACCGCGCTGGAGCGGCTCGACGGCATCGAGGTCCACGTCGTGGTCTCTGCTCGCGACCTCGGCAAGGCCATCGCCTCGTCGTGGCAGGAGCAGCTCAAGTTCGGCATCACCAAGCCTCTCGACGCGTGGTCGCCGCCGCAGGAGTCCGCCGTCGACAGCGAGTGGGGCTGGCGCACGATGCAGCCGGCCAACGTCGCCGCGCGCTGGGGAGCCGACCTCCCCGCCTCGCAGGTCCACGTCGTGACCGTCCCCGCCCGCTCGGCGGGTGCCGACGAGCTGTGGCACCGCTTCGCGAGCGCGACCGGCCTGACCGGCGTCGACGACCTCGACCTCGGGGTCGAGCGCGCCAACGAGTCGCTCGGCGTGGTCGAGGCCGAGCTGCTGCGCCGGGTCAACGGTGCCGTCGACGGCCGCATCACGGGCGGCCGGCAGAAGTCGCTGTGGGTGCGCGACCTGCTGGCCCACACGATCCTCGCCCCGATCGGCCGCGAGCCGATCGGGCTCACCCCCGCCCAGGCCGACGAGGCCGCGGTCCAGGCGGACGCCGCGATCGCCGCGATCACCGCCGCCGGCTACCAGGTCCACGGCGACCTCGAGGACCTCCGGCCTGCTCCGGCGAACGGCCGGCTGCCCAGCGAGGTCGCCGACTCCGAGGTCGCCGAGTCGGCCGCGCTCGCCCTGGCCGACCTGCTGGTGTGGGCCCGCGAGGCCGGCGCCGACGTCCGCACGCCGGCGCCGACCGCGCAGGTCGAGGAGCCCGCCGGTCGCGTCAAGGTGGCTGTCCGGGGCTCGCTGGCCCGGCTCGCCTCCCCGGTGCGGGACCGGCGCGTCGCCCGCCTGGAGAAGCGCATCGCCGAGCTCGAGGCGGAGGTCGAGGCCTCGCGTGCGCTCCACCTGCGCGTCGCGACGCTGTCCGACGTGGTGGCGCAGCTGCTGCTGCCGGCCGCGCAGCAGGACGAGGAGATCACCATGTCGGCGCTGCGGACCTACCGGGGCCGGTCGCTGTGACCCGCACGGAGCGCCGCCTGGAGCGGCTGGGCAGCGGCGTACGCCGCCGCGTGCAGGGCAGGGTCGCCACGGCCACCGGGTTGGACGAGCTCGCCGGTCTCGAGGAGTCGGTCGACTCCCTCGAGGTCGCGGTGCGCGAGAACACCTCGCTCCAGGTGCCGCTGGCGCGCATCGTCGATGCGCTCGAGCGCGACGTCGCCACGGTGCTGGAGCGTCGTACGACCGGGCAGGTGATGGGAGCATGACGGCCATGCCGATCGAGCTGTCCGTGGTGGTGCCCTGCTACGACGAGGAGGAGTCGCTGCCGCGCCTGGTGGAGGTCCTCACCCAGGAGCTCTCCGCGCTGACCCCGCACTTCGAGGTGATCCTCGTCGACGACGGCAGCCGCGACCGCACGCTGCCGATGCTCCGCGAGGTGCACCGCGCCCACCCCCGCTTCCGCTACCTCTCGCTGAGCCGCAACTTCGGCAAGGAGTCGGCGATGCTCGCCGGTCTCAGCCACGCGCGCGGCGACAAGGTCGCGATCATGGACGCCGACCTCCAGCACCCCCCGACGCTGCTCGCGCAGATGCTGCCGCTGCTCGAGTCCGGCGAGTACTCCCAGGTCGTCGCCCGTCGCACGCGCACCGACGACCCGGTCGTGCGCACCGCCCTCTCGCGGCTCTACTACAAGATGATGAACCGGCTCGTCGAGGTCGAGCTCGAGGACGGCGTCGGCGACTTCCGGGTCCTCGACCGCCGCGCGGTCCGCGCGCTGCTGACCCTGGGGGAGACCAACCGCTTCTCCAAGGGCCTCTTCGCCTGGATCGGCTTCCCGACCGCCGTCGTCGACTACGAGAACGTCTCCCGCGAGGCCGGCGCCACCAAGTGGAGCCTGCGCAGCCTGTTCAACTACGGCATCGACGGGGTCGTGTCGTTCAACTACCGGCCGCTGCGCATGTCGATCTGGCTCGGCATCGTCGTCACCGCGATCGCCGTCGGCTACGCCCTGTGGGTGCTGGTCGACGCGATCGTCAACGGCAACAGCGTGCCCGGCTACGTCACCACGATCTGCGCGGTCACCGCGCTCGGTGGCGTCCAGCTCATCGTCCTCGGCGTGATCGGGGAGTACCTCGGGCGCATCTACGCCGAGACCAAGCAACGGCCGCTGTTCCTCCTCAAGGAGAGCAGCGAGCTCGACGCCCCCGTGACCAGCGTCCTCGGGCGCGAGCACGAGGCGCTCGAGGAAGGGCACGGCACCGAACGGAGCGAGCAGGCGTGAGCGAGACCAGCACGACCACCGAGACGACCGCCGCCCGTGGAGGCGGCAGGCGGCGGGCGGCCACGGCGAGGTCGGAGGAGCACGACTCGCCCCGCACCGGCTGGATCTGGCCGGTCCTCGTCATCGTGGTGACGGCCGTCTACACCGCCGTCCCCTACGTGATCACCGGCTGGTTCTACCAGCGCGGTGACACCGCGGCGCAGTTCGCACCGACGTGGTGGCACTTCGGCGAGATGGTCCGCGGGGGCCAGTGGCCGCTGTGGCTCGACCCGGAGTCGTGGGCCGGCGGCAACTACGTCGCTGAGGCCCTGTTCGGCACCTACAACCCGCTCAACGTGCTGGTCTGGCTCACCGTCTCCTTCGGTCCCGACCTCGCCCTGTCGACCTACGCCGTCAAGGCCGTCGTCATGGTGCTGCTCGCCCTCGGCACCTATCTCCTCGCCCGGGAGTACGACGGCGCTCCCGCCCCGTCCGCGGCCGTCGCGATCGCGCTGCCGTTCTCCGGCTTCACGCTCTTCTGGGACGCCGGCTCCTGGCCGTCGGGCCTGATGGCGTTCGCCTACGCGCCGTGGGTGTGGCTGACCTTCCGCCGCACCCTGCGCGGGGTCGGCAGCCCGTTCTGGGCGTTCCTCGCCGGGCTCCTCGCGGTCCTCAACGGCAACCCCTACGGCACCCTCGCGGTGATCACCATCGGCGCCGCGCTGGTCGTCGAGGGGATCGTGCTGCGCTCGTGGGGCGGCGTGGTCCGGCTCGCGCTCGCCGGGATCGCGGTCGCGGCGTTCCTGCCGCTGGTCTACCTGCCGCTGCTGGAGTCGTCGGACCTCGCGGTCCGCTCCGCCGGTGCGCTCTTCGAGAACAGCGGCAAGCTCCGTCCCACGGCCGGCGACCTGCTGGCGGCGAGCTCGCCGCTGCACACCCCGCCGATCCGGGCGATCACCGGCCCGATGATGGTGCCGGCGACCTTCCTGGCCTGGTTCGTGCTGCCGCTGCTGCCGTGGCTGCGCTACGACGTGATCAGGCGCCGCGCGCGCGAGCTCACCGGCCTCGGCCTGATCACCGTCGTCTACCTCGCGATGACGCTCGGTCCGAGCAAGCTGTGGCTCTTCCGCTGGCCGCTGCGGGTCATCGAGTACTTCTACCTCGGCGTCATGGTCGTGTTCGCGATCCTGCTCAGCCAGGGGCTCGCGCGCTCGACGATGCGCCCGCGCCTCGTGGGCACCGGCCTCGTCGTGGTGGCGCTCGGCTGGCTGACCTGGTCGCAGGACCCCGCGGCGCTGCGTCGTGCCGCCCTCGGGACCGCCGTCGTGGCCGCGCTGACCGTCGTCGCGCTCGCCGCGCACCTCGTCGTACGCCGCACCGCGCTGGTCTCCCTCGTCGCGATCGGCGGCGTGGGTGCCGTGCTCGCGATGCAGGTCGGGGTGTTCGGCGAGAACGCCAGCTCGCGCGTGTGGCACGTGCCGAGCGACGTCTCCGCGCTCCAGAAGACCTTCGCCGACCGCGAGGGCCGGCTGATGCAGTTCGCCGACCTCAAGCCGCTGCAGAACAAGGGGCAGGTCGCCAAGCTCGAGAAGCAGTGGGACACGTTCCTGCCCGGCAGCATGTACCACCCTGCCGGCGTCGAGGCGGTCAACAACTACACCGGCATGGGGTTCGTGCCGTTCACCCGCACGTTCTGCATGGAGTACGACGGCCTCACCCAGGCCTGCGGCTACCGCAACCTCTGGAAGGTCGGCGGCTCCGGCCAGCCGTCTCTCGCGGACCTGATGAAGCTCGACACCATCGTCGTCCAGCCGAAGCTCGCCGAGGGCGTCACCCCGGCCGAGGGCTGGACCGAGGAGTCGCGCGACGACAAGGCGATCGTGCTGCGCCACGACGGCGAGCAGCCCTACGCCGGCTCCGAGCTGTCGTGGGTCTCCGACGGCGTCGAGGTCGCGAGCGCCGACACCCGTACGACGCTGCACGAGCGCGTCGACGTGACTTCGGCCGCCGACGGTGGCGAGCTGATCTTCTCGATGCTCGCCTGGCCCGGCTGGTCGGCCGACCTCGACGGCAAGCCGCTGTCGGTCACCCGCACCGACGCCGGGCTCCTGGTCGTCACCCTGCCGGCCGGCGCGAGCGGCACGGTGGACCTCACCTACCGTCCGCCCGGTCTCACGCTGGGCCTCCTCGGAGCGGGCGTCGGCACGCTGATCGGGCTGGGCCTGGCGCTGGTGAGCTGGCGGTCGTCGCGTCGCCGCAGGCGCGACGAGCGGCCGTGGACCACGCCCCAGCACAAGCCGCTCGAGCCGCGGGACGATGTGACATCCGTCTCGGGCGACGGCCCTGCCCAGGTGACCGGCGGGTAACTAGAGTCAGCAAGCGTTGCACCCGCGAGCGCCGAGGAGTTCCACATGCCCCGTCTCTGCCAGACCGATGGCCTCTCCGAGGACCAGACCGAGATCCTGAAGGCCGTGCGCCAGTTCGTGGACGAGCAGATCATCCCGGTGGCCCAGGAGCTCGAGCACGCTGACGAGTACCCGACCGAGATCATCGAGGGGCTCAAGGAGCTCGGCGTCTTCGGGCTCACGATCCCGGAGGAGTTCGGTGGGCTGGGGGAGTCGCTGCTGACCTATGCGCTGGTGGTCGAGGAGATCGCGCGCGGCTGGATGAGCGTCTCGGGCGTGATCAACACCCACTTCATCGTCGCCTACATGCTGATCCAGCACGGCACGGACGAGCAGAAGCAGAAGTACCTCCCGCGGATGGCGACCGGTGAGGTGCGGGGTGCGTTCTCGATGTCGGAGCCCGGGCTGGGCTCGGACGTGTCGGCGGTGTCCACCAAGGCCACGCGGGCCGACGACGGGTCGTACTCCATCACCGGTCAGAAGATGTGGCTGACCAACGGCGCCACGTCCACCCTGGTCGCGTTGCTGACGAAGACCGACGAGGGTGCGGAGTCGGTGTACAAGAACATGACGACCTTCCTGGTGGAGAAGGAGGCCGGCTTCGGGGAGACCGCGCAGGGCGTCACCGTGCCGGGCAAGATCGAGAAGATGGGCTACAAGGGCGTCGAGACGACCGAGCTCATCCTCGAGGGCCACCAGATCGCCGCCGAGCAGGTCCTGGGCGGCGAGCCGGGCAAGGGCTTCTTCCAGATGATGGACGGCGTCGAGGTCGGCCGGGTCAACGTCGCTGCGCGCGCCTGCGGACTGGCGTGGCGCGGCTTCGAGCTCGGCATCGCCTACGCCCAGCAGCGCAAGACCTTCGGCAAGGCCATCGCCGAGCACCAGGCCGTGCTGTTCCGGCTCGCGGAGATGGCGACCAAGGTCGAGGTCGCGCACACCATGATGGTCAAGGCTGCGCGGCTCAAGGACACCGGCGAGCGGATGGACGTCGAGGCCGGGATGGCGAAGATGGTCGCCTCGGAGTACGCCAACGAGGTCGTCGAGGACTCCTTCCGGATCCACGGCGGCTACGGCTACTCCAAGGAGTACGAGATCGAGCGCCTGATGCGCGAGGTCAAGTTCATGCTCATCGGTGAGGGCACCTCCGACATCCAGAAGATGATCATCGGCCGCAGCCTGCTCAAGGACTACCAGCTGCGCTGACAGGCTCCCCGCTGGTCGAGCAGGGCCGCTTGTCGAGCGCGGCCGCTGGTTGAGCAGCGAGCCCCAGCGAGCGTGTCGAAACCAAGGCCACGTGACGTGCCGTTGGTCGAGGAGGTCGCGTTGGCGACCGTCACGAGACCCGGCCCACCCTGACGTCGGATCCGACTGTCGGTGGTCGCGTCTAGTCTCGAGACAGTTTCGAGCGAGCGTGCTCGGGTCCTCCAGATAGCCGATCTCCGGCCGTACACACCTCAGACACAGACCCCGTTTCCTGTCGTCGACCGCGCCACCAGGGCGTGGAGAGGTCTGTGTCTGGTGAGTGCCCCACCGTCTGAGCGGCCCGAGAGCGTCACGTGGCGTGCGCCAGGTGTCGACGCCGGGGCCTCGCCGGTGGTGGCTGGGCTGCTGCGTCGTCTGGATGGGGTGCTGGGTGGGCTGTACGACCTGGGTCTGGGTGGGTTGTCGGACGCGGACGTGGTGCGACTGCTGGACGGGGTGACGGTTGCGTCGGGACGGCTCACTGCCGTGCAGTGCCGCGCGGCCGCGGAGGCTGACCGTAGGCGGCTGGGCGACAGCGTGGGTGCTCGTCACACGCACCAGTGGTGGGCCGGACGCAGCGGGTTGACCCGCGCGGAGGCGAACCGGCTGACCAGGCTCGGCATCGCGCTCGCGACTGAGCAGCACGCGCCTACGGCTTCCGCGCTGGCCGCAGGCACCGTCGGGGTGGAGCAGGCGCGGGTGATCGTGGACGCGGTCGACGTCCTGCCGAAGCATGTCGACGCCGACATCCGGTCGAAGGCGGAGGCGGTGCTGCTGGACCACGCTGCACGACACGACGCGAAGGACCTGAGGGTGCTCGGGAAGCGGATCCTCGACGTCGTGGCCCCCGAGGTCGGGGAGTCCCACGAGGAGGCCGTCCTCGAGGCCGAGGAGGCGCGCGCGTTCACCGACGCCGACCTCACCCTCACCGACGACGGCGAAGGCGAAGGCCGCTGCCGTGGCACGTTCGTGGTGCCCTCGCACGTCGCGAAGATGCTCCGGCGCCACCTCCTCGCCCTGGCCAACCCGGCCCGCCACACCGACGCCGACCTCAAGGACAAGAACTGCGACGAGGACGGTGGGTGGAAGCCGCTGCGGCGCAGGCTGGGTGAGGCGTTCATCGAGTACATCGAGCGCTACCCGGTCGAGGCGTCACCCCAGACCGCGGGAGTGAACGCCACCGTGGTGGTCACGATGACCCTCGAGCAGCTGCTCGGCGACTCAGCGACTGCCGTCCTGGACGACGGCACCCGGATCAGTGCGGGTCAGGCGCGCAGGCTGGCGTGCGAGGCCGGGATCATCCCCGCCGTCCTCGGATCCACGTCCGTGCCGCTGGACCTGGGCCGCACCCGCCGCCTGCACACCAAGGCGCAGAGGATCGCGCTCGGAATCAGGGACGGTGGCTGCACCGCCCGCGGCTGCGAAACCACCGCGTCGGGCTGTCATGCCCACCACGACGACCCCTGGTCCAGAGGCGGGCCCACCGACCTGACCAACGGCCGGCTCCTGTGCCCACGACACCACCGCCTGGCCCACAGCAGCCGCTACGTCACGACCATCCACGCCGACAACACCCTCACCTTCGTCATGCGGACGTGAGCCATCAGGTCGGACCGTCGCGGCATCTCGATGAACTCGACCGGAGCGCTGCCCCGTGACATCCGCACATGCCGATGTCAGGACGTCATGAGATCTCGCGGTCTTCACCGATGGTTCTCATGACGTCATGAAGAGCGGTCGCGGAGGCAGCTGGTGTCATGACGTCAGCGAGAGGGCCACATCTGGATCTGCCGCGATGAGCGCACATCTGCCGATGCCCGGACCTCTCGAGGCAGACTGGTCCCCGTGGGCAGTCCCGACGAGCGCGCAACCCTCGAGTGTCGTCTCTCGTACGAACCGGCGGCCCACGCGGGTGTCGAGGAGTGGGAGCCACCGCGGGCCGGGTCGCTGATCAGGTTGATGGGTGACTTCGGAGCCGACATGCCCTTGTGGAATGAAGGACTTCTGGTCGCCGACGCAGAAGAGGGAGCTCGGTTGCTCGGCCTCAGTCCGGGACTTGCGTTGGCCCTGGAGGACTGGGGCACGCGCTGGGATGGGCGCCGAGACTTCACGCGGCGCGATGCAGAAGCCCAGGTGCTCCTGGCGCGGCTACGGTCCGAGCTGGGCGAGCGATACGAGTTCAGCTACTGCAGCTAGGCACTGCATCCGCGTGATCCGAGCGCACCACGCAGTCAGCATGTGCTGCGCCACCGGAGGCTCTGCACGACCCGTCGGTCCTCATCGAGGGACCGCGCGACCACCCACACGACCACCGGACCGTCCTGACAGTCACGGGTGGTCGCAACGCCGCGACGTCGACCCGGTCGCGCGCCTAGGAGCCCGCGGCCTCCGCCTCGGCGTCGGCCGCGGCGAGCGCCTCGCTGGCGGCCTCGACGACGTCGGGGGAGAGGACGTGCTCGATGGCGAGCGCCGAGGCGCCGAGGACGGCCGCCTCGCCGCCGGCGCGGGAGGTCACGATGCGCAGGTGCTCGGTGGCGAGGGGGAGCGAGCGCTGGTAGACCGACTCGCGGATCCCGGCCAGGAGGTGCTCGCCGGCGCCGGCGACCTGCCCGCCGATGACCACGACGGACGGGTTGATCAGGTTGACCATCGTGGCCACGATCTCGCCGATGTCGCGGCCGGCCTGGCGGACGACGGCCATCGCCACCTGGCTGCCGGCGCGGACCAGCTCGACGACGTCGCCGCCGGTCTGAGCCTCCTCACCCTGGGCGCGGACGGCCGCGGCGAGCGCGGGGCCGGCGGCCACGGCCTCGAGGCAGCCCGAGTTGCCGCAGCGGCACGGTACGTCGTCCGCGCCGGGCACGCGGACGTGCCCGAGGTCGCCGGCGGTGCCCTGCGCGCCTCGCTGCAGCACCCCGCCGGAGACGATGCCGGCCCCGATGCCGGTCGCGACCTTGATGAGGACCAGGTCGTCGACGTCGCGCAGGTGCCGGCGGCGCTCACCGAGCGCCATGATGTTCACGTCGTTGTCGACCAGGACCGGCACCGGGTAGTGCTGCTGCAGGTGGCCGGGGACGTCGTAGCGGTCCCAGCCGGGCATGATCGGCGGGTTGATCGGGCGCCCGGTGGAGTGCTCGACGGGGCCGGGCAGGCCGATGCCGATCGCGGCGAGGTCCTCGACCGGGCGGTTGGCGTCGGCGAGGAGCGCCTCCACCGACTCCACGACCCAGGCGAGCACGGGCTGCGGCCCGTCGGCCACCGCGATCCGGGCGTCGACCTCACCGAGGATCGAGCCGTTGAGGTCGGTGAGGGCGGCGCTGGCGTGGGTGGCGCCGACGTCGACGCCCACCACGAGCCGTGCGGTCGGGTTGAGCGCGAAGAGCGCGGGAGGGCGGCCGCCGGTGGACCGGGCGCCGCCGAACGGGGCGACCAGTCCGAGGCGCATCAGCGTGTCGATCCGGGCGGTCACGGTCGAGCGGGCCAGCCCGGTGGCCTCGGCCAGCTGGGCACGCGTCCAGGGCCTTCCGTCGCGGAGGAGGTCGAACAGCTCGCCGGTGCGCACCGGCGGAGTCAAGCACATGCACGACTTTGCACGCTAGACCGGAGACTTTTGGAAGGTGCTCGACAAAAGCCTGTAACGCATGCCACAGTGACGCCGTGACCGTCACCACCCCCACGAGCACGCCCCCGAGCGAGCACGGCGACCCCGCACTGGTCGCCAGCGGCATGACGAAGAGCTTCTTCGGCAACACCGTCCTCGCCGACCTCGACCTGACCCTGCGTGCGGGCGAGGTCCACGGGCTCGTGGGCGAGAACGGCGCCGGCAAGTCGACGTTGATGAAGATGCTCGCCGGCGTCCACACGCCCGACAGCGGCACGATCGTCGTCGGCGGCGAGCAGGTGTCGTTCGGCCACCCGGTCCAGGCCCAGCGCGCCGGGGTGGCCACGGTCTTCCAGGAGTTCAACCTCCTGCTCGAGCGCACGATCGCGGAGAACATCTGGCTCGGCCGCGAGCCGCGGCGCTTCGGCCGCGTCGGACCGGTCGACACGGCCAGGATGCGTCGCGACACCGACGAGCTGCTCGCCGGGCTCGGCGTCTCCGGGCTGAAGGCCTCCACGCTCGTGCGCAGCCTGTCGGTCGCCGAGCAGCAGATCGTCGAGATCGCGAAGGCGGTCAGCTTCGACGCCACCGTCATCCAGATGGACGAGCCCACCGCGGCGCTCGCCGACCACGAGGTCGAGCTCCTCTACGGCATCATCGAGCGGCTCACCGAGCGCGGGGTCGCGATCCTCTACGTCTCGCACCGGCTCAAGGAGGTCTTCCACCTCTGCCGCACGATCACGGTCCTCAAGGACGGCCGCCACGTCGCGACCAGGCCGGTCGAGGAGCTGACCGAGGCCGAGCTCGTGCGCCTCATGGTCGGGCGCCCGCTGACGACGTACTTCCCCGAGAAGCCGGTCGACGTCGAGGTCGGTGAGGTCAGGCTCGCCCTTGACGGCGTCGGCAACGGCTACGTCGACGGCGTCTCGCTCGAGGTCCGCGCCGGCGAGATCGTCGGCCTGGCCGGGCTCCAGGGATCGGGACGCACCGAGCTCCTGGAGACCGTCTTCGGCGTCCACGCCGTCGCGCGCGGCACGGTGAGCCTCGACGGGCGCCCGATCAGCGTGCGCAGCCCGCGCCAGGGCGTACGCGCCCGCCTCGCCTTCATCACCGAGGATCGCAAGGCCAAGGGCCTCGCCCTCAACCAGTCGATCCTCGACAACACGCTCGGCGTGGTCCGCTCGGTCTTCCCGCGCCGCACGGCGCAGGCCCGACGCGACATGCCCGGGGTGCTCTCCAACCTCGACGTCGCGGCGGCGAGCCTGGGCCAGGAGGTGCAGTTCCTCTCCGGCGGCAACCAGCAGAAGGTCGTGCTCGCCCGCTGGCTGAGCATCGACCCGCTCGTCGTGCTGATGGACGAGCCGACCCGCGGCATCGACGTGGGTGCCAAGCACCGCGTCTACGAGCTGATGCGCGAGCTCACCCGCCAGGGCGTCGCCGTGCTGATGGTCTCCAGCGAGCTGCCCGAGGTGATCGGGATGTCCGACCGGATCCTCGTGATGCGCGACGGCCGACTCGCCGGCGAATTACCCGCCGGCTCGTCCGAGGAGTCGGTGCTCGCGATGGCCACGGGTGCCGCGGAGGACGCCGCATGAGCGCCGCGACCGACCGCACGCCCGAGGCGCCCGCGGAGCCCACCGCGTCCGTACGCCGTCGCCGCGCCGCCCGCCCGAAGGGACCGAGGGAGCGCCTCAGCTCGACGCAGCTGATCTACCTCGTGCTGGTGGGCGTCGTCGCGGTGTCGATCGCGCTGACCGCCAACGAGGGCCGCAACTTCTTCAGCCAGGGCAACATCTGGGCGATCCTCACCGCGATGAGCGTGCTCGGGCTCATCGCGATCGGCCAGACGCTCGTGATCCTGGTCGGCAGCCTCGACCTGTCGGTGCCCTACGTCGTCAGCCTGTCCACGCTGATCGCCGCCGGCGGGATGAAGGGGCTCGACTCCAACTTCGCGCCCGCCGTCGTCAACACGCTCGTCACCGTCGCGGTCATCGGGCTGGTCATGGGCGTGCTGGTCAGCGTGTTCGACGTGCACGGCTTCATCGCGAGCCTCGGCATCGGCCTGGTCGTCAGCGGCTACCTCGCCACCAACTACCAGGGCAGCCACGGCGCCGCGTCCCCGCAGCTGCGGCTGCTCGGCCGCAGCGGCATCGCGGCGACCATCCCGACGTCGTTCATCATCCTGCTCGTCGCGGCCCTGCTGGTGACGCTCCTGCTGCGCTACACGCGGCTCGGCCACCACCTCTACGCGATCGGCGGCAACCGCGCCGTGGCCCGTATGTCCGGCGTCCGCACCGCGCTGCCGGTCATCGCGGCCCACGTCCTCTGCTCGGTGCTCGCCGGCATCGCCGGGCTGCTCCTGCTCTCGCGCACCGGCGTCGGGCTCCCGACGATCGGCTCGCAGGGCCGCTACGACCTGCTCTCGATCGCCGCCGTCGTGCTCGGCGGCACCCTGCTCGCCGGTGGCAAGGGCAGCGTCATCGGCACGATCGGCGGCGTCGCGATCTTCGCCGTGATCGACAACGTCATGGGTGTCATGCAGGTGAACCCGTTCCTGAAGGACTTCGTCCGCGGCCTGGTGATCGTGCTCGCCGTCGCTGTCTACGCCCGCCGCAGCGTCGTACGCCGCCCACCGCGCTTCGGCGCCGACAGGACCGCTGCCCCGACGAAGGAGGAGACGGCATGAGCGCCACGACCACGTCCACCGCCGGCCGCGCCCTCCCGCTCACCGAGGGCTCCCTCGTGCAGCGGATCCTGCGGGGGGCGGTGACCCCCGGCGGAGCCGTGTTCATCCTGGCCGCGGTGCTGTTCGTCGCGGTGATCGTGGTGAACCCGAGCTTCGGCGAGCCGCCGCAGCTGATCCGCTTCATCGGCCGCACCGCGCCGATCGCGATCGCCGCGATGGGGCAGTACTACGTGATCGTCTCCGGCGAGTTCGACCTGTCGATGGGCGCGGTGATCGCGACCCAGGTCGTCATCGCCGGCAACTACATCGGCGACGACGAGAGCCGGGTGCTCCCCGCGCTCGTGCTGATGCTCGTCGTCGGCGCCGGCATCGGCGTGATCAACGGCCTCGCCACCACCCTGCTGAAGGTGCCGAGCTTCATCGTCACCCTCGGCACGATGCTCGCGCTCGGGGGCCTCGTGCGCTACCTGACCGGCGGCGCCGCGACCGGCAACCCGGTCGACAGCTTCCGGCAGATCGGCCGCGGTGGCATCGAGGACGTGCCCGTCCTCGACATCCTGCCGTACCCCGTGATCATCCTGGTCGTCGTCGCCGTCGCCTCGGTGCTGCTGATGCGCTCGCCCTTCGGCCGCACGCTGATCGCCACGGGTGACAACCCCGACGCCGCCGGCCTCGCCGGAGCGCACGTGTGGTGGGTCAAGACCCGCGCCTTCGTGCTGTCCTCGCTCTCCGCGACGGTCGCCGGGATCCTGCTCGTCGGGTACGCCGGCGTGCACCCGTCGGTCGGCTCCGGCTACGAGTTCCAGGCGATCACCGCCGTGGTCCTCGGCGGCGTCGTCCTCGGCGGTGGCCGCGGCTGGGTGCTCTCCGCCGCCGCAGGCGCCTTCGCGCTCGAGCTGCTCTTCTCGTTCCTGAACTTCCAGGAGGTCGAGTCCACCTGGAGGAACACCGTCCAGGGACTGATCATCATCCTCGCCGTCGCCCTGGCCGCCCGCGCCTGGTCGCTCGGCCGCCGCCCCACCCGAACCACGTCCGACCAGTCAGCAGCACCATCACCCACCCCTGCCCGCCCGGGCACCGAACCAGGAGAAAACTGATGCGCCGATTGACCCACCGCGCGCCGATGGCCATCGCCTCGGCCATGTTGCTGGGGGTGTTCGCCACCTCCTGCAGCACCGAGGACCCGACGTCCGGGACCGGGACCGACGACACCTCGGAGTCGGCCGGGACCGAGGAGGACCCGGCCGCCGAGGAGAGCCCCACCGAGGAGGTGGAGTGGTTCGACCAGGCCGTCTACGACGAGCAGTTCGACCAGCGCTCGGCCACCTTCGAGGGCGACCCCGAGGAGCCGTACCTGCAGTACATCGACGGCGAGATGACCGACACCTCGGAGTTCAAGTCCACCGGTGCCAAGAAGGCCTGCTTCGCCAACGCCTCGATCTCCAACCCGTGGCGCCAGACCGGCTGGATCACCATGAACCAGCAGCTCGAGCAGCTCAAGAGCGACGGCGTCATCTCCGACATGGAGACCCGCGACGCCGAGGACGACGACAACACCCAGATCGCCGACATCGACTACTTCATCTCCGAGGGCGACTGCGACGCGTTCATCATCTCGCCGAACTCCACCGCCGCCATGACCGACGCGGTCGAGCGGGCCTGCGAGACCGGCAAGCCCGTCGTGGTCTTCGACCGCGGCGTGCAGACCGACTGCGCCACCACCTTCATCCACCCGATCGGTGGCTTCGCGTGGGGCATCGACACCGCCGAGTTCCTCATCGACAACCTCGAGGAGGGCGACAAGGTCGTCGCGCTGCGGATCCTGCCCGGCGTCGACGTGCTCGAGCAGCGCTGGGCCGCGGCCGAGAAGCTCTTCGACGAGAACGGCATCGAGGCGGTCGACTACTTCACCGGCGCCGACCCGACCGAGATCAAGAAGATCATCACCGACGAGCTCGCCAAGGGCGACGTCCAGGGCGTCTGGATGGACGCCGGTGACGGTGCCGTCGCCGCCATTGAGGCGTTCGAGGACGCCGGCGCCGACTACCCGGTGATGACCGGCGAGGACGAGATGAGCTTCCTGCGCAAGTGGGAGGACACCGGGATGACCGGCCTCGCGCCCGTCTACTCGAACTTCCAGTGGCGCACCCCGCTCCTCGCGCTCCAGAAGATCTTCGCCGGCGAGGAGGTCCCGAAGGAGTGGGTCCTGCCGCAGGTGCCGATCACCGAGGACGAGCGTGCCGACTACCTCGAGGCCAACGACGGCATGCCCGACGGCCACTACGCCAAGTTCGGCGGGGAGAACCTGCCGGGCTACCCCGAGGTCTGGCAGGAGCGCCAGATCCCCTGATCCGGCACTGACGCACCACCCAGCAGCGCCGTCGGTGGGCCGGGTCCCGAGCCCGGCCCACCGACGCACCTCTCCCTTCGTCCCCCCATCCCTCGCCCCGGAAGGCGGCCCCCGCATGCGCGAGCTCGGCGTCAACACGTGGGTCTGGACCTCGCCCCTCACCGACGCGAGCGCCCCCGACCTGCTGCGACGGATCGCCGGCATGGGATTCGACGCCGTCGAGCTGCCGCTCGAGACCGCCGGGGACCTGACGGTGGCGGCGCTCGCCGACGTGCTCGCCGAGACGGGCCTGAGGCCCTACGTCGTCGGGGCGATGGCACCCGGTCGCGACCTCGTCGACGCCGCCTGCGTCGGGGACACCCAGGACTACCTCCGCGCGTGCATCGACCTGGCCGCCGGCATCGGCGCCCGCTCGGTCTGCGGCCCGTTCTACGCCGCCACCGGCCGGGTCTGGCGGATGGACGCGGGGGAGCGGGAGGCGGCGTACGACGCCGTCCGCACGCACCTCGCACCCGTGGTCGACCACGCCGTCGCGCACGGCGTGCGACTCGGGGTCGAGCCGCTCAACCGCTACGAGACCTCGCTCGTCAACACCGTCGACCAGGCGCTCACCGCGCTGGCCCCGCTGCTCGGCGAGGGCCTCGGGCTTGCCCTGGACTCCTACCACCTCAACATCGAGGAGCGCTCCAGCGCCGACGCGGTCCGCTCCGCCGGGGAGCACCTCGTCCACGTGCAGGTCTGCGGCAGCGACCGCGGCGCACCGGGTGGCGACCAGACCGACTGGCCGGCCCTCGTGGCGGCCCTCGACGACGTGGGCTACGGCGGCCCGCTCGTGATCGAGAGCTTCACCGCCGACAACGCCTCCATCGCCACCGCCGCCTCCATCTGGCGGCCGCTGGCGCCCACACAGGACGACCTGGCCCGCGACGGCCTGGCCTTCCTCCGTTCGCTCCCAGCAAGGAGAACGCCGTGACCACACACGCCATCACAGGCCGCGAGCTGGGCGTCGCCGTCATCGGCTACGCCTTCATGGGCAAGGCGCACTCCCACGCCTGGCGCAACGTCGCCGCCCTGCACCCCGGCGCACCCGGCGTACGCCAGCAGGTGCTGGTCGGACGCGACGCGGACGCCGTCACCGTCGCGGCCGCGCAGTTCGGCTGGGCCGAGTCGGCCACCGACTGGCACGCCGTGCTCGAGCGTGACGACATCGACGTCGTCGACGTCTGCGTCCCCGGCCACCTCCACGCGGAGGTCGCGATCGCCGCCCTCGAGGCCGGCAAGCACGTGATCGCCGAGAAGCCGCTCGCCAACACGATGGCGGAGGCCGAGAAGATGGTCGCCACCGCGCAGGCCGCCCGCGAGCGTGGTGTGCACTCGATGGTCGGGTTCAACTACCGCCGGGTGCCCGCGCTCGCGCTGGCCCGCCAGCACGTCGCGGCCGGTCGCATCGGCGACGTGCGCCAGGTGCGCATCGCCTACCTCCAGGACTGGCTCGCCGACGAGGCCGCGCCGATGGTGTGGCGGCTGCGCCGCGAGCTCGCCGGGTCGGGCGCGCTGGGCGACCTCGCCTCGCACGCGGTCGACCAGGTCCGGTTCCTGCTCGGCCAGGAGGTCACCGGCGTCAACGCCCTGACCGAGACGTTCGTGACCCAGCGCGCCGGGACGTCCGGTCCGGAGGACGTGACCGTCGACGACGCGGCCTGGAGCACGATGCGTACGTCCGGGGGTGCCGTGGTCAGCCTCGAGGTCACCCGGATGGCGACCTCGCGCAAGAACGCGCTGGGCATCGAGGTCTACGGCAGCACGGGCGCGATCCGCTTCGACCTCGAGCAGCTCAACCAGCTCGACGTCTGCCTCGACGGGGCCGACGCCTTCAGCCGGGTGATGGTCACCGAGCCTGGCGACCCCTACATCGACGGCTGGTGGCCCCCGGGACACGTGCTCGGCTGGGACGCTACGTTCACCCACCAGGCGTCCGACTTCCTCGCAGCCCTGGCAGCGGAGGAGGAGCCGACGCCGTCGTTCGAGGACGGGCTGGCCGTGCAGCGGGTGCTCGCCGCGATCGAGGCCAGCGCCGCGCAGGACGGCACGCACGTACGAGTGGAGCAGATCTGATGACCCGTCCCTTCACGCTCTTCACGGGCCAGTGGACCGACCTCCCGCTCGACGAGGTCGCCCGCCTCGCCGCCGCGTGGGGCTACGACGGCCTCGAGGTCGCGGTCTCCGGCGAGCACCTCGACGCGTGGCGCTGGGACGACGACGACTACGTCGCCGAGCGGCTCGGCATCCTCGAGGAGCACGGCCTCCAGCTGCACGCGATCTCCAACCACCTCACCGGCCAGGCGATCTGCGACGACCCGATCGACTTCCGCCACCAGGCGATCGTGCGCGAGCGCGTGTGGGGCGACGGTGACCCCGAGGGCGTGCGCCAGCGCGCGGCCGAGGAGATGAAGCTGACCGCGCGGCTCGCGCAGAAGCTGGGCGTGAAAACCGTCGTCGGCTTCACCGGGTCCTCGATCTGGCAGTACGTCGCGATGTTCCCGCCGGTGCCCGCGGAGCGGATCGAGGCCGGCTACCAGGACTTCGCAGACCGCTGGAACCCGATCCTCGACGTCTTCGACGAGTGCGGCGTGCGGTTCGCCCACGAGGTGCACCCGTCCGAGATCGCCTACGACTACTGGACCACGCGCCGCGCCCTCGACGCGATCGGCAACCGCCCGGCGTTCGGCATCAACTGGGACCCCAGCCACATGCTCTGGCAGGGCATCGACCCGGTCGCGTTCATCACCGACTTCGCCGACCGGATCTACCACGTCGATTGCAAGGACACCCGGATGCGGATGGGCGGCGGCCGCAACGGCATCCTCTCCTCGCACCTGCCGTGGGACGACCCGCGCCGCGGGTGGACGTTCGTGTCGACCGGGCACGGCGACATCCCGTGGGAGGACTGCTTCCGCACCCTCACCGCGATCGGCTACGACGGCCCGATCTCGGTCGAGTGGGAGGACGCCGGGATGGACCGGCTCCGCGGGGCGCCCGAGGCGCTGGCGCACCTGCGCGCGCTCGACTTCGACCCGCCTGCGGTGTCGTTCGACGCGAACTTCAGCAAGCAGTCCGACGGCTGACGGCTCGCCCTAGACTCCCGGCCATGAGGGGGTTGCCATGAGGGGGTTCCGGGCGAAGGACTCGGACCGTGAGCGCTACGTCGACCTGATCGAGGCGGCGTACGCCGACGGCCAGCTCGGCGACGCCGACCGCGAGCTCCGCGTCGGTCGGGCGCTCTCGGCCGAGACGCTCGACGAGCTCGAGACGCTCACCCGCGACCTGCAGCGGCCGGGTGTCCCGCCGCCGTCTCCGGGGACGGTCCCGGGCCAGGCCCCGCACGCCTACGTCCGCTCGCGCTCCGGGCGTCGTCCGCGACCGGCGCTGATCGGCCTGGTGGTCGCCGGGGTGGCGCTGGTGGTGGTCGGCCTGGTCACCACGCTGGTCGTGGTGATGTCGGCGACCGTGACCTCGGTGTCCGTGGACTCCGGGAGGGCGACCGCCACTGCCGCACCGATCGAGGGGACCGGCGCGCCCGCGTTCGCCTTCACCGCTGCGTCCGTGCGTCGTTTCGTGAGGGGCTACGAGGACAAGTTCGGCACCCTGGAGGCCTACGAGGTCTCGTTCTTCCCCGACCGGATCCAGGCGCAGGTCCCGGTGCGCGGCTCCAGGCCGCGGATGGAGCGCTGGGCGTGGAACGGCGAGTGGCGCCAGGACACGCAGGCCGCGGCGGTGGCCGGTCCCTACCAGCGTGTCGACCTCGGTGCGGTCGACGTACGCCGCCTCGTCGCCAACGTCGCCACCGCACGCAAGACCCTCGGCGTGGAGAAGGCCCGCTTCACCCACGCGGTCCTGATCCGCTGGGGCGACGGGCCGACCGAGATCGACATCTACGTCGGCAACGACTTCGGCGAGACCGCCTACCTCAGCAGCACGCCCGCAGGACAGGTGACGCGGCGGATCCCCTCCTCGGCGTGAGACATCCGACACCGACGCCGTGGGCGGTCGACGGTGCGGCACCATGTCGGGCATGAAGACCAACGCCGGCAACTTCTTCGAGGACTTCACCGTCGGGCAGGTGATCGAGCACGCGACGCCGCGGACGATCACCGAGGGCGACCGGGCGCTCTACGGCGCGATCTACCCGACGCGCTTCGCAGTCCCGTCGTCCGCGGAGTTCGCCGCATCCGTCGGTCTGGCGCCGCACCCGGTCGAGGAGCTGGTCGGCTTCCACGTGGCCTTCGGCAAGACCGTCCCCGACGTCTCGCTCAACGCGGTGGCCAACCTCGGCTACGCCGAGTGCCGCTTCCACCTGCCCGTCGTCCCGGGCGACACGCTGAGCACGCGCTCCGAGGTCATCGGGCTCAAGGAGAACTCCCACGGCCGGACCGGCGTGGTGTGGGTCCGCTCGACCGCGACCAACCAGCGCGGCGAGGTCGCCGTCGACTGGGCGCGCTGGGTGATGGTCCACAAGCGCTCGGAGTCCTCGCCCGCGCCCGAGACGGTCGTCCCGACGCTGGCCGACGCGGTCGCCGCCGCCGACCTCGTGGTGCCCGCCGGCCTCGACTTCTCGTCGTACGACACCGCTGCCTCCGGCTCGCCGCACACCTTCGACGACTACGAGGTGGGGGAGCGGATCGACCACGTCGACGGCGTGACGCTCACCGACGCCGAGCACATGATGGCCACCCGGCTGTGGCAGAACACCGCGAAGGTGCACTTCTCCACCGAGGCCCGGCCCGACGGCCGCCGCCTCGTCTACGGCGGCCACGTCATCTCGCTCGCCCGGGCGCTGTCGTTCAACGGACTGGCCAACGCCCAGCTGGTCGCCGCCATCAACGCCGGTGCCCACGTGGCCCCGGCCTTCGCCGGCGACACGGTCTACGCGTGGTCGGAGGTGCTCGACCGCGCGCAGGTCGACGCCCCCGGTGTCGGGGCGCTCCGGCTCCGGCTCGTCGCGACCGCGGGCCGCGACGAGTCGATGACGCTCCGCGGCGACGACCAGAAGTACGCCCCCGGCGTGCTGCTCGACCTCGACTACTGGGCGTTCGTCCCGCGCTGAGCCGCCGGTGGGGCGGTGAGTGAGCCACATTTCCGGCGGCCGGAAGGTGGCTGGGTCACCGCCCGCCGGTGAGTCGTCGCAGGACACGCCCGAGGGCGGTGCGTGAACCACCTTCGGGCGGCTCGGAATGTGGCTCACTCACCGCTCCGCCGCCCGCAGGCTCGGCCCGAGCCAGCAGCTCGGCCGCGAGGAATTCCTGGGCGACCGCGAGCACCTCGGAGTCGGGTACGGCATCGGGGTCGACGCCGGCGCTCGGCGCGGGGTCGGGCCGGAGGTCGTCGAGGTCGCCGACGACGTGCCAGGGCGCGGCCGCGAGCTCGTCGACCATCCGGTTGCCGCGCTCGACGAGCCAGGCGTGCATGTCGGGCGCGAGGGCGATCCGCTGGGCCGGCGCGCCGCCGAGGCGCGGCTCCATGAACGCCTTCACCCGCCGCGAGAGCGCGACGTCGAGGTGGGCGTTGCGGAAGTGCGCGTTGACCGCGCGGTGGAAGGCGATCTCGGCGGGCGCGAGGGTCTCGTTGGCGACCGGCGCGTCGAGGTCGAGGCCGAAGTCCTCGATGTCGAGCAGCGCGCACGTGCGCCGCCACAGCAGGTCGCGGTCGGCGCCCGGACGGGGGAGGGGTACGACGTGCACGTGCTCGGGCGGCACGCCGTCGGTCCACCGCTCGAGGATCCTCGGCACGTCCTGGTGGTGCCAGAAGTTGAAGTCGGGGTCGTCCTTGGCGACGCGGGTGAAGAACCTCCGCAGCGTGCTCGGTGACCCGTGCTTGACCCGCTGCTGCCACGCGCTGGGCACCTGCCGGACGAGGTCGCGCGCCGTGACGACGACGTGGACCTCCTCGGCCACGCCACGCAGGCGTGCGAGGGCGGCGGTCGCGGACACGTGCGACGCCTCGACCAGCTGCTCCTGGCTGATCAGGGCGTCGCCGTCGAAGGGCTCGACCTCCTCGACCAGGCGGTCCCACGCGCCGAGCTGGCGGTCCGTCATCGTGGCGAGCACGGCCTCGTTGGCCCGCACCACGGCGGACGCCTGGAACTGCACGTCGGCCGACGCCCCCGGGAGCAGCAGCCACTGGTCGGCGAGCGCGGTGGCGTTGTGCCACCACAGGCTCTGGAGGTAGGTCGTGCCGGACTTCGGGGTGCCGATGTGCACGAAGACGCGCTGCGCCATCAGGGCTCCTGCTCGATCATCCGGGCGACCACGGTCGTCGCGACGGCCAGCAGCTCCCCGTCGGAGGCCTGGTCGGGGGTGCGGCCCGAGCGGGGGTCGGCGGGCAGCAGGTCGGTGAGCTCGCCCACGACGTCGTACTGCCCCTCGCGGAGCGCGGCCACCATCTCCTCGGACCGCTCGCGCACCCACCCGGCGTGCTTGGCGGGCAGCACGAACGGCTCCTTCGGCGCGCTCCCGGCGAGCAGGTCGCGCGCGAAGGCGCCCTTGGTCAGCCGGGTGAGCGCCACGGACCGTCGCTCGCGGGGGATGACCGTGTTGACCCGCCGGAGCAGCTCGGCCTCGACGATCGAGAGCGAGTCGTTGGGCAGCCTCGGGTCGGTGTCGAGGCCGCCCACGTCGACGCCGAGGACCGACGCGGTGCGCAGCCAGAGCTCGTCGCGATCCGCGCCCGGGGGAGGTACGACGACGAGGTGCACGCGTTCGCCCGGCAGGTCGGCCGCCCAGCGGTCGAGGATGCCGACGACGTCCTGGTAGCGCCAGAACTTCTGGTCGTCGTCGCCCCTCCGGACCGTCGCCAGGAACTTCCGGTAGGGCTGGCGGGCGCCCTGCTTGACGCGCTGCTGCCAGGCCGACGGGAGCACCCGGCCGAGGTCGCGCACGGTCACCACGAGGTGGACCTCGTCGGCCGCGGCGGCGAGGTCGGCCAGCGCGGCGGCGGCCGCGTCGGCCGTGGAGTCGGAGAAGTGCTCGTGGCTGATCAGCACGTCGCCGTCCCACGCGCGCGTTTCGGCGACGAGCCGTCGCCACACGTCGCGGTCGGCCGGGTCGAGGTCGTCGACGATGACGTCCATCCCCTTGACCAGGGCGGCCGCGTGGAAGTGGTCGCGCAGCGCCTCACCCGGCAGCAGCAGCCCGCGGTCGCGGAGGGCGTCGCGGTGGCGCCACCACAGGTCCTGCAGGTAGGTGGTGCCGGACTTGGCGGTCCCGCAGTGGAGGAACACGCGGCGAGCCATGTCCTGATCCTAGGGAACCGGCAGACTCCTCCCATGGCCTGGGACCGCGAGTTCTTCTACGACACCTACCCGCGCGTCGAGGAGGCGTTCGCCGCGCGGCTCGACGAGAGCCTCGCCCCGCGCGACCCGTCGGTCCTGCTCCAGGTCGTGCGCGAGCTCGACCTGCGCCCCGACAGCCGGGCCGTCGACGTCGGGTGCGGCGAGGGCGCACACGCCTTCCGGCTCGCCACGCACTTCGGCCTCCGCGTCCTCGGCATCGACCCCGTCCAGCGCCACCTCGACCTCGCCCGCGAGGCGCGGCGCGAGCTGGCCGCCGACATCGCCTCACGCGTGTCCTTCGAGCGGGGCTCGGCGACGCACGTGCCCGCCCACGACTCCACCCTCGACCTGGTCTGGTGCCGCGACGTGATGGTGCACGTCGACCACCCGGCGGACGCGTTCGCGGAGTTCGCCCGCGTGCTGCGCCCGGGTGGGTACGTCGTCTCCTACCAGGTCGTCGGCACCGACCTGCTGGGTGCCGAGGAGGCGCTCGACCTGTTCGACGTGATGGGCGTGGTGCCCACCTCGGCCGACCCCGTCGTCGTCGACGAGGCCATCGCCGCCTCCGGCCTGCACGTCGTCGACACGATCGACCTCGCCGACGAGTGGGGAGAGGCGGCACAGGAGGACGACGGGAGCGCGGGGCGCGCGCTCCTCCACCTCGCCCGGCTGCTGCGCGACCCGGAGCGCTACCGCGGCGAGTTCGGCGACGCGGCGTACGACGTCATGGTCGGCGACTGCCGCTGGCAGGTCTACAAGATGGCGGGCAAGCTCGCCGGGCGCGTGGACGTGCTGCAGAAGCCCTGAGCCAGCCGTAAGTCGGTGGCCCTCGTCGGTCGTCTTTGGCAAGGTGGCAGCACCCGAACGCAGACGGATCCCAGGAGGACCCATGGCTGATCAGGACCCCAACGCCGACATCAAGGCGAAGATGCGGGAGGCCCTCGATCGCAAGAAGGGCCACCACCATCCCGACGACAGCGCCGGCTCGCACGAGAAGGCCCACGGCTCGGAGATCAACGACAAGAACGTCGCCAAGCCGATGCACCGCCGCAAGGCCGGTGGCGGCGGCGCCTGACCCGTGTGACCACGCGTCGGCGGGCGTCCCTCACACCGAGGGGTCGTCCGCCGGCGCGAAGGCCCTCGCCAGCCAGAAGAGGGCCACGACCAGCACCAGCGGGACGGCGAAACCGATCCGCAGCGAGCTCGACCCGACGGCGCCGGTCATCACCGCGCCGAGCAGGGCGCCGGCGTAGTTGAACTGGTTGAAGCGTGCCACGACCGCGTCCACCCGCGCCTGGCGCGTGGCCGGGTCGGCGTCCCGGCCTGCCAGCGCGGCCGCGGCGGAGAAGCTCAGCGGCGCGACGACCGCGACGCCGCAGCCGAGCAGGGTGAAGCCGAGCACCGCCACCGGCCACGACGGCGCCGCCACGACGATCGCGAGCGACACGAAGGCGATCCCGGCGCCGACCCGCAGCAGCCGCACCGCGCCGACCTGCTCGGTGAGCCGGTCGCCGGCGAGCCGGACCAGCCCGCTGGCGAGGAGGTAGGGGAGCGTCGCCAGCGCGACCAGCTCCTCGGGGGCGGTGAAGACGTCGTCGAGGTAGACCGGTCCCCACGTCGCCGCGGCCGTGTCGACGGTGTAGAAGACGACGAGCGCCAGACCGATCATCACGATCGCCCGCCACGGGACGTCGGTGTCGGTCGAGGTGGCCGCCACCCCGGAGTCGCGGGCGAGGTACGGCGCCGCTGCCGATGCCAGCGGCAGGAGGGCCAGCAGCGCGAGGGCCGACCACGGCACGTCGCTGGTGCCCAGCGTGAGCAGCGCCCCGACGATGCCGCCGAGCGTCCAGGCCCCGTGGCACGACGGCAGGACCACGCGGCCCATCCGGTGCTCGAGGGCGACCGCCTGCATGTTGCCGGTCGCGTCGACGATGCCGAGCCCGACGCCGTACGCCGCCAGGCCCCCCACGAAGACCCCGATCGCCGGTGCGAGCAGCAGCACGGCGACCGACACCGCGATGAGCACCAGTCCCGCGCGGAGCACGACCGCGCTGTCGAGGCGGGGCGCGAGCTTCTCCGCGACCAGGGACCCGACACCGGCGAGCAGCACCATCATCAGCAGCACGCCCGACAGCGCGAGCTCGTCGAGGTCCCACCGGTCCTGGATGCGCGGCAGGCGGGTGGTGAGGCTGATGAAGACGAGGCCCTGGGTCAGGAACGCGGCCGCGATCGCGAGGCGGGCCGGTCGGAGGTCTGTCGCCATGCTGAGCATCGTGGCAGGGCGGGCCTGCCTGCATGGGAGACTCGCTGCATGTCGTCCCAGACCGGATCCGTGGCCGGTACCGAGCTCTGGATCGTCCGGCACGGGGAGACCGAGTGGAGCCGCGACGGCCGCCACACCTCGACGACCGACCTGCCGCTGACCTCCGACGGCGAGGAGGCGGCGATCCTGCTCGGCCCGCGCCTCTACGACGTCGACTTCGACCTCGTGCTGACCAGCCCGCGCCAGCGCGCCCGCCGGACGGCCGAGCTGGCCGGCTTCGCCGACGCGCAGGTCGACGATGACCTCGCCGAGTGGGCCTACGGCGACTACGAGGGCATCACGACCGACCAGATCCGCGAGACCGACCCGGGCTGGTCCGTCTGGAGCCACCCGACTCCCGGGGGCGAGACGGCAGCCGAGGTCGCCGCCCGCCTCGACCGCGTCATCGGGCGCGCGCTCGAGCACGACCGCACGCTCGTCTTCGCCCACGGCCACTCCCTGCGCGTGCTCACCGCGCGGTGGCTCGAGCAGCCCGCGGAGGAGGGCCGGTTCTTCCGGCTCGACACCTCGACGGTCTCGGTGCTCGGCTTCGAGCGCGAGACCCCGGTGCTGCTGAAGTGGAACAGCTGACGTGCGGATCGACCTCCACACGCACTCGGCCGCGAGCGACGGCACCGACTCCCCGGCCGACCTCGTCCGCAAGGCCGCGGCCGCGGGCCTCGACGTCGTCGCGCTGACCGACCACGACGCCACCTCCGGCTGGGCCGAGGCCCAGCAGGCGGCCGACGAGGCCGGCGTCACCCTGGTGCCGGGCCTCGAGATCAGCACGACATTCCGCCACCGCGGCGTGCACCTGCTCGGCTACCTGCCGGATCCGGCGTACCCGCCCCTCCTCGCCGCCCTCGACCGCATCCTCGCCGGCCGCACCGAGCGCACGCCGGCGATGGTGGCCGCGCTGCGCGACCACGGGATCGACATCACGGAGGAGGACGTACGCCGCGAGGCCGGAGGCTCCGTCGCGGCCGGTCGTCCGCACGTGGCGGACGCGCTCGTCCGGCTCGGCATCGTGCGCGACCGGACGCAGGCCTTCGACGAGCTGCTCAACCCCGGCAAGCCGGGCTACCGCAACCGCTACGCCGCGGAGCTCGAGGCCATGATCCCGCTGCTCGTCGCCGCCGGCGGGGTGCCGGTGATCGCGCACCCGTGGGGGCGTGGCGGCGGCACCGTGCTCGACGCGTCCGCCCTCGGCGGCCTCAAGGAGCTCGGCCTCGCCGGCATCGAGGTCGACCACCAGGACCACCGGCCCGAGCTGCGCGAGCAGCTCCGCGCGATCGGGCGCGACCTCGACCTGGTGGTGACGGGGTCGAGCGACTACCACGGCCTCGGCAAGGTCGACCACGACCTCGGGGTCAACACGACCGTCCCCGAGCAGTACGAGCGGCTGCTCTCACTGGCGCGATGACGGTCCTCCCGGACCGGAGCGCCGACCGGGTGCCGGGCGCTACCGAACAGTACGGTCCCCATCCGGCCCCGTTCACCCCGCGACTGTTCGGTAGCAGCGCGGGCACGAGCCTCAGGCCGGGCGGACGAGCGGCGTCAGCCGCGCCGCGAGCGCGACCGAGGCCTCGATCTCCTCGCGTCGGATCGACACGCTCTCGACGTTGAGGCCGAAGGGGACCCCGAGCGAGCGGCAGAAGTCGGCGATCTCGGTGGCCGCGCTCGCGGCCTGCTCGAGGGAGGCGCGGAGCGGGTTGGCCGAGTGCCGGAGGTCGTTCTCGATCCAGCGAGGTACGTCGACCCCGAGCCAGCGCAGGAACTCGAGGGTCTTCATCGAGCCGCACACCGAGAACGTGAAGACGATCGGCACGGGCGCCACGCCCTGCGACTCGCACTCGTAGAAGTAGTCGGAGACGAGGTTCTTCGTCGCGTTGACGTCGTAGACCACCTGGCTGACGAAGAACCGGCAGCCCGCCTGCTGCTTGGCGAGCATCCGCAGGTGCTCGTCCTCGCGGCGGCTGTGGCGCTCGGGGATCGCGACCCCGCCGAGGAGCAGGTCCGGGTTGACCTCGGCCCGCAGCTGCTGCGCCTCGGCCAGGGTCACGGGGGCGACGGTGTCGCTCGACGAGGCGCCGACGAGCACCGTCAACGTACGACCGGGGTCCTGCGCCGCGAACCAGGCGCGCATCGAGTCGCGGTCGTGCTTGCCGATCGCGCGGTAGACCACGGCCGGCCGCTGCCACGACCCGAGGTGCGCGGCGCGGAAGTCGGAGGGGTCGACCGTCGGGCTGAACGGGAACGGGCGCTCGGCCGGGTTGCGGTCGCTCTCGTCGTCGATGTCGTAGAGCACCAGCCCGTCGAGGTCGAGCGGCTCGAGCCGGTCGAGGGTGGCGCGGGCGATCTCCGGGAGTCGCTCGGCGGCCGTCGACCGGCGGGGAGGCGTGATCGCGAACAGGACGACGTCGCCCTGCCCGGCCCTGATCCGTGCTGCGGCGTCCACGGGTGGAGGCTATCGGTGCGTGGTCACCGGCGGCCCATCGACTGGGTGAGCCGGAGCGCGCGGTTCGGGATCGCCTTGGTGAGCGCGATGATCGTCTTGTACTGCGCGCCGGGGATGGAGTACGCCCGTCCCTTCTCGAAGTCCTCCAGCGACTTGCGGACGAGGAAGTCGGCGTCCAGCCACATGAAGCCGTCGCCGCGCTTGACCTCCATCCGCTGGTGGAACTCGGTCTTGGTGAAGCCCGGGCAGAGCGCCATCACCTTCACGCCGCGTGACTTGTACTCGAGGTGCGCCCACTCGCTGAACTGGTTGACCCACGCCTTGGCGGCCGAGTACGTCCCGCGCGGGAGGAAGGCGGCGACGCTGGAGACGTTGATGATGCCGCCGTGGCCGCGCTCGGCCATGGGGCCGAGGGCCGCGTGGCTGAGCCGGAGCACGGAGGTCACCAGCACCTCCAGCATCCGGGTCTCGTCGTCGGCGGAGTTGTCGAGGAAGCGCTGCTTGAGCCCGAAGCCGGCGTTGTTGACCAGCAGGTCGACGGGCCGGTCGCGGTCGGCGAGACGCGCCTCGACGCGGGCGAGGTCGTCGCGGTCGGTCAGGTCGGCGGGCAGCACCTCGACGTCGATCTGGTGGGCACGCCGCAGCTCCTCGGCCACCTCCTCCAGCCTGGCGACGTCGCGCGCCACCAGGACGAGGTCGTCGCCGCGGGCGGCGAGCTGGACGGCGTACTCGTGGCCGATGCCGGCGGTCGCGCCGGTGATGAGGGAGGTGGTCATGCGCCCAGCATTTCAGGAGACGTGTGGCCGACGCGACCCCGTCCGGCATGATGGCGGGCAATGAGTCCCAAGAAGCCTGTCGGCCCGATCACCCTGGCCGTCGCTAACCAGAAGGGCGGGGTCGCCAAGACCACGTCCGTCGCCTCGATCGGCGCCGCCCTGGCCGAGCTGGGCCACCGCGTGCTGCTGGTCGACCTCGACCCGCAGGCGTGCCTGACCTTCTCCCTCGGCATCGACCCCGAGGACCTCGAGACCTCGGTCCACCACGTCCTGACCCAGGGCGTCGACCCGGCCGAGGTCATCATCGCGACCGAGGACGGCGTCGACGTGCTCCCCGCCACGATCGAGCTCGCCCGCGCCGAGGCCGACCTGCTCACCCGCACCGGGCGCGAGCACGTCATCAAGGGTGCGCTCGAGGGCCTCGCCGACGACCTGGGGGACGAGGCGTACGACTGGGTCCTGCTCGACTGCCCGCCCTCGCTGGGCGTGCTGACGGTCGCCGCGCTCACCGCGGCCGACGGCGTGCTCGTGCCGCTGCAGTGCGAGACGCTCTCGCACCGCGGCGTCGGGCAGCTGCTCGACACCGTCCACGACGTCCGCCGGTTCACCAACCGTGGCCTCGAGGTGTGGGGCGTGCTGCCGACCCTCTACGACGGCCGGACCAACCACGCCCGCACGGTGCTGGAGACGATCAGCGAGACCTACGACCTCGAGGTCGTCGAGCCGCCGATCCCCAAGACGATCAAGTTCGCCGAGGCCCCGGCCGCCGGGCGCTCGATCCTCGCGACGAGCCGCACCAGCAAGGGCGCGCAGGCCTACCGCGAGGTGGCCGAGAACCTCGTGGCCCGCGCCAGCCGGCCGAAGGCGAAGAAGGCGCGCAAGCGCTGAGCCCCCGCCCGGCTGTCGCGACGGGTCAGGACTTGGGGGTCTCGACCGCCGAACCACCGCGCGTGCGGCGGCGGCTGCGGTTGCGGCGGCGCGGGGCGTCGCCGGACCGCTCCGACGAGCCCTGACCGTCCGCGGACGAGCCGGAGCCGGAGCCGCGGCTCGAGCCGCCGGAGCGGTTGGCGCCGCGCGAGCCCTCGCGCGGGGTGCGCTCGGCCTTCGGCGCCGGCGGGGCGGGGTCGACGACGCGACCCTTGGTGCCGGCCGGGATGCCCTGGTCGTGGAAGAGGTGCTCGGAGGTGGAGTACGTCTCCTGCGGCTCGTCGAAGGGCAGGTCGAGCGCCTTGTTGATCATCTTCCAGCGGTGCAGGTCGGCCCAGTCGACGAAGGTGATCGCGGTGCCCGAGGCGCCGGCGCGACCGGTGCGGCCGATGCGGTGCACGTAGGTCTTGTCGTCCTCGGGGCAGGTGTAGTTGATGACGTGGGAGACGCCGCGCACGTCGATGCCGCGGGCCGCGACGTCGGTGCAGACGAGGACCTGGATCTTGTCCTCGCGGAAGCGGGCCAGCGCCTTCTCGCGCGCCACCTGCGCCATGTCGCCGTGGAGCGGCGACGCGCGGAACCCGCGCTCCTGCAGGTCCTCGGCGATGCGCTGCGCCTGGCGCTTGGTGCGGGTGAAGACGATCATCTTGTCGGCGTCGTCGGCCTGCAGGACGCGGCCGATGATCTCCGGCTTGTCGAGGTCGTGGGCCTGGTAGATGAACTGCGCCGTGGCCGGCACCATCGTGGTGTCGTAGGACGACTCGGCGCGGATGTTCATCGGGTGCCGCATGTGGGTGCGGGCGAGCGCGACGATCGCGGCCGGCATGGTGGCCGAGAACAGCATCGTCTGACGGGTCTCGGGGGTCTTCGACAGCAGGGTGATGACGTCGGGCAGGAAGCCGAGGTCGAGCATCTCGTCGGCCTCGTCGAGGACGAGGGCGTGGACGTGCGAGAGGTCGAGCGCGCGGCGGTTGGCGAGGTCGATGAGGCGCCCGGGCGTGCCGACGACGATGTCGACGCCGGTGTCGAGGGCCTCGAGCTGCGGCTCGTAGCCGACGCCGCCGTAGACGGTGAGGACGCGCAGGCCCATGTCGGCGCTGGCGAGCGCGAGGTCGCCGGAGACCTGGAGCGCGAGCTCGCGGGTCGGGGCCACGATCAGCGCCTGCGGCTTGCCCTGCGGCAGGTCGGCGTAGGCCGGGTCGGTGGGCGCCACCGAGCGCTGCAGCACCGGGATGCCGAAGGCCAGAGTCTTGCCGGTGCCCGTGCGGGCCTGGCCGATGAGGTCGGTGCCGAGCAGGGCGACCGAGAGGGTCATCTCCTGGATGGCGAAGGGGGTGGTGATGCCGGCGCGCTCGAGCGCGTCGCAGATCTGGGCGTTCACGCCCATGTCGCGGAAGGTGGTCACGGTGTCGCTTTCAGGAGTCGGGATGTCCCACACGGATGCGGTCAGCGACTCGGAAAGGTTCTGCGAGGGCCCTCGATGGGGTTACCGACCGCGCACATACAGGCGGCCACCGGCAACGGTCGTCGGCGGCTCGGGTGACTCGATCGTATCGCTAGGCTGCGCGCATGAGCGCATCGGCTGACCTCGGCTCCTCCGACGAGGACTACCGCCTGGCCGCGATCGACCTCCTCGGGGCGATCGCCTACGGGGAGCTGTCGGCGTTCGAGCGGCTCGTCGAGGACGCCAAGATGGCCCCCGGCATCGACGACAAGATCGCCATCGGCGCGATGGCCACCGCCGAGTTCGGGCACCTGCAGAAGCTCGTGGCGCGGATCGCCGAGCTCGGCGCCGACCCGGCCGCGGCGATGCAGGAGTTCCGCGCGAGCTTCGAGGCGTTCCACGCCCACACGGCGCCGGCGGACTACTACGAGGGCCTCATCAAGGCCTACGTCGGCGACGGTCTCGCCGCGGACTTCTACCGCGAGATCGCGGCCTACCTCGACGCCGAGACCCGCGAGGTGATCATCGCCTCGCTCGAGGACTCCGGGCAGACCGCCTTCATCGTGGACCGCGTCCGGGCCGGCATCGCCGAGGACCACCGCCTCGGCGGACGGCTCGCGCTGTGGGGCCGCCGGCTGATGGGCGAGGCGCTCACGCAGGCGCAGCGCGTGGCCGGCGACCGCGACGCGCTCACGGCGCTGCTGGCCGGGGGAGTGGACCGTCCCGGGCTCGACCTCGCGGCCCTCGGGCGGATGTTCACGCGACTCACCGAGCTGCACACGGCCCGGATGGCCGAGCTCGGGCTCGAGGCCTAGGGGCGCGGCTCAGCTGCGCCGGTCGTGCCGGCCGGTGATGGTCGCCGCGATCACGACGAGCACGGCGGCCGACCCGACCTGCCACACGTGGCGCCACCAGTCCATGCCGCGGCTGGTGTCGTACATGTCGCCGCCGGGGTTGTTGTCGGCGACCCCGAACACGGCGTAGTAGAGGTAGCTGCCGACGAAGGCACCGACCACCCCGCACACGACCGTGAGCCACAGCGGGATGTTGTCGCGCGACCCCGGGGCCACGGCCTTGCCGAGGAAGCCGATGACGAGGCCCAGGACGATCGTGACGACGACGGTCCAGATCAGGCCCATGGCGCCCCGGTCCTCCCAGCTGCTGGTCGTGCGGGTCGGCTCAGCGGAAGCCGACCGTGGCCGCGGACGGCGAGCCGAGCTCGACGTAGGCGATCTTGTCGGCCGGCACGACGACGGCGCGGCCCTTGGTGTCCTTCAGGTGCAGGACGCCGCTGCTGGCGAGGGCCTCGCCGAGCTGCTTCTCGATGTCCTCGGGCGTGCTGTCGGTGTCGAGCACGAGCTCGCGCTGGGCGTGCTGCACGCCGATCTTGACCTCCACGGAAATGCTCCTCAGCTCAGGGGATGTGTGGTGCTAGGTGAATCGTGCCGGGTCAGTGGTCGTCGGTCATCGGGTAGCCCCGGATCCCGCGCCACGCGAGGCCGGCGATGAGGGCCGCCGCGTCGTCCTGGGTGATCTCGCCGCCGCCCGCGAGCCAGAACCGCGCGGACACCTGCGCCATTCCCACCAGCGACACCGCGAGCAGCTCGGAGGCCTCGTCGGGCAGGCCGGTGTCGCTGCGGATCACGTCGGCGATCAGGGAGGCGCACTCGGTGGTCACCCGGTCGACGCGCTCGCGCACGTCGGGCTCGCTGGTGAGGTCGGACTCGAAGACCAGCCGGAACGCGCCCTCCTCGGACGCGACGTAGCTGTAGAAGACCTTCATCGTCGCCGCGACCCGGTCCTTGTTGTCCGTGGTGGAGGCGAGGGCCTCGCGGCAGTTCTCGATGATCGTGTCGCACGAGGCGTCGAGCAGCGCGAGGTAGAGGTCGAGCTTGCCCGGGAAGTGCTGGTAGAGCACGGGCTTGGAGACGCCCGCGCGCTCGGCGATGTCGTCCATCGCGGCAGCGTGGTACCCCTGCGCGACGAAGACCTCGAGGGCCGACTCCAGCAGCTGGACGCGACGCTCGCGCCGAGGCATCCGGCCCCCGCGCGGTCGGGGTGCTTCCTGGTCCAGGTGGCCTGCTGTCACGTCGTACTCCTGAGTAGTGCGGTCCGGGTGAGCCTAGCGGCCACCGTCCTCCTGCCGGCGTCCGTATCGCGGGACGTCGTCCGGCGCGCCTCGGCACCGCGGGGAACATGGAGCGTGACGGTGCTGTTGCACCTGCACCCGAGCCAAGGAGAGATCGTGTCGTTCCCCGCACTTGTCGAGCCGGCCGCCGAGCTGACCATCGACGAGGTACGCCGCTACAGCCGCCACCTGATCATCCCCGACGTCGGGATGACCGGGCAGAAGCGGCTGAAGAACGCGAAGGTGCTCGTCATCGGCGCCGGCGGGCTGGGCTCGCCCGCGCTGCTCTACCTCGCCGCCGCGGGCGTGGGCACGCTCGGCATCTGCGAGTTCGACACCGTCGACGAGTCGAACCTCCAGCGCCAGGTCATCCACGGCGTCAGCGACATCGACAAGCCGAAGGGCCTGTCCGCGAAGGAGTCGATCGCCGAGATCAACCCCTACGTCGAGGTCGTCCTCCACGAGGAGCGGCTCGACAACGACAACGTCTTCGACGTCTTCCGCGGCTACGACCTGATCGTGGACGGCACCGACAACTTCGCCACGCGCTACATGGTCAACGACGCGGCGTACTTCCTCGGCATCCCCTACGTCTGGGGCTCGATCTACCGCTTCGACGGCCAGGCCTCCGTCTTCGCGCCGATGCTCGGCGAGGACCTGCCCTGCTACCGCTGCCTCTACCCCGAGCCGCCGCCGCCGGGCATGGTCCCGAGCTGCGCCGAGGGCGGCGTGCTCGGCGTGCTCTGCGCGTCGATCGGCTCGATCCAGGTCAACGAGGCCATCAAGCTGCTGACGGGCATCGGTGAGCCGATCGCCGGCCGGCTGATGATCTACGACGCCCTCGAGATGGAGTACCGCAAGCTCAAGGTCCGCAAGGACCCCAACTGCGCGCTGTGCGGCGAGCACGCCACCGTCACCGAGCTCATCGACTACGACGCCTTCTGCGGCGCGGTCTCCGACGAGGCGGCCGAGGCGGCCGTCGGCTCGACGATCTCGGTCGTCCAGCTCGAGCACATGCTCAAGGAGCGCGAGAACGGTGAGCGCGACTTCGTCCTCGTCGACGTCCGCGAGCCCAACGAGGCCGAGATCAACCACATCCCGGGCTCGATCCTGATCCCCAAGGGCGAGTTCCTCAACGGCAACGCGCTCACCCAGCTGCCCAGCGACAAGCAGATCGTCATGCACTGCAAGTCGGGCGTGCGCTCGGCCGAGACGCTCGCGATCGTCAAGGGCGCCGGGTACGCCGACGCGGTGCACGTGGGCGGCGGCGTGGTCGCCTGGGTCAGCCAGATCGACCCGAGCCAGCCGACGTACTGACGGCCACGACGACGGCCCCCGACCACCACGGTCGGGGGCCTTCGTCGTGCTCGTGGCCCGAAAGGGCTACCCGCGCGTAACCCTTTCGGGCCATCCCTCGTTCTGATGTACATGCGTACCTCGACGAAGCTCCTCGCCGTCGCTTCCGGCCTCGCCCTCACCGGCGCGCTGGGTGCGGCTGTCGGCGGCCCCGCGACGGCCGCTCCCGTCACCGCCTGGGCGCCTGCCGCCTCGGCCGCGATCACCCCGGGCGTCCAGACCAACACCGAGGGGTCGGGCCAGTGCACCGCGAACTTCGTGTTCACCGACGCCGCGGGCTCCGTCTACGTCGGTCAGGCGGCCCACTGCTCGGGGCTGGGTGAGGCGACCGACACCAACGGCTGCGACGCCGGCACCCTGCCACTCGGCACGCGGGTGACCTTCAACCGCAATGGCAGCATCGTCTCGGCCGGCACGCAGGTCGGCGCCGGCACGCTGGCGTACAGCTCGTGGAACACCATGCAGGCCCGCGGCGAGACCGACGCCACCACCTGCGCCTGCAACGACTTCGCACTGGTGGAGGTCGACGCGGCCGACGTCGGCGAGGTGAACCCGTCGATCCCGTTCTGGGGCGGCCCGGTCGGCATCAACACCAGCGGCACCACCGCCGGCGACCGCGTCCACAGCTTCGGCAACTCCGGGCTGCGCGGCGGCGTCGAGCAGCTCTCGCCGAAGACCGGGATCAGCCTCGGGCAGGACGCGGCCGACAACGGCTGGACCCACCCGCTCTACACGGTCACCCCGGGCATCCCGGGCGACTCCGGGAGCGCCTTCCTCGACGGCAGCGGCAACGCGCTCGGCACGCTCTCCACGCTCGGCCTGGCCCCGCTGCCCGCGTCGAACAACATCGGCGACCTGTCCCGCGAGCTCGCCTACGCCCAGCAGCACGCGGGCATCGCGGGCCTGCGCCTCGTCCTCGGGACGGAGCCCTTCACCCCCGTCCTCTGACCCCACCGACCCCGCGGCCACTCCTTCCGAAGGGCACCTCGGAGCCCTTCGGCAACGATCCAGCACCATTGCCGCGCCCCGCTCGCATGGCGTGACCCACTCACCTAGGGTCACGCCATGCGTGTGTTCCCGGCAGTCCCGCCCGGCGCGCGCGCCGTGCTGGTGGTCGCCGTGACCACGCTGTTCATGGTGCTCGCCGCCTGGGCGACGCTGATCGGCCCGAGTGAGGTGTTCACCGGCCCGGGGCGGCTCGACTTCACGGTCACCAAGCCGGCCGAGACCTGTGTCCCGTCGGAGGTCGTGACCGGCCCTGACGGCACCGAGACGACCACGCTGCCCGACAACCCGCGCCGGCTCCCGGTCTGCGAGGACAACGGCAGCGACCCCGGTGAGCCGCGGCCCACCTCCACCGCTGACGCACCGACCTGGGTGAAGGTCCTGCTCTGGGTGTTCGTCGCCGGCCTCCTCCTCGTGCTGCTCGCCTTCCTGGTGTTCCTCGCCAGCGTGCTGCTGGACCGGCGCGGCCACCGGCGCGAGGCCGCCCGCACCGCCGTCGACTTCGACACGCTCGGTGAGCCGGGCCGGCTGGCGGCGGCGATCACCCGCGACGCCGCGCAGCAGGACGCGGCGCTGCGCGAGGGCGATCCGCGCAACGCGATCGTCGCGGCCTGGCAGCGCTTCGAGGTGCAGGGCGAGCAGGCCGGAGTCCCCCGCAGGTCGTGGGAGACCTCGTCGGAGTACGCCATCCGCATCCTCGACCTCGTCGCCGCGGACGCAGGTGCGGTCAACCGGCTGGCCGTGCTCTACCGCGAGGCCCGGTTCTCCGAGCACCCGATCACCGAGGTCCACCGCACGGAGGCGCTCGAGGCACTCGGCGAGATCCGCGCCCGCCTGGGGGTGCGGGGCTGATGCGGGGCGCGATCTCCCGGCCGTGGCGCAACCGGCTCGTCATCGCTGCCTCGATCGGCGTCGTCGGCTTCCTCTTCGCGCGGCTGCTGCGCTTCGACCCCCAGCCCGTGCCGTACGCCGTCGCCATGACCGTCGTGCTGTCGCTGGTCTGGCTGCTCGTCGACGTGGTCGACGGCGAGCCGACGCACTGGACGCCGACACTGCCGACCACCGGCGACCGCGTCGACGAGGCGACCTCCGACCTGCGGGTGCTCTCGAGCCACCAGCAGGCGACCGAGCCGTCCGACGCCCTCTCCGACCGGCTGGTCGCGCTCGCCCGGGGTCGCGATCCAGCCCTCGCCGACGAGCTCCGCACCGAGCTGTCCGGGTCCCGGCGGATCACGCCCGCCGAGATCGACCGCATCCTGACCCGAATCGAGGAGTCCCATGACCGACGGTGACCTGCGAGCCGGCGAGGTCGCTGCCCTCGCCGAGCGCGTGCTGGACGAGGTGGGCCGGGCCGTCGTCGGCAAGCGGGAGGCGCTCTCCCTCGTCCTGGCGGGCGTGCTCGCCAAGGGACACGTGCTGCTCGAGGACTTCCCGGGACTCGGCAAGACGCTCGCTGCGCGGTCGTTCGCCGTTGCGCTCGGCCTCGACTTCGCCCGCGCGCAGTTCACCCCCGACCTGCTCCCGGCCGACCTCACCGGGTCCTACGTCTACGACCAGCGGCGCGCCGAGTTCGACTTCCGGCCGGGTCCGATCTTCACGGGGCTGCTGCTGGCCGACGAGATCAACCGCACGCCGCCGAAGACGCAGGCCGCGCTCCTCGAGGCGATGCAGGAGGGCCAGGTGACAGTGGAGGGGCAGACCCACCGGCTGCCGCGGCCCTTCCACGTCCTCGCGACCGCCAACCCGGTCGAGTACGAGGGCACCTACCCCCTGCCCGAGGCCCAGCTCGACCGCTTCCTGCTGCGGGTCGGCTTCGGCTACCCGTCGGCGGCGGAGGAGTACGACGTCCTGCGCCGTCGGCTCGACCGCAGGCAGGAGGAGGTCGAGGTCGAGCAGGTGACCGACGCCGCCGGGCTCGCCGCCGTGCAGGCCGCTGTCGAGCGGGTCGCGGTCGACGAGTCGGTGGTCCGCTACTGCGTCGCCCTGGTCGCGGCCACCCGCACCCACGGCGACGTGCTCACCGGTGCCTCGCCGCGCGGCAGCCTCGGGCTGGTCCTCACGGCACGGGCCTGGGCGGCGATCCGCGGCCGGGACTACGTCGTGCCCGAGGACGTGAAGGTCGTCGCGCGGGCCGTCCTCTCCCACCGGATCACGGTCAAGCCCGACCTCTGGATGACCCAGGCATCGGGTGCCCGCGTCGTCGACTCGGTCATGGGCAGCGTCGAGACGCCGCGGACGCTGGAGTCGCGCGCGTGACCTCGTGGCAGCCCACCCCCGCGGCCGTGCGGGCCTGCCTGCTCGCGCTGGTGGGCCTCGGCGGCGGCGTCGTGGCCGGTCGCGAGGTGCTGGTGGTGCTCGCCGCCCCGTTCGTGGTGCTGGGCGCGATGGCGCTGGTCAGCCGGCCGGGCACCGTCCCCACGATCCGCACGACCATCGACCACCGCCGCCTGCACGAGGGGCAGGGCACCACGTCCCGGCTCGTGGTCGGCGACCTCGCGGGGGTCGAGCACGTCACCCGGGCGTCCGCCAGGGCGCCGCACGTCGCCACGCGGCCGACGTACGGCACCGTGGGGTCGCTGGTCGCCCACGGCCTCCCGTCGATCGAGTTCAGCCCGCGCCGGTGGGGCCGGCGCACCATCGGGGCGGAGCGGGTGGCGCTGACCTCGGCGTGGGCCGGCTGGCGCAGCGGGCCGGTCGACCTGCCGGAGCACGGGCTGGTGGTGCTGCCGCAGGCGGCGACGTACGACAGCCGCGCGGAGGTCCCGCAACCCGACGGCCTGGTCGGCCGGCACCGGTCGCGACGACTGGGGAGCGGCACGGAGTTCGAGGGGATCCGGCCGTTCGCGTCGGGTGACCGGCTCAAGCGGATCAACTGGCCGGTGTCGCTGCGCACCGGCGACCTGCACGTCATCACCACCCGCGCGGAGCAGGACGCGGGCGTGTGGCTCGTGGTCGACGGACTGCGCGACATCGGTGTCTCGGGTGGCATCGACGGCGCCGCCAGCAGCCTCGACCTCACGGTCCGCGCCGCGTCCGCGCTGGCGGAGCACCACGTGCGCACGGGTGACCGGGTGGGAATGCTGGTGGTCGCCTCCGACGCGGCCCGGGTGCGCCTGGGTTCGGGGCCGCGGCACCTCCAGCAGATCCAGGGCACGCTCTCGCGGGTGCGCACCGAGGCCCGCGGCGTCGCGCCCGAGCGGCTCGACCTCGGCGCGGGAGCCGGCAGCGTCGTCTACGTCCTCTCGCCGATGCTGTTCACACCACTCGTCTCCGCCACCGCCAGCCTGCTGCGTGGCGGGACCTCGGCGGTCGTCATCGACACGCTGGGGGAACGCCCGGAGGGTGCCGACCCGCTCGCGCTGGACAGCCTGGCCGCCCGGATGCAGAAGATCGAGCGCGACGACCGGCTGGAGCAGCTGGCCGCGCTCGGCTGTCCGGTCGTGCCGTGGCGCGGCCCCGGCACCCTCGACACCGTCCTCCACCAGCTCGCCCGGCGCGCGCAGGTGCCGAAGGTGCGTGCGCGATGACGGCCGCCTCCCTGCTGCGCCTCCCGGCCGGGCTGACCACGGGGGCGCTCGCGCTCCGCGTCGTGCTGTTCGCACTGCCGTGCGCCGCCCTCGCGCTCGCCCTCCCCACCCGCCCGCACGTCGTCGTGGTGGTCGCTGTCGTGCTGATGTCGGCGATGTGGGCGCGCACGCCCGACCACGTGGCGGGCGGCCTCGTGCTGGCGGTCGTGATGGTGTGGTGGACCGTCCACGGCGTCGTCGACTGGCGGGTCCTGGTCGTCGGGGTGCTCCTCGTGGCGGCGCACGTCGTGTCGGTCGTCCTGTCCTACGGCCCGGTCGCGCTCGCCGTCGACCCGCGCCTGGCTGCCCTCTGGCTCAGGCGGGGTCTGCTGGCCCTGGTGCCGCTGCCGTTCACGTGGGTCGCCGTCCGCGGCCTCGACGCCGACCTCGCCCCGCCCTGGGTGTGGTCGTCCGCGGCCCTGGTCGTGGTGGTGCTCGTGCTCGTGACGCTGCGGGTGACCCAGCCGGTGGGCGAGTGACCGCCGAGGAGGAGCGCGAGCTCTACGCCGAGCTCGTGCTGCAGTGCGCCGAGTCGGTGCCGCGCGGTCGCGTGACGACCTACGGCGCCATCGCGGACGTGGTCGGTGAACGGCTCGGGCGCGGTGGCCCCCGCCTCGTCGGCAACGTGATGGCGACGCACGGTGCGGCGGTGCCGTGGTGGCGGGTCGTGCGTGCGGACGGGTCGCTCCCGCCGTCGCACGGAGAGGAGGCGCGGCAGGCCTACCTCGAGGAGGGCACGCCGCTCCGGGCGTCGGGGTCCGTGGATCTGAGCCTCGCGTTCTGGCAGCCCGGGCTCAGGGCAGAATGACCGCCATGCTCTACACGGTGCTCCACAGCGTCGTACCCCCACTGGCGCGAGCCGTGTGGCGGCCGACGGTCGAGGGCCTGCACCACGTGCCCGCCACGGGTCCGGTGATCGTGGCGAGCAACCACCTGTCCTTCGTGGACAGCGTGGTCATCCCGTGCATCGTGCCGCGCAAGGTCGTCTTCCTCGCCAAGTCCGACTACTTCACCGGCAGCGGCGTGAAGGGTGCCGCGCAGCGCGCGTGGTTCGAGGGCCTCGGCATGCTGCCGGTCGACCGTGACGACACGAAGGCGGCGCTGGCCAGCCTCGACACCGCGCTCGAGGTGCTCGGTCGCGGCGAGGCGTTCGGCATCTACCCCGAGGGCACCCGCTCGCGCGACGGCCGGATCTACCGTGGCCGCACCGGGGTCGCGCACCTCGCGCTCACCGCGGGCTGCCCCGTCGTCCCGGTCGGGCTGACCGGCACGCCCGACATCCAGCCGATCGGCTCCAACGTCCCGCGCCTGGCGAAGGTCACCGTGAGGTTCGGCGAGCCGATCCGCGTCGCGGGGGAGTACGACGGCGTCCCCACCGGCCGCGCCCGTCGCGACCTCACCGACCGGATCATGGCCGCCATCGGTGGCCTCACCGACCAGGAGCCCGCCGGCGTCTACAACGAGCGGCCGGTCGACGCCTGATCCTCTCGTGAGCGGTGGGTGAGCCACATTCCAGGGCGGTGGAACGTCGCTGGGCCACCGCTCCATCAGCGCCTCGGTCGCGACACGCCCGTGGGCGGTGGGTGAGCCACCTTTCGCACGCGTCGAATGTGGCTCACGCACCGCTCAGGCAGGTACGCGCGCCGCGAGGGCGGCGAGCGCCTTCGGGAAGATCTCGGCGGGCGGGGTCACGAGCCCGGCGCCGACCTGGCCGACGCCCGCCACCGCGCCGGCCATGCCGGTGTTGATCTGCGGCAGGATCCCGGTGCGTACGACCTTGCTCACGTCGATGCCGGTCGGCGTGCCCTGGAACTCGAGGACGGGGACCGACCAGCGGGGGTTCTCCGCGAGGGTGATCTCGTGCATCCGGCGGGTGGTCGCGAGCGCGTCGGGGACGGTGCCGCCGACGAGCCGGACGATCGCGGGCGCGGTCGCCATCGCGAACCCGCCGATGCCGGCGGTCTCGGTGATCGCGGAGTCGCCGATGTCGGGGTTGGCGTCGTCGGGCCCGTAGTCGCCGAGGAAGAGGCCCTCGGCCACCTGGGCCGGCCCGGTGAACCACTCGTCGCCGGTGCCGGAGACCTGGATGCCGAAGTCCGTGCCGTTGCGCGCCATCGCGACGACCATCGTCGAGCCGGGCACGTCGCGCCCGGCGTCGAGGGCGAGCTTGCAGGCGGGCATCGCGAGGTTGAGGAAGAAGTGGTCGTTGCCGCCGACGAAGCGCAGCGCGGCCGCGACGTCCTTGGCGGCGAAGCCTCCCCGGTCGATGCTGCCCACCATCGCGGGGGAGAGGTCGCGCAGCAGCATGAGCGTGCCGGCGCGGTTGCGGTTGTGCGCCTCGTCGCCCATCTGGAGCATCTGGGTGAGGATGCCGGTGACGTCGGTGGCCTCCTCGGTGCCGCGCACCGCGGCCTGCAGCAGCGGGCCGAGCACGTCGCCCATCCAGCGCAGCCGGGTGAGCACCTCGTCGTTGTAGGCGCCGTAGCGCAGCACCTTGCCGAGGCCCTCGTTGAGGGAGCAGTACGTCCGCCTGCCGGTGGCGCGGTCCTCGAGGACCCACATCCACATGGACGGCGTGACGACTCCGGCCATCGGGCCGACGGCGCTGCGGTGGTGGCACGGCTCGAGGCTCACGGAGCTGCCGGACTCGAAGAGCGCGACGGCGTCCTCCGGGTCGTCGACCAGGCCCTCGAGCGCAGCCCCGCCCATGAGAGCACCGCGCAGCGGACCGGACGCGCGGTCCCAGGTGATCGGAGGTCCGGCGTGGAGGAACTGGCCCTTCTCCAGGCCGAGCACCTCGGACGCCGGCGCGACATCGACGAGGTGGGCGGTGACGCCGAGCATCGCCTCGACGGCCAACCGGTTGGCCTCGGGCCGTCGCGCGTCGGTGGCGACCTTCGCGAGGTCAGCCTCAGTGCCGGGCATCGGCGGTCGCCAGTCGACCCGCTCGACACCGACGGCCTGGCCCTCGACGGCCTCGGCGAACATGTCGGCGCCCACCGTCACGACGGTCGTCTCGCTCATCACTGGGCTCCTTCGATCAGCTGGAGGGCGCGGCGGGTCGCGGCCGCGTTGGAGAGGTGGACCTCGGCGCCGGCGGCGACGAGCGCGTCGCGCTGGGCGGCGAGTCTCTGGGGGTCGAGCTCGGTGCCGACGAGGCTCACGACGACCGGGACCCGCCGCTCCGCGCGGGCCGCCGCGATGGCGGGTGCCAGCAGCGAGGCGGGGTCGGGCTCGGCGCCGTGGCCGAGGACCAGGTCGAGCAGGATCACGCCGGTCGCCGGGTCGGCGGCCGCGCGGGCGAGCTGCTCGTTGCGCAGCGTCGGGTCGATCATCGGGTGCGCGCGGCCCTGGGTGAGGGCGTCGTCGCCGAAGTCGACGAACGTGTGGTCGTCCACCAGCAGGTCGTCGCCGAGCGCGAGGTCGTCGGAGAGCGGGATGTTGCTGCGCACGGGGCCGAGCGCCTCGGTCGCCATCAGCATCGACTCGTCGCAGAGCGTGCCGCCGACGAAGAGGCCACGCAGCAGCGGGCCGGTCGCGGCTGCGGTGTCGTCGGCGCCGTACGACGGCCACGCCGGGGCGTCGTGCCCGAGGCGCGCCAGCACCGACTCGGCGACCGCGGTGAGGTCGCGCTGCCCGCGGCCGAGCAGGCCGAGCTCGACCGGCGTGCCCAGCCCGTCGGCGTACTCCTGCAGCGACGCAGCGACCTCGGGCGCCGGCGGCTTGGAGACCACGACGACGAGGTCGACCTCAGGGTCCTCGTCGAGCCGGCGGATCGCCTCGCGGGTGGAGAGCCCGCCGACGGCCGAGGACAGGTCGCGACCACCGACGCCGAGCGCGTGGCGCACACCGACGCCGTCGAGATCGGCCCCCGCGTGGTCGAGCAGTGCGAGCAGCTGCTGGCAGCCGGTGCCCGACGCGGCGACGATGCCGATCCGTCCCGGGCGCACGGTGTTGGCGAAGCCGAGGCCGACTCCGTCGATGACCGCGGTGCCGCAGTCGGGGCCCATCACGAGCGCGCCGACCGAGGTGGCGTAGCGCTTGAGGGCGACCTCCTCGGCCACCGGGACGTTGTCGCTGAAGACCATCACGTCGTGGCCGGCCTCGAGGGCGTCCATCGCCTCGACCGTCGCGCTGGCGCCGGGGACGGAGACGAGCGCGACGGCGCCCGGTCCGGTGCGGCGGAAGGCGGACCCGGTCGTGCGCGGGGGAGCGACCGTCGTGTCGCCCGACGTGGGTCGGGTCGGCACGAGCGCGGCGTCGACGGCGGCGAGCGCAGCCGCGAGGTCGGCGTCGTCGTCGAGGCGGAGCGCGACGACCATGTCGTTGGGGGAGGAGTCGGGGACGTCGAAGCCCATCCCGGTGAGCACCTCGAGGTTGAGGCCGGTCGCCATCGCCACCTGGGCGGCCACCACCCCGGGCGCCCCCTGAACGGCGCGACTCACCTGGAGCAGGGTGACGGAGTCGGCGTAGGCACCGCTCCTGAGCTCGACGTGGTCCTTCATGCGGCCCTCCGGGACTTCTCTTCGAGTGAGGTGAGTGCGAGCGAGGCGCCGGCCATCAGGCCCGCGCCGGAGGTGGCGCCGACGGCGAGCAGGGCCCGCGCGGTCGCCTCGGACGGCGCGGCCAGCCAGTGCGCGAGCGGGGGGAGTGCCTCGCCCCGGATCGCGCAGTCCAGCAGGGTCGCCGACAGCAGCGTGGTCGCGCCGAGCCGGTGTCGTGCGCCGTCCACCACCGCGTCGTCGGGCCGGCCGAGCGCGGCGCGCGTGACCAGCCAGCCGGCGACCACGTCGTCGCCGAGCGGGGTGAGGCCCGGACCGCGACCGACCAGCCGGTCGAGGTCGGGGCCGGTGAGGCGTCCGTCGGCGGGCAGGTCGACACCGGACGTCATGGGGATGACCGGTTCGGACCGAGGATCTCCATGACGTCCGACCCGGGTGACCCGCGGGTCCACCAGGCGCCCCACCCGGACGTCGAGGTCGCCGACGAGCAGCGTGCCGTCGCAGACGACCACGGGACGACCGGCCAGCGGCGTGAGGTCGTCGAGCGTCGACCAGAGGGCGCAGGGCACCCGCGTCGCCGAGGACGACACGAGCCCGAGGCACCAGCCGTCGAGGTCGACGTAGAGCGCGGTGCTGCTCGCGTGGAGCACGTCGCGCGGTCCGTCGCTCGCCTCCGCCAGCCGCTCACGCACCCGGATCGGCGCCACGACGGAGATCGAGCCGGACTTCACGACCCCGACGCTATCGGGCCATGACACACTCGCCGATGTGAGTTCCTGACAAGCAAGGGGCAGAAGTGGGCCAAGACTTGATAAGCGACCCGGACGCCGTCGCCGCGCTCGAACGCGCCGACGCGCTGCACACCGCGCTGTCGCACATCGTGCTGGAGGGCGGCGACCTGGCCGCGATCGCCGAGGCGGTGGGCGACGCGCTGGGGTGTGGGGTGGTGTTCACCTCGACCGACGGGCGCGAGCGGGCGGCCCACCTCGACGACGCCCAGCGCGACGCGCTGGCGACCGCCGACCTGTGGGACCAGACCGGCCGGCTGCGCGTCGAGCGGATCGACCCCGACGGCACCGCGGTGGGCGACGGTGAGGCACTCGTACGCCGGGTGGTGGCGGCCGGGGTCGACCTCGCGCGCCTGGTCGCGCTGCGTCCCGACGGCCGGATCCACGCCTCCGACGTGCACGCCCTCGAGCGCGCCGCGATCGTCGCGGCACTGCTGGTGACGCGCGTCGAGGCGATCACCGCGGTGGAGAACAAGTACCGCGGCGACTTCCTGCGCGACGTCTTCCTCGGCCGGGCAGGCGAGGACGACTACGTCGCCGAGCACGCCCAGGCCTTCGGCTGGCAGCTCGGCCGGCCGGTCGTGGTGGTCGTGGCGACCCTCGACCCCGACGCGATGGCCGCGCTGCACCCCGGACCGGAGGAGCGTCGGGCCTGGCAGGACCGGTTCGCGAACGCGTGGCGGCAGGTCGCGGCAGCAGCGGACGACAGCATCGCCTCGGTCGCGTTCAGCCGCGAGGTCGTGACCCTCGTGCCGCTCGTCCCGAGCTCCGACGTCCAGGCCGGCCATGCCGCCGTGGACCGGATCGTCGAGGCGGTGCGCGGCGACCGCGGCGGTGGCCGCATCGCGTTCTCGGCCGGGGTGAGCCGGGTGGCCGACGGGCTCGGTGAGCTGCCCGAGGCCTTCCGGCAGGCGCAACGCGCGGTCGAGATCGGCCGGCGGGTCCACGGCGGCGGCTCGGTGACCCGCTTCGACCAGCTGGGCCTGCACCGGCTGCTGGCGCTCGTGCCCGACGGCGCCGAGCTGACGGCGTTCGCCTCCGACGTGCTCGGACCGCTCGCCGAGCGCACGCCCGAGGCGGCCGACCTGCGCGAGACGTTGCAGGTGCTGCTCGACACGAACTTCAACGTCGCCGAGGCCGCCCGCGCCCAGTTCTTCCACTACAACACGATGCGCTACCGCGTCGGCAAGCTGCAGCGGATTCTCGGCCCCGTCGCCACCGACCCGCACCTGCGCCTCGACGTCGCGGTCGCACTGCGCGCACTGGAGATCGTGGGCTGAGGGAAGCGTAGGGTCGGCGGACCACCTGTCCCGGGAGCCCCTCGTGCACGTACGCCGCCACCGCCTGCTGCCCGCGCTCGTCGTCGCCGTGGTCGGCGTGCCGCTCGCAGCGTCGGGTGCGCAGCCCACCGCACCGTCCCCGGACCGCGTCGTCGGGCACCTCCGCGCGGGCGCTCCCGGGCAGTGGAGCCCCCTGCACCCCGCGACCGGCAGCCTCGCGATCGCGCTCGCCGACGGCAGCGCCGCGCTGGTGAGTGTCGGCGGCGACCACGACGCGACGGTCTTCGACCAGCGCCTGGGCGTTGACGGCTCGCTCGGTCCGCGCACGGAGGTGACCAGCGTGGACGACGTCGAGGACTGCCGTGTCGTCGACGCGGCCACCGCCGTCTCCAACCTCGCCGTGGCGGTCGAGTGCCGGGTGCGGACCGACACCGAGGAGCCGCCGACCCGCCTCGTGCAGCTGGTGTGGACGGGTGACGACGGCTGGGTGTGGAAGGTGCGGCCCGAGGGCGAGATCGGGTCGGTGGACTACTCGCCGCAGGGCCAGTACGCCCTGTTCGCCAGCAACAGCGGCTACGGCCGGCCGCACCACCTGACCAGCTACCACCCCGACCTCGGCTGGCGCGACCTGACCCGGCCGGTGGCCCGCGGCAACTCCGGTGCCGACATGATCGGGGCCATCAACGACTCCGGGAGCGTGCTCACCGTGCGTGGCGGTGGCTACGAGGAGGAGCCCGGGTCCTGGTACGACGGCCGCCTCCGCATCGACGGCTACAACGCGCGCACCGAGCAGTGGACGATCAAGCACTCCCGTCGCCGGCAGTCCGGCGGATTCACCGCCCGGGCCGTGGACGTCTCCGGCGGCCGGTTCGTGGCGACCGTCGTGGAGTCCCGGTCGACCGGTGAGCTCTACGGGCGGGCCTACCGTGTCCTGGTGCTGTCGGGACGGCCCTCCGCTCCGCGCTCGTGGACACCGCGCTGGACCTACGGCGTGGCCGCCGGCCGCGCTGCGATGACGGCCTCCGGCGTGGGGGTCGTCGCCTGGCAGGCAGCGGGCAAGCCGGTGCCCGTGGACGAACCGCTGGGAGCCTCGCCCGTGAGCCAGCTGCGCAGCTGGGTCGCGACGTGGGCCCCCTCGCGCGGCCGCCCCACCGCCCGGCGCCTCGCCGGCACCACGACGGCGGGCGACGCCGCGTGGTTCGACCGCTCCCTCGACCTGTCGGTCGGCGGCGACGGGCGCGGGGTCGTGGCGCACGCGCAGCACGAGCGCGACGCGACCGACTGGGCGGTGACGGCTCGGTCGTTCACGGTCGGCCCCCGCGGTGGCCTGCGTGGTGCGACCGAGCAGACCTGGCGGCTGCCGAAGGATCCGACCATCGATGTCGTCGCCGGCTCCGGGAACACCAGCATCACGCTGGGCTCGTTGGTGGGGCCCGGGTACCCCGCGCCCGACGTGCAGTACGCCGTCCGGGCACCCGACGCCACCCCGCGCCGGTGAGCGGCCTCGTCATCGCGCCCCTGTCGCGCGAGCACGCACTGGAGATCTGCACGTGGCAGTACGCCGCGCCGTACTCCTCCTACGACATGACCGGTGCCGACCCGGACCGGCTGCTGGATCCCGCGTCCGGCTTCCACGCCGTCCTGCGCGGCCGTGAGCTCGTCGGCTTCCGCTCCTACGGCGAGGACGGTCGCGTCCCCGGCTGGGAGTACGACGACCACGCACTCGACACCGGCGGCGGGCTCCGGCCCTCGCTGACCGGCCAGGGGCTCGGTCCGGTCGCCATCGCGGCCGGGCTGGCCCATGGTCGCGCCGCCTTCGCGCCGCCCGCCTTCCGGGTGACGGTCGCGTCGTTCAACGCCCGCGCGCTGCGGGTGGTCGAGCGCCTCGGCTTCTCCCGCGTCGGGCGGTTTTCGTCGACGTACGACGGGAAGGACTTCGAGGTGCTGGTGCGGCCGGAGGCGTGAGTCAGTCACCTGCGGTCGACGCGGCGAGCGAGAACCACGTGGCGTCGGCCGCGAGCGCCCAGACCGTGCCGGCCAGGAGTCCTGCTCCGTCGCCGCGCCCGCGCTCCGACCGCCACAGCAGCACGCCGATCGTGAGCATCGCCAGGGCACCCAGGGCCACGACCCTGACCCAGCGCTGGAGCTCCCGGACGCTCATCCCCGTCCCACCCGAGATCCACCAGAGTGGCACCGACACGAGGAGTCCGGTCGCCAGGGCGCCGACGGTCGCGACACCGCGCCGGTCCGGGGAGAGGCGCTCGGGGCGGACGGTCGTCATGGTCCGGATTATGGGCCGGTCAGCGCCGCATGGCCACCGGGTCGCCGAGACAGCGCTCGAGATCCGGCCGAAGCCAACAATATTCGATCATGTGATCGATCAGCGGATACCATGATCGGCGTGGCAGGCGGGATGGGCAGGAGGGACGACCCCGAGCGCGAGACGCTGGCCCAGCGCGTCGCCAACACCCGCGCACGGCAGGCGGGGCAGCAGCCGGCTCCGGCCGTCGAGGTGGAGCCGAACGAGGAGCGCCCGCCACCGCCGGTGAAGCACGCCTGGTACGACGGCCCGCGCGGCCGGCAGGCGGTCCTGCTGCTGGCGTGGCGCAACATCCAGGGACGGTACGACGGACGCATCTGCGTGGCCGTGCCCGACGACGGCGGCTGGGCGATCGTGGAGATGTGGGTGGACGGGGCGATGCTGTCCCCGGCCTAGAGGTCCTTGGCGAAGAACACCCGGGTGAACCCGTGGGTCGTCGCGCGGTGCGTCTCGACGTAGCCGAGGTGGGCGTAGAGCCGCTGGTTCTCGACCATCGAGACGTGGGTGTAGAGCCGGATCCGGGAGAGGCCGAGGGCACGCGCGCGGAGCTCCGCGTGGGACAGCAGCGCCCGGCCCAGCCCGCGGCCGTGGAGCGAGGGATGGACGGCGACGTTGTCGAGCAGGAGCCCGTCGTCCTCGGGGACGAGCAGGAGGTAGCCGCCGATCACTCCGTCGACGTCCGCGACCCACCCCTCGACGTCGTCGGACGCGAGAGCAGCGGCGTAGTCGACGTCCATCGGGCCGGGGCGGAGGCCGCCCATCCGCTCGACGTAGGGGGAGTACGCCGCCTCCGCGAGGGCGGCGACCCCAGCCACGTCCGCGGGGGTGGCCCGCCGCAGGGAGGTGGCAGGCAGATCCATGCACCCACCGTAGTGACGACCGTAACGCGCGCGAGAACTTGTCATCGACCGCGGCGTTCCTTCGGCAAGTGTCGCCAGTGAGGGTGTGAGATGGGCCGCACTAGTTTGTGGCATCTCGGGTACACACCCCTGCGAATCTGGAGGCCTGACATGTCGATGTTCAAGTGGGACGTGGTGGATCCCGCTCCGGGCGAGGCGGTGCTCCCGCACCAGCGCCTCCCGTGGGGCAAGACCATCGGGCTCGGCGCCCAGCACGTGGTCGCGATGTTCGGAGCGACCTTCGTCTTCCCGCTGGTGATGGGGCTCGACGCCAACCTCGCCATCATGTTCTCGGGCCTCTGCACGATCCTGTTCCTGCTGATCGTCCAGAACCGCGTGCCCAGCTATCTCGGCACGAGCGCCTCCTTCGTGGCGTCGGTCGCGGCGATCCGGATGCTCGACGAGGGCAACGACTCGTCCTACGTCACCGGCGCGATCCTGGTCGGCGGCCTCGTCCTCGCAGCCGTCGGCGTGCTCGTCCACTTCGCGGGTGCGGAGCTGATCCACAAGATCCTGCCGCCGGCCGTGACCGGTGCCGTGGTCATGCTGATCGGCTTCAACCTCGCGCCGGTGGTCGCGGGCGTCTACTGGCCCCAGGACCAGTGGATCGCACTGCTGACCGCGGCGTTCATGGTCTTCGCGGCCGTGATGCTGCCGGGCTTCTGGTCGCGCATCGCGGTCTTCCTGGCGCTGATCTTCGGCTACGTCCTGTCCTGGCTCGCCGACCTCGTCCTCGGCCCGATCACGTCCGTCCTCGGCGGCGCGACCGAGGCGACCGAGCACGACCGCGTCTCCTGGGCAGGCGTCCAGGCAGCCGACTGGATCGGGCTCCCGAGCGGCACGCTGGCCGACGGCGTCTCCGTCGTGCACGGCCCGTCGTTCTCGCTCACCGCGATCCTCCTCGTCCTCCCGGGCGTCATCGCCCTCGTCGCCGAGAACACCGGCCACGTCAAGGCGGTCGCCGAGATGACCGGGGAGAACCTCGACCCCTACATGGGCCGCGCGATCGGTGCCGACGGCGTCGCGACCGCCTTCGCCAGCGCCTTCGGCGGCTCGCCGACCACGACGTACGCCGAGAACATCGGCGTCATGGGTGCCACCCGGGTCTACTCGACCGCGGCCTACTACGTCGCCGCCGGCGTCGCGATCCTGCTGGGCCTGTGCCCGAAGTTCGGTGCCATCGTCAGCGCCACCCCCGGTGGTGTGCTCGGCGGCATCACGGTTGTCCTCTACGGGATGATCGGACTCGTGGGAGCGAAGATCTGGGTCGAGAACAACGTCGACTTCGGCAACCCCGTCAACATGGTCGGCCTCGCCGCGGGCATCATCGCCGGCGTGGGTGGCGTCACCCTGACCTTCACCGACGACTTCCAGCTCGGCGGCATCTCGCTCGGCACGATCCTCGTCATCGTCTTCTTCCACATGGTGAAGGGGCGCACGGGCGACGGCGCCGGTCGCGTGACCCGGAACCTCAGCCACACCGAGTCCGCAGAGGGCGAGGCCAAGTAACCCCGTGAAGCCCGCACCCTTCGCCTACCTGCGTCCGACCACCCTCGACGAAGCCCTCGCGGCCCTCGCGGAGGACCAGGGGGCGAAGGTGCTGGCAGGCGGCCAGTCGCTGGTGCCGCTGCTGTCCATGCGGCTGGCCGCTCCCTCGACCCTGGTCGACATCAACGCACTGCCGGACCTCGGCCACGTCACCGCCGACGCGGACGGCGTCCGGATCGGCGCCCTCGCCCGCCACGCCGAGGTCCTCGCCTCGGCGGAGGCGGCCGACGTGCAGCCGCTGCTCGCGATGGCGCTGTCCCACGTCGCCCACCCCACGATCCGCAACCGGGGTACGACGGTCGGCTCCCTCGTGCACGCCGACGCCGCGGCCGAGATGCCGATGGTGCTGCGACTGCTGGAGGGATCCGTGGACGTCGCATCGGTGCGCGGTCGTCGTACGGTCCCGGCCGCCGAGCTGTTCGCCGGCCCGCTCGAGTCGACGCTGGCCCACGACGAGATCGCGGTCGGGGCGTCGTTCCCGGCCCTCGCGCCGGGCGCGGGCGTGGCGTTCCAGGAGATCGCCCGTCGCCACGGTGACTACGCCCTCGTCGGCGTCGCCGCCCACGTGCAGCTGGGCACGGGCGCGGACGGCGACACCGTCACCCGCGCGCGGCTCGGCTTCGTGTCGGTGAGCGACGTGCCGACCGTCGTCGACGTCACCGACGCACTCGGTGCACCCGCCGAGAAGGCGCTGGCCGAGCTCGACCCGGCCGACGACATCCACGCGACCGCGATCTACCGCGCCCACCTCGTGAAGGTGCTGGTGCCGAAGGTGCTCGCGGCCGCCACCGACCACGCACGTGACAGGAGGGCCTCATGAGCATCCAGCCCAGCCCGTCGGGGGAGGAGCTCCACGACGTCCGCCTCACCGTCAACGGGACGGTCCACGAGGTGCGGGTGCCTGCCCGTCGGCTGCTGTCCGACGCGCTGCGCCACGACCTCGGCCTCACCGGCACGCACGTCGGCTGCGAGCACGGCGTCTGCGGGGCGTGCACGATCCTGGTCGACGGCAGGCCGATGCGCTCGTGCCTGATGTTCGCGGTCTCGGCGGTCGACTCCGAGATCACCACGGTCGAGGGGCTGACCGAGCCGGACGGCACCGCGCAGGGACGGCTGAGCCCCGTCCAGCAGGGATTCCAGGACTGCCACGGCCTCCAGTGCGGCTTCTGCACGCCCGGCTTCCTCACCACGATCACCGCGGGGCTGCGTGACAACCCCGACCCCACCGAGGACGAGGCGCGGGAGATGATCGCCGGCAACCTCTGTCGCTGCACCGGCTACCAGAACATCGTGAAGTCGGTCCTGCGTGCTGCGGAGATCACCAAGGAGCGCGAGTGACCACCAAGCTGTTCGGCACCAAGGTCCCGCGGGTCGAGGACCAGCGCTTCCTGCGCGGCCAGGGCCGCTACGTCGACGACCTGCTCACCGACGACCCGCGGCTGCTGCACTCCGCCGTCCTCCGCTCGCCCCACGCGCACGCGCGCATCGTCGACATCGACGTCTCCGACCTGCTCGACCTCGAGGGCGTGCTGGCCGTGTGGACGTGGGACGACCTCACCGGCCCGATGGCCGAGCCGCTGCCGCTGCTGATCCCGCACCCGACGCTGACCCACGGCCGCACGCAGTACGCACTGGCCAGGGACGAGGTCAACTACGTCGGCGAGGCGATCGCCTTCGTCGTCGCCGTCGACCGCTACGTCGCCGAGGACGCCGTCTCGCGGATCCGCGTCGACTACGAGCAGCTGAAGCCCGTCGTGGGCATCGCCGCCGCCCGCGCCGCGGCCACGGCCGTGCACGACGACGTACCCGACAACGTCGGCGCCCGGATGACGCAGGAGAACGGCGACGCCCGTGCCGCCATCGCGGCCGCGCCGCACGTGCTGACCCTCGACCTCGACATCGAGCGCTCCGCCTGCACGCCGATGGAGGGCCGCGGCACCGTGGCCCGGTGGGACCCCGACACGTCCCGCCTGACGGTGTGGAGCTCGACCCAGACCAGCACCGGCGTCCGCGGCTGCGTGGCCGCCAAGCTCGGGCTCGACCTGGCGAAGGTCGACGTGATCACGCCCGACGTGGGCGGCGGCTTCGGCGTGAAGATCAACCACCCGTGGCCCGAGGAGCTGCTCGTCCCGCTGGCGGCGATGACACTGGGTCGGCCGGTGAAGTTCACCGAGGACCGCCGCGAGCACTTCATCTCGTCGGCCCACGAGCGCGCGCAGCAGCACCACGTCGAGGTCGGCTTCGACGACGACGGCCACGTGCTCGGCCTGCACGTGCAGTTCTGGCACGACCACGGCGCCTACACGCCCTACGGCCTGATCGTCCCGATCATCACCTCGACGCAGCTGCTCGGCCCCTACAAGCCGGACAACTACCGCGTGTCCCTCGAGTCGCTCTACACCAACACCGTCATCGTCACGCCCTACCGCGGCGCCGGCCGCCCGCAGGGCTGCTTCGTCATGGAGCGGACGATGGACGCCATTGCGGCCTACCTCGGCAAGGACCGCACCGAGGTCCGCTCGACCAACTTCATCCAGCCCGACGAGTTCCCCTACGAGCACGGACTGGTCTTCCAGGACGGCCGCCCGCTGACCTACGACTCGGGTGACTACCCCGCCTCGCTCACCAAGCTCAAGGAGCTCGTCGGCTGGGACGAGTTCGAGGACTTCCGCGCCGAGATGGCCGCCCAGGGGAGGCGGGTCGGCATCGGGCTGGCCTGCTACGTCGAGGGCACCGGCGTCGGCCCCTACGAGGGCGCGCACGTCCACATCGAGACGTCCGGCAAGGTCAAGGTGGCGACCGGCCTCACCACCCAGGGCCAGGGTCACCAGACGGCGTTCGCGCAGATCGTCGCCGACACCCTGGGCGTGCGGTTCGAGGACGTCGAGATCACCACCGGCGACACCCGCAAGATGCCCTACGCGGTGGGCACCTTCGCCTCCCGCGCGGCCGTGATGAGCGGCTCGGCCATCCATCTCGCGGCGCTGCGCGCCAAGGAGAAGGCGCTGCGGATCGCGGCCGAGGCGCTCGAGGCGGCCGAGGACGACCTCGAGATCTCCGACGGCGTCGTCTCGGTGCGCGGCACCGACGCCTCCATCGACCTCGGCACCGTGGCAGTGCTGTCCAACCCGCTGCGCTACGCCTTCGACGAGGCGTCCAAGGCGGCCACCCAGTTCTCCGTCGGCGACCCCGGCAAGCCGCCGGTCGCCGAGGACGACGAGCCCGGCCTGGAGGGGAAGGACTTCTACTCGCCCGAGCGCTCCACCTTCGCCAACGGCATGCACGCCGTGATCGTGGAGACCGACCCCGACACGGCCGAGATCACGATCCTCAAGTACGCCGTCGTCCACGACTGCGGCCACCTCATCAACCCGATGATCGTCGAGGGGCAGATCCACGGCGGCGTCGCGCAGGGCGTCGGCGGTGCGCTCTACGAGCGGATGGAGTACGACGAGTCGGGGCAGCTGCTCAACGCCTCGTTCATGGACTTCCTGATGCCCTACGTCACCGAGGTCCCCACGACCATCGACATCGACCACCTCGAGACCCCGTCGCCGCTCAACCCGCTCGGCATCAAGGGCGCCGGCGAGGCGGGCGTGATCCCGTCGGCCGCCGTCTTCGCCGCCGCCATCGAGGACGCCGAGGGCTTCCCCATCGCCGCGATGCCGATCTCGCCCTCCGAGCTCTTCGCCCTGCGGCTCGAGCACGACCTGAAGGAGACCCCCGCATGAAGTTCACCGGTGAGAACACCATCGCCGCACCCGTCGCCCAGGCTTGGGACGCGCTGCTCGACCCGTCCGTCCTGGTCCGCACCATCCCGGGCTGCGAGAAGCTCGAGGCCACCGGCGACAACGCCTACGCCATGACCGTGACCGCGGGCGTCGCCTCCATCAAGGGCACCTACGCCGGCTCGTGCGTGATGAGCGACCTCGTCGAGCACGAGTCGCTCGTGATGAAGCTCGACGGCGCCGGCGCGCCCGGCACGATCGGCGCGACGGTCCACGTCCGCTTCACGCCCGAGGGCGACACCACGCGGGTGTCCTACGACGCTGACGCGGTGGTCGGCGGGATGATCGGCGGGGTCGGGCAGCGGATGCTCACCTCCGTCTCGCGCCGGATGGCGGGGGAATTCTTCGGCAACGTCGACTCCGCGATCGCGGGCGGGCCGGTGGCCCCGGCCGCGGCCGCGGTGGCACCCGCGACGGGCACGCCGGCGACGGCTCCTGCGGCCGGTCAGGTCTTCACCGCGCCCGCGAAGGCGCCCGCTGCCGGGAGCAGGCAGGAGTTCCTCACCGGCGTCGCCGTGGGTGCCGGGCTCGTCGTGCTCGGCGTCGTGGTCGGCGGCCTCTTCGGTCGTCGCCGATGACCGACCTGACGGTCGGCTCCACCGCGCGCGAGCAGGCGGCGGCGGTCCGCGACGGCACGATCTCCGCGACCGAGCTCCTCGAGCTCCACCTGGACCGGATCGAGGAGCGCAACCCCGAGCTCAACGCCATCGTCTCGCTCGACGCCGAGCGCGCCCGGGCGTGGGCGGCGGTCGCCGACCAGGCGCAGGCCTCGGGCGAGGAGACCGGACCGCTGCACGGGCTGCCCTTCGCCGTGAAGGACACCCACGCCCTCAAGGGCTGGCCGCACACCTTCGGCTCGCCGGTCTACGCCGACCACGTCGCCGACCACGACGAGCTCCTCGTCGAGCGCCTCCGCGGCGCCGGCGTCGTCTTCGTCGGCAAGACCAACGTCCCCGAGTTCGCCTCCGGCTCGCACACCTTCAACCCGGTCTTCGGCGTCACCCGCAACCCGGTCGACCCGACGAGGTCCGCCGGCGGGTCCAGCGGGGGAGCGGCGTGCGCGCTGGCCTCCGGCATGGTGCCCCTCGCCGACGGCTCCGACATGGGCGGCTCGCTCCGCAACCCGGCGTCGTTCTGCGGCGTCGTCGGCATGCGCCCGTCCCTCGGCCGGGTGCCGGAGTGGCCGCTCTACAACCAGTGGGAGACCACTTCGGTCGGCGGTCCGATGGCCCGCAACGTCGGCGACGTCGCCCTCCTGCTGTCCGTGCTCGCCGGTCCCGACCCGCGCGCGCCGCAGGCCCTCGGTGACGCCGGTACGACGTTCGCGCCGCCGCTCGCGCCCGCCCCGATCGCCGGGCTGAAGGTCGCCACGAGCATCGACCTCGGCGCGGCCTTCGAGGTCGACCACCGGGTCGCGGACGTCGTACGCGCCACGGCTGCGCGGCTCTCCGACGCCGGCGCCGCGGTCACCGAGGCGCACCCCGACCTGTCGCTGGCCGACGACACCTTCCGCACCCTGCGCGCGTGGCACTTCCAGGCGAAGCTCGGCCGGCTGCTCGCCGACAACCCGACGTCGTTCAAGCCCTCGCTCGAGGCCAACATCCGGGCCGGCGAGCCGCTCACGGGCGCCGACGTCGCGCGCGGCTACGCCCAGCGCACCTCGCTCTCGGAGACGATGCGGCTCTTCTTCGGGCACCACGACGTGCTGCTGCTGCCGACCTCGCAGGTGCCGCCGTTCCCGGTGGAGCACGAGTTCCCCGAGACGATCAACGGCAACGAGATGCCCGACTACCTCGCCTGGATGCGCTCGGCGTACTTCATCTCCGTCACCGGCTGCCCGGCCATCTCGGTCCCGGCGGGCACGACTCCGGAGGGCCTGCCGGTCGGCGTCCAGCTCGTCGCCCGCCACGGCGCCGACCGGCAGCTGCTCGAGGTGGCCGCCGCCGTCGAGGAGCTGCTGGCCGACCGTGCGTGATCAGGCGCCCAACGCGCCGAAGATCTGCTCGTAGCGCTCGTGCGGGTCGAGGCCGAGGCCCGACTTGACGAAGCGCGCCCAGTCGTCGCCCAGCACCTCCTGGCGGCCGGACTCGACGGCGTCGAGGCCCGCACTCGCCAGGTCGGCCGGGCTGATCTTGGGTGCGTCCACGCCCTGCGCCATGTCGGTGTCGACGAGGCCCATGTGCACCGCGACGACGTGGGTGCCCTGCGGCGCGAGCTCGAGGCGGGTCGAGTCGCTCAGCATCCAGGCGGCGGCCTTCGAGGCGGAGTAGGCCCCGGCGCCGGGGACGGTGAACCACGACAGGGCCGAGACGACGTTGAGGATCGCTCCACCGCCGTTCGCTGCCAGCACGGGTGCGAAGGCCCGGGTCAGCTGCAGCGGGCCGAAGAAGTTGGTGTCCATCTCGCGCCGGATCGCTGCCTCGTCACCGGTCACGAGCGGCGTCCCGGTGGAGATGCCGGCGTTGTTGATGAGCAGCTGGACGTCGCTCGCCACCGCGGCCGCCTCTGCGACCTGGGCGGGGTCGGTGACGTCGAGCGCGATCGCGTGGATGCCCTCCGCCCGGAGGGTGCTCGTGTCGCGAGCCGCGGCGTAGACCTTGCGCACGCCGCGCTTCTTCAGCTGCTCGACGAACTCCGCGCCGATGCCGCGATTCGCTCCGGTGACCAGTGCCACCGCGCCGTTGAGGTCCATGGGACATCCATTCTGTAGTGATCGCTAGTGATTCAGCACGACGGTAGCAGGTTCTGTAGTGATCGATACGTTAGGGTGGCTCACATGGTGGGGCGGCCGCGCAGCTTCGACCGCGACGCAGCGCTGGCTGCGGCCGTGGAGCTGTTCTGGCGCTCGGGCTACGAGGCGACGTCGATCGCGATGCTGACCTCCGCGATGGGCATCACGCCACCGAGCCTCTACGCGGCCTTCGGTGACAAGCGACGTCTCTTCGAGGAGGCGTCGGCGGCCTACTTCGCCCGCACCTGCGAGGGGCTCACTCGTGCGGTCGAGCTCCCGACCGCACGGGAGGCCGTGGTCCGGATGCTCCACGACACCGCGCGTGCCCACACCGACGTGGCGACCCCTCCGGGCTGCCTGATGCTGACCGAGCCGTTGCTCGACGGTCAGCGGGAGGTGCTGCGCCGGCTCGTGAGGGACCGTCTCGACCGCGGTGTCGAGGAGGGAGACCTGCCGGCCTCGGTCGCCACCGACCAGCTGGCCGCGTTCCTGGTGGCCGTCATGCGTGGCATGTCCGGTTGCGCTCGCGACGGCGGGACGGCCGAGGACCTCGCAGGCATCGCCGACACCGCGATGGCCGCCTGGCCCGCGACCTGACCGACCGCCCCTCCTACGCTGTCGCCATGGGGGAGAAGCAGGAGCGCGAGGCGTTCGACCGGCGGCACGCGAGCGAGGTCGTCGAGATCACCGTCCTGACCGGCACGACCGTCGGCGGCGCGGGCAAGGCGGGCGACGCGGTGTTGTGGACGCCGTCGGCCGACGTGATCGCCCACGTCAACCAGGACGGTGCCGTCGTCACCGGTGACGGCCGGCTCAGCTGGCTCGCCACCGACGAGCAGCGCGCCACCTGGATCCACGACCTGCAGGCACACACGCAGTACGTCGTCCGCGTCCGTCGGACCGACCCCGACCCGGCGGAGTACGCGAGGTACGGCCAGCCGGTCCCCGACCTGTCCGGGCACTTCGCCCTCGACGAGGTCGTCCGGCGCGACGTGCACGTGCCCGCGCTCGACGAGCGGCTCGCGGCCTACCTCGCGCCGGTCGTGGTGACCTCCGACCTCGGTGACTTCACCCTCGAGCGCGCCTACGGGCACTTCTCCGGAGAGATCGACTGGGCCGGCAGGTCCGTCCACGTGCTGCTCGACGTCGACGACTCGGCGGCCGAGGGCGCCGAGACCTGCGAGGCCGCGCTGGCCCGGCTGACGTCGTACGCCGCCGACGCGGCCGGCACCGACGCGCGCTGGCGGGCCTACGCCGCCACCACCCTCGTCGACCTCGCCAACGACTGGCAGGGCCAGGCCGTGGAGGACGAGGGCGAGGACGAGGGCGAGGTCGAGGAGGTCACGCCGGAGTCCTTCGTGCGGCGGATCCGGCTGAGCGAGCTCGCGATCACCTCGGACGGGGCGGCGACGCCCTACTACGACGACGGCGACCTCTTCCTCGGCCACGTGGTCCTCGTCGAGGTCGAGCCCGACGGCTCGATGACCGACGCCTACATCGCCGGCTGACGCGGCTCGACCGCTCCTCCCGCGTCCGCGGTCTGGACCGCACCCTGTGCACGAAGCTGTGCAGAGAGGTGTGGAGAACGTTCCGCGGCTGGGGATGGAAGCCGCCTTCCGGTGGACGACGCGCCGGAACCCGAGGTATGTGAAAGACGCTGGTCAGAACCCCTTGCGCAGCTGTGCGGCGACGGCATAGAACTCTCCCTACGCAGCCCCGCAAGGGGAGGCGGGATGGCTCCGGAAGGAGGGTCCGCACGGCGCAGAACCAGTCCGCTGGGGAAGCACCGCAGTCACCGGGTGATGAGGTGGCTGGGACCGGACAGAGGGAGCGATCGACCGGGACATCACCGCCACCGGTCACACCGAAGGGCCCTTGACGCTCATACCGTCAAGGGCCCTTCACCTCTTTCCGGCGCACCTCACAACTTGCCGATGAATCGCTGCTTCGTCGGCAATCTCTGCCGTGGTCCCGATCGTCTCGCGTGAGTTGAATCTGACCCATGAGCAACCGGCGGATCAGGATCGGCATCGACACCGGGGGCACGTTCACCGACGTGGTCGCCTTCGACGAGGACTCGGGAGAGCTGGTCACGACCAAGACCCCCAGCACGCCGGGCAACCCGGCCGACGGCTTCATCGCCGGCATCGAGAAGATCCTGGGGATCGTCGACGCCGAGGGGAGCGACATCACGGCCGTCTCGCACGGCACGACGGTCGCGACCAACAAGCTCCTCGAGGGCAAGGTCGAGGCGCTCGGCTTCATCACCACCGAGGGCTACGAGTTCATGCTCGAGATCGCCCGCCAGTCGGTGCCCGACGGCTACGGCAACTCCTACTTCTGGGTGAAGCCCGACCGCATCGTGCCGGCCGACCGCGTCCGCACCGTCGGCGGCCGCCTCGACTTCACCGGCGCCGAGATCCGCCCCTTCGACGAGGAGGCCGCGGTCGCCGCCGCCCGCTGGTTCCGCGACCAGGGCATCACCACCCTCGGCGTCTGCTTCCTCCACGCCTACGCCAACGACGAGCACGAGCTGCGGATGCGCGAGATCCTGCGCCGCGAGCACCCCGACGCCGTCGTCTCCATCTCGAGCGAGGTGCTGCGCGAGTACCGCGAGTACGAGCGCTCGATGACCACGCTCGTCGACGCCGCGGTGAAGCCCAACGTCAGCCGCTACGTCACCAACATCTCCGACCGGCTGGTGAACTTCACCGGCAACGTCATCCCGTTCTACGTGATGAAGTCCAACGGCGGCGTGCTCTCCGCCGACGAGGTCGTGCACCAGCCGATCACCACCGTGCTGTCCGGCCCGGCCGCAGGCGCGCTCGGCGCCGCGCTGATCGCCAAGGTCGCCGGCTTCCCGAAGATCCTCACGTGCGACGGAGGCGGGACGTCGACCGACGTGTCCGTCGTCCTCGACGGCGAGCCGACCCTCACGACCGAGGGCACGGTCGGCGCCTACCCCAGCAAGATCCCGATGATCGACGTGGTCACGGTCGGCGCCGGCGGCGGCTCGATCGCCTGGCTCTCGCCCGAGGGCACGCTCAAGGTCGGTCCGCACTCGGCAGGCGCCGACCCCGGCCCGCTCTGCTACGCCAAGGGCGGCACCCAGCCGACCATCACCGACGCCCACGTCACCCTCGGCCGGATCCCTCCGCACCTGCTCGGCGGCGAGATCCCGCTCGACGTCGAGGCGGCCCGGACGGGCATCGCGGACCTCGCCGACCAGCTCGGGCTCGACTTCGAGCGCTGTGCCACCGGCATCCTCGAGATCTCCGCGTGGAACCAGGCCAACGCGCTGCGTCAGGTCTCGGTGAAACGCGGGCTCGACGTGCGCGACTTCATGCTCACCACCTTCGGTGGATCGGGCTCGCTCCTGGCCTGCCGGCTCGTCGACATCCTCGACCTTGCGGGAGTCGTCGTACCCCCCAACCCGGGCAACGTCAGCGCCTTCGGCCTGCTCACCGTCGACGTGAAGAACGACTACGTGCAGACCCACGTCGCCAAGGAGTCGGCGCTCGACCACGCGGCCGTCCAGGCGATCCTCGACGACCTCACCGGCCGGGCCCGCGAGGCGCTCGCCAAGGAGGGCTTCACGTCCGACGAGCACCGCTTCCAGCGCACGATCGACGTCCGCTACGTCGGCCAGGCCTTCGAGGTGCGGGTCCACGCGCCGGAGGGCACCGTCGACGCGGCCTACGTCGAGCAGGTGGCGGAGACCTTCCACGCCGAGCACAAGCAGCTCTACGGCTACGACTTCCGCGGCGACCGCGACCAGCAGGTCGAGTGGGTCAACCTCCGGGTCACGGGCATCGGCCCGATCACGCGTCCGGAGATTCCGACGCTGGCGAAGGCGGAGGGTGACGTCGAGCGCGCCGTGCGCGGGCGACGGGCCGTCTGCTTCGACCCGGAGGTCGGATACGTCGACACCCCGGTCATCTGGCGCACCGACCTCGGCGCCGGCGACACCTTCAGCGGCCCCGCGATCGTCGAGGAGTTCGGCTCGACGATCCCCGTCCACCCCGGCTTCGAGGTCGTGGTCGACGACTGGGCCAACCTCGTGATCCGAAAGGTCGTGGCGTGATGGCTGCAGTCGACCCCGCGTACGTCACCGCGAAGCCGGTGAACCCGGCCGGCCTGCCGACGGCCTACGAGCACGGCGGTCGCCTGACCGCCGAGGGCACGACCGTCGACCCGATCCTCGTCGAGATCGTCCAGGGCACCCTGGCGAGCGTCGAGATGGAGGTCGAGACCGCGATCGGGCGCACCTCGCGCAGCCCGATGATCCGCGACGCCCACGACTTCCGTGCCGGCATCCACGACCGCCAGCTGCGCAAGCTCACCGGCCGGTCCTACAGCGCGCTGGTGCACCCGATCGTGCGCGACTTCCCGATCGAGGAGATGCGCGAGGGCGACGTCTTCTTCCACAACGACGTCTACGAGTCCGAGGGCGGCATCGGCCACCTGCCCGACCTCTGCGTGACCGTCCCGGTCTTCCACGACGGCGAGGTGGTCGCCTTCGTGCAGGCCTTCGGCCACCACGACGACATCGGCGGTGCCGTGCCGGGGTCCATGCCCAGCAATGCGACCACCGTCTACGAGGAGGGGCTGGCGGTCCCGCCGATCAAGCTGTGGGACGCCGGCGTGCCCAACCGGTCCGCGCTGCGGATCATGACGCGCAACTCGCGGATGCCCGACAGCCTGGCCGCCGACCTCGACGCCGAGTGCTCGGCCTGCCTGATGGGCGCCCGGCGGCTCGGTGAGCTCTTCGAGCGCTACGGCCGCGACTCGATCGAGGCGTCGTTCGACGCGATCCTCGACGCGACGACCGAGACCTACCGCCGCGAGATCCTGTCGAAGATCCCTGACGGCACCTACGTCTGGGAGGACTACGCCGAGCACGACGGCGTCGACGAGCCGCAGCTGCACACGCAGCGCATCACCCTGACCAAGGTGAGCGACGCACCCGCCGACCCGGAGAACGGCCGGCCTGCAGGCCCGCGGCTGATCATCGACTTCACCGGCACGAGCGCCCAGGCGAAGGGCCCGATCAACCACTGCGGCGACTACGTCGGCGGCAACTTCCTCAAGAAGTGGCTCGCGCCGATCCTCCGCAACCTCGCCGACACCCCGGAGCGGATGGCCGAGCTCGACGTCAACGAGGGCATCGTGCCGCTGATCGAGATGCGCTTCCCCGAGAAGGGCACGCTCCTCACGCCGATCCACCCCGGTCCGACCAACGCCCGCACGTTCGTGATCCTGCGGCTGCTGGGCGTGCTCGCCGGCGTGGTGGCCAAGGCCGTCGAGGGCAAGATGCCGGCCGACCAGGAGACGATCCGCTACACCGGTGTCTACGGCAAGGACCTCGAGGGCAACGACTACCTCATGCGCGAGGTGCTTGGTGGCGGCTCGGGCGGTCGCTACTACGCCGACGGCGAGGACACCATCCACGTGGTGCCGGACTCGCGCAACCTGCCGACCGAGTTCACCGAGTCGCGCTTCCCCTTCATCGTCGAGCGCCTGGGCCTGGCCCAGGACTCCGGCGGCGCGGGGGAGTACCGCGGCGGCCTGGGCTACGAGAAGCACATCCGGATGCTCAAGGACGCGCACTTCATGTCCATCGCCGACCGTTCGATCCTGGCCTGCTGGGGGGTCCGCGGCGGCAAGGCCGGGATGCCGTTCCAGGTCGTCATCGACCCGGGCGGCCCCGACGAGCGCGAGGTCGACGCCCTCGCCGACGCCGAGGTGGTCAAGGCCGGCCAGCTCGTGCGCATCCGTACGACGGGTGGTGGCGGCTGGGGAGACCCGCTGGCCCGCGACCCCGGGTCGGTCGTGCGCGACGTGGTCTGGGGCAAGGTCTCGGCCGCGGCGGCGCTGCGCGACTACGGCGTCGTGCTGACCGGCTCCGTGGAAGCCGGCGACCTCGGCTTCGACGCCGACGCGACGGCAGGCGAGCGGGGTGGCCGTGCGGCCTGGAGCCGCGACGACGACGCCTTCTTCGACCGCGGCCCCGGCTACTCCTCGCTCGCCGACGGTGCCGCCTTCGCCGAGGTGGACAGGATCTGATGCCCGCGCTGCGCGTCGCCGTGGTCGGTGGTCACGGCAAGACCGGCCGTGCCGTGTGCGACGCGCTGGGCGCCGTCGACGTGGGGGCGCTGCCGCTGGGTCGCGCCGACTGGCCGGACCTCGCGGCAGCGGCCGCCGGTTGCGAGGCGGCGTACGTCATCGCGCCCAACCTCCACCCCGACGAGCCGGCGTACGTCGGCGAGGTGCTGACCGCGCTCATCGAGGCGGGGATCCGGCGGGTGGTCTACCACTCGGTGGCCTCGCCCTACGCGCCGTCGATGCCGCACCACCTCGGCAAGGCCGCCAGCGAGGACCTCGTCCGCCGCTCCGACCTGGACTGGACGATCCTCCAGCCGGGCGCCTACCTGCAGAACCTCGACCTCACCGCCGCGATCGACCTGCCGTACTCGCCCGACCGGCCGTTCGGCTTCCTCGACCTCACCGACCTGGGCCGGGCCGCGGCGGTCGTGCTGACCCAGCCCGGCCACGTCGGGGCGACCTACGAGCTCGCCAGTCGGGTCGCGACGGTGCGCGAGCTCGCGACCGGGGCCGGCGTCGAGGTCCGGCACGTCCCCGACCCGAAGACGCACCCGGGGCTCTCGGCGATGTTCGAGTACTACGACGACCACGGGCTCCTCGTCGGCACGCGTACGCTCGCGGCCCTGCTCGGCTGACCCGTCGTCAACCCGGGTGCGCCGCGGGCGCCGATGAGGTGCAATGGCGGGATGGGAGTGGACGAACCGGGGCTGCCGACCCTCTACGAGTGGGCGGGCGGGCTCGAGCCGCTGCGCCGGATGATCGACTGCTTCTACGACCGGGTCGAGGCCGACGAGGCGCTCGCGGGGTTCTTCCCCGGCGGCGTCTCGCAGGCGCACCGGTCGCACGTGGCCGACTGGTGGGCCGAGGTGCTCGGCGGCCCGACGACCTACACCGACGAGCACGGTGGCTACGAGTCGATGCTCCGCCACCACCTCGGCCGGACATCACCCCGGCCCAGCGGCACCGGTTCGCCTCGACGATGAGCCTGGCGGCCGACGACGCGGAGCTGCCGGCCGACCCCGAGTTCCGCGCCGCGATCATCGGCTACCTCGAGTGGGGCACGCGTCTCGCGATGGAGAACTCCCGGCCCGGCGCTGCTCCCGTCGAGCACGCGCCCACGCCGCGCTGGGGCTGGGGCGTCGCTCCGCCCTACCAGGGGTGAGCAGGTCGCAACGGGGCACGAGCAGTACGCGGATCTCGGCGGGGCCGCGCGGCTTGGGTGGGGAATCGTCGGGCAGCGGAACGGCCTCGATCGCGACCGGTCGGTTCCCCACAGCCCCCAAGATCCCTGCTCGAGCGGACACAGGGCCACCTGAGCGGACACAGGTCCGCTGGGGTCCAGGCCGGGTCAGGGCTCGATCAGCCCGGCCCTGATGGCGTAGCGCGTCAGCTCGACCCGGTCGCGCATGCCGAGCTTGCCGAGGATGTTGGCGCGGTGGCCCTCGACGGTCTTGAGCGCGATGTGGAGCTCCTTGGCGATCTCGCGCGACGAGCGGCCCTCGGCGATCAGCTTGAGCACCTGGTCCTCGCGTGCGGTGAGCACCGAGGTCGGCACGCGCTCGCCGCGGCGCAGCCGGTCGAGGTAGTCGCGCACGAGCGTGCTCTCGGCGCCGGGGTAGAGGAAGGTCTCGCCGCGCATCGCCGAGCGGCAGGCGCCGACGAGGTCCTCGTCGGCCACGGACTTGAGGACGTAGCCGCTGGCGCCGGCCTTGAGCGCGCCGAAGAAGTACTGCTCGTTGTCGTGCATCGACAGCATGAGGATCTTCGGCGGGTCGCGGCGGGCGGCGATCTCGGCGGCCGCCTGGAGTCCGGTCATGCGCGGCATCGCGATGTCGAGCACGACGAGGTCGACCTCGGTGTCGCGCACGCGCTCGACGGCCTCGGCCCCGTCCGCGGCCTCGGCCACCACGGTGAGGTCGGGCTCCTGCTCGAGGATGAGGCGCACGCCGCGCCGGACGAGCGTGTGGTCGTCGGCCAGCAGGATCCGGATCATCCGACCACCTCGCCGCCGACGGGCACGCGCAGCCGGACCGTCGTACCCCGTCGGGGCTGGCTGATCACCGACAGCTCGGCACGCACCAGCGCGGCCCGCTCGCGCATCCCCATCAGCCCGGATCCCTCGGTGAGCCCGCTGAACCCGCGGCCGTCGTCGCGCACCTCCAGCACGACCGAGCCGCCGAGCTTCTGCAGGGAGAGCTCGACCTCGTGGGCGTCGGCGTGCCGGGCGGCGTTGGTGAGCGCCTCCTGGGCGACGCGGTAGACCACGACCTCCGCCTCCGGGCTGAGCGTGGGGAGCCCGGGGGCGAACGAGCGCCGCACCGGCGCCGGGCTGTGGTCGGCGAAGTCGGTGGCGAGGGCGGCGAGGGCGCTGGTGAGGCCGAGGTCCTCGAGCACCCCGGGTCGCAGCCGCCGCGCCACGCGTCGTACGTCGTCGAGGCCGGCGCGGGTGCTCTCGCGCAGCGCGTGCAGCTCCTCGACCAGCTCTGCGGGCGCGCGCTGCTCGACCTGCTTGAGCCCGAGCAGGACGACGGTCAGCCCCTGCCCGACCTCGTCGTGCAGCTCCTGGGCGATGCGGTGCCGCTCGGCCTCCTGTGCGGCCAGCGCCCGGGCGTCGCCGTCGCGGCGCTCCTCGGCGAGCCGGGCGAGCAGGCCGTTGACGCTCGTCGTGATGCCGCGGATCGGGCCCGACCCCTCCTCGGGCAGCCGGGTCGGCTCGAGGTGCTCGATGTCGCCGAGACGCTGGATCAGCCGGTGCAGCGGGGCCAGGGCCCACCGGATCAGCAGGGCGTTCGTCAGGATCATGACCCCGAGCCCGATCGCGATCACGACCAGCTCCGAGGGCACCGGGTCGGCCGAGACGCTCGCCGGCGACAGCACGAGCAGCAGCGCGCCGAGCACGAAGACCGCACCGTTGATCAGACAGATCGTCCAGAACAACGGGAGGTGGCTGGGCAGGCGCATGGCCCCAGCCTCCCATCCGCGACCGCCACGCACGGCCAGGGCGAGATGGGGTCCGCGCCCCATGTGCTGCGGTCCGCGGGCCCCGAAGGATGGATGCATGCCGCCGCCGGACGAGAACACCACCGTCGACCCGAGCGGGACCGCGTGGGTCGTCTGGCTCGTGATCGTCGGCCCGGGCCTGCTGGTCGCGGCGTTCGCGTGCGTACGACGCGTGGGTCCCGGCGAGCTCGTCCTGGTGGTCCGCCACGGCACGGTCGTGCGCTCGCGCCGGTTCGGCCTGGTGCCGCGTACGCCGGTGCTCGAGTCCTTCGAGTCGGTCCCGACCGGGCCGCGGGTGCTCCCGCTCGTGGTCCGGGCCCGCACGTGCGACGGCGTCGACGTGATCGCGCTGGCGGACCTGACCGTGGAGGTCCACGAGGTGGAGTCCGGTGACCCGTGGGTCCCGACCACCGACGTCGTACGACGCGCGGAGGAGGTGGTCGGCCGTCAGGTCGAGCAGCTCGAGGTGCGCGCGCTCGTCGACGACCTCGAGGCGCTCGAGGAGCGGTGGCCCCTCGAGCTGAGCCGCGAGCTGCCGATCGGCACCGAGGCCGTCGCGCTCGACGTCACCGAGGTCGAGGCGCGCCTGACCGGCGGCGCGGCATGAGCGACACGCCCTACCTCCTCGAGGTCGCCGTCTCCGTCGCGCTGCTCGCCTCGGCGATCGGCTTCGCGATCGGCCTGGCCGTCGGCCGTGGCCGCCAGCCGCGCTGGCAGGAGAAGGGCAGCTTCGTGCACAAGGTGTCGATCGGCTTCGCCGACCTCGACCGGCTCGACGCGGTGATGCTCCGCTTCGAGGTCGAGAGCGGCTCGCGCCTGCAGGGCGTGGAGATCGGCGAGCTGCGGCTGCCCGAGCGCTCGGGCGTCGCGATCGTCACCCGCGGCAAGCACGTCTTCGTCCCCGACGACCGCAGCGTGCTGCGCACGGGCGACCAGGTGCTCGTCGTCGCCGCGCTCGGCCAGGTCAGCGCGGTCGAGGAGCGGTTGCGGTCGGTGAGCCGCTACGGCCGGCTCGCCACGTGGGCGGAGGACATGGACGACCACTCCGGCTCGGTCCGCGCGTTCGGCGTCCGTCGCCGGTCGGGGGTCACGGCCGCGTGATCCTCACCTCGGCCGCCCTGGCGGTCTTCATCGTCGCGTACGCCCTCATCGCGACCGAGCGCGTGCACCGCGTCGCGGCCGCGCTCGGCGGTGTCGCCGGCATGGTCGTCCTCGGCCTCGTCGACGCCGAGACCGCGTTCTTCCACGAGCACACGGGCGTCGACTGGAACGTCATCTTCCTGCTCTTCGGGATGATGATCATCGTCGGCGTGCTCAAGCAGACCGGCCTCTTCGAGTTCCTCGCCCTGTGGGCCGCGCAGAAGTCGGGCGGTGAGCCCTACAAGCTGCTCGTGCTGCTGGTGCTCATCACGGCCGCGGTCTCGCCGATCCTCGACAACGTGACCTGCGTGCTGCTGGTCGCCCCGGTCACGCTGTCGGTCACCCGGCGGCTCGGCCTGCCACCGGCGCCGTACCTCATCTCCCTGATCCTGGCCTCCAACATCGGCGGCATGTCGACCCTCATCGGCGACCCGCCCAACATCATCATCGGCAGCCGCGCGGGGCTGAGCTTCACCGACTTCCTCGTCCACGCGCTGCCGCTCACGATCATCCTGCTGGTGCTCTTCGTGGTGATGGCGAAGTGGCTCTTCCGCAAGGACCTCGACCACGTCGCCGACGTGCACGGGCTCGACGACCTGAGCCCGGGCGACGCGATCACCAACGTCCGGATGCTGCGCAAGTGCCTGGTCGTGCTCGTCCTGGTGATGGTCGCCTTCGGCCTGCACACCGTGCTCCACCTCGACCCGTCGGTCGTCGCGATGATGGGTGCCGGTGCGATGGTGCTGGTCTCGCGCACCGAGCCCGAGGAGTTCCTCGAGGAGGTCGAGTGGGACACCCTCGCCTTCTTCATGGCGCTCTTCGTGCTGGTCGGCGCGCTCGTGCAGGTCGGCGTCATCGGCGCGATCAGCGAGTGGGCCGCCGAGGCGATGGGCGGGCGCGAGCTGCTCGGCGCGACCGCGCTCCTGTTCGGCTCGGGCATCGTCGGCGCCTTCGTCGACAACATCCCCTACACGACCGCCACCGTCCCGGTCGTCGAGGAGATGGTCGCCAGCACCTCCGCCTCCGGCGCGGACAGCCCGCTCTGGTGGGCCTTCGTCTTCGGCGCCGACCTCGGCGGCAACGCGACCGCGGTCGCCGCCGGCGCCAACGTCGTGGTGCTCGGCATCGCCGCCAAGGCGGGGGAGCCGATCAGCTTCTGGGGCTTCACCAAGTACGGCGTCGTGGTGACCGCGATGACGCTGGTCGTGGCGTGGGGCTGGGTTTACCTCCGCTACTTCGCCTTCGTCTGACCCTCCGGACGACCGGCCGGGCAACTCTTGCCATCGAATGGCTGGGTTGTTGGCCGAAAGTGCCGTGGGGACGGGTCGGCCCGCGTCACTAGGGTCGACCCATGAGGGTCCTGCTCGCGCTCGGCGGAAACGCCATGACGAACGCCGACGGCCGCGCGCGTCCCGAGGACCAGATCGCTGCTGCCGGCGTCGCCATGGCCGCTGTCGCGGGTCTGCTCGAGCACGACCACGAGGTCGTCGTCACCCACGGCAACGGCCCCCAGGTCGGCAACCTCCTCGTCAAGAACGAGCTCGCCGCCTCCGTCGTGCCTCCCGTCCCGCTGGACTGGTGCGGCGCGCAGACGCAGGCGACCCTCGGGTTCGTGCTGATGGACGCGCTCGATCGCGAGCTGGCCGCGCGGGGCGTGGACCGGCGCAGTGCCGCCGTGGTGACCCGCACGCTCGTCGACGCCGACGACCCCGGCTTCACGACCCCGACGAAGCCGATCGGCCGGCACCTGCCCGAGGCCGAGGCGCGCGTGCTCATCGAGCACGGCGAGACGTGGGAGGACCGCGGCGACAAGGGCTGGCGACGCGTGGTCGCCTCGCCCGAGCCGCTCGAGATCCTCGACGCGCCCGCCGTGCTCGCGCTGATCGAGGCCGGCTTCGTCGTCGTCGCCAACGGCGGCGGCGGCATCCCGCACGTGCGCTTCCCCGACGGCTCGCTCGGAGGGGTCGAGGCGGTCATCGACAAGGACCTCGGCGCCGCCCTGCTGGCCGGCACGACCAGCGCCGACGTCATGGTGATCGCCACCGACGTCCCGAACGCCGTCATCGGCTGGGGCACCCCCGACGCACGCCCGCTCGGGACCGTGACGCTCGAGGAGATGAGGGCGTACGCCGCCGACGGCCACTTCGCGTCCGGCTCGATGGGACCCAAGGTGGACGCCGTCTGCCGGTTCGTCGAGGACACAGGCAGGCGCGGCGTCATCACCAGCCTCGACCAGATCACCTCCGCCGTCGCCGGCGACGCCGGCACCGTCGTCGTACCCGCATAACCCTGCCGAAAGGAACCCTCGAAATGCCCAGCGCCATCGAAGTACGCAAGGTCCCGATCCACTCCGTCTCCGACGCCTCCGAGCTGACGAAGCTCATCGACGAGGGTGTCATCGCGGCCGACCGCGTCATCGCGATCATCGGCAAGACCGAGGGCAACGGCGGCGTCAACGACTACACCCGGATCATCGCCGACCGGGCGTTCCGCGAGGCGCTGGTCGCCAAGGGGGCCGACGCCGAGCAGGTCAAGGGCATCCCGATCGTGTGGTCGGGCGGCACCGACGGCGTGATCAGCCCCCACGCCACCATCTTCGCGACCACCGACGCCGAGCCCAGCGACGAGCCGCGGCTGACGGTCGGCTTCGCGATGAGCGAGGTGCTCCTGCCCGAGGACATCGGCCGCACGGCGATGGTGTCGAAGGTCGCCGCCGCCGTCGAGGTGGCGATGGAGCGCGCGGGCATCACCGACGCCTCCGACGTCCACTACGTGCAGACGAAGACCCCGCTGCTCACGCTCTCGACGATCGAGGACGCCAAGTCGCGCGGCAAGGACGTGTTCACCGAGGACACGCTCTACTCGATGGACGTCTCCAACGGCGGTACGGCCCTCGGCATCGCCGTCGCCCTCGGCGAGATCGAGATGCCGACCGACGAGCAGGTCCTGCGCGACCGCGACCTCTTCTCCAGCGTCGCCTCGTGCTCCTCCGGCGTCGAGCTCGACCGCGCCCAGGTCGTCGTCGTCGGCAACGCCACCGGTGTCGGCGGCAACTACCGGATCGGCCACTCGGTCATGGACGACGCGCTCGACGCCGACGGCATCTGGGACGCCATCCGCTCCGCCGGCCTCGACCTGCCCGAGCGTCCGCGCACCGAGGACCTCGACGGCCGCCTGGTCAACGTGTTCCTCAAGTGCGAGGCGTCGGCCGACGGCAAGGTGCGTGGGCGTCGCAACGCGATGCTCGACGACTCCGACGTGCACTGGCACCGCCAGATCAAGGCGGCCGTGGGCGGCGTCACCGCGTCGGTCACCGGCGACCCCGCGGTCTTCGTCTCGGTCTCCGCGGCCCACCAGGGACCCGAGGGCGGCGGCCCGGTCGCCGCCATCGTCGACCTCTCCTGACCACCCCGGGACGTCGTGCGGACGGGGCCGGGGGTCGCCCCGTCCGCGTGACGTCGTGCTCGTCCACCGACACCGGGTGCGTACGACGTTCGCTGTCGGTGGTCCGTGATGGTGTGTCCCCATGACGACGTACCGGCTGGTCCGCCCCGAGCGCGAGGTCGTCGTGCCCACGCTCGACGAGCACCAGCAGCGCGTCGTCGACCACGAGGGCGGTCCGCTCCTCGTCCTCGCCGGTCCCGGCACCGGCAAGACCACGACGCTCGTCGAGGCGATCGTCGACCGGCTCGAGCACCGCGGCGCCCCGCCCGACTCGGTGCTCGCGCTCACCTTCTCCCGCAAGGCCGCCGAGCAGCTCCGCGACCGGGTCACCGCACGGGTGGCGCGCACGACCTCTGCCGCCGCCTGCTCGACCTTCCACTCCTTCGCCTACGCACTGGTCCGGAAGTACGCGCCCGCCGAGCTCTACGAGGGTGCGATCCGGCTGCTGTCGGCGCCCGAGGCCGACGTCGTGCTGCGCGAGCTGCTGCGCGACAACCCCGAGTCGGTCGTGTGGCCCGACGCCCTGCGCCGCGCGGTCGGCACCCGCGGGTTCGTCCGCGAGGTGCAGGCGGTGCTCGCCCGCGCGCGCGAGAAGGGGCTCGACCCGGCCGGCCTGCGCGCGCTCGGCATCGAGCACGAGCTGCCCGAGCTGATCGCCGCCGGGCTCTTCCTCGAGCAGTACCTCACCGTCCTCGACAACCTCGGGGCCACCGACTACTCCGACCTCATCCGCCGCGCGGTGATCGAGGCCGAGGCGCACCGCGACGAGCTGCGGGCGCGCTACGCGCACGTCTTCGTGGACGAGTACCAGGACACCGACCCCGGCCAGGTCGCCCTGCTCCGGGCGATCGCGGGCGACGGGCGCAACCTCACGGTGGTGGGCGACCCGCACCAGTCGATCTACGGCTTCCGCGGGGCTGACGTCCGCGGCATCCTCGACTTCCCCGCGGCCTTCCCGACCTCGGCCGGCGACGCCGCGCCCGTGGTGGTGCTGCGGCGCACGCGTCGCTTCGGCCCGCGGATCCTGCTCGGCGCCGGTCGGGTCGCGAGCCGGCTGACGCTGACCGGCAGCATCGACGGCGCGGCGCGCGAGGCGTTCCTCTCGCCCGAGGCGGTGCCCGGTCCGCAGGGCGACGGCCGCGTCGAGGTGATGACCTACGACACCGAGCGTGCCGAGGCCGAGCGGCTCGCAGACCTGCTGCGCCGCGCACACCTCGAGGACGGCATCGCCTGGGACCGGATGGCCGTGCTCGTGCGCTCCGGTCGCACCAGCATCCCGCCGCTGCGACGCGCGCTGGCAGCCGCCGGCGTGCCCGTCGAGGTCGCCACCGACGACCTGCCGCTCGTCCACGACCCCGCGGTGGTGCCCCTGCTCGACGGCCTCCGCGCGGTGGTCAACCTCGACAACGACGACCCCGACTCGCCCGGGTTCCTCGACCCCGGGCGCATCGAGTCGCTGCTGCTCTCACCGCTCGGCGGTCTCGACGCGTCCGACCTGCGTGCCCTCACCCGCCGCCTCCGCACGCGCGAGAAGGAGCTGCCCGACGCCACGGCCCGACGCACCAGCCGCGAGCTGCTCCGGCTCGCGCTCGTCGAGGACGGCTTCCTCGACGGGATCGAGGGCCCCGACGTGGAGCGCGCCGTCGCGCTCGCCGCGCTGCTGCGCGCGGGCGCCCGGATGCTGGAGGAGAAGGCCGGCGCGGAGGACCTGCTCTGGCACCTCTGGTCGAGCACGTCGTGGCCCGAGCGGCTCCGTCGCCAGGTCGACCTCGGCGGCGCGGCCACCCGCCGGGCACACCGCGACCTCGACGCCGTCGTCGCGCTCTTCGAGCTCGCCTCGCGCGTCGTGGACCAGCGCGACCACACGGGAGTCGGGGCGTTCTTCGCCAACCTCGTCGACCAGCAGCTGCCGGCCGACACGCTCGCCGAGCGCGGCGTGCGCGGCAAGTCGGTCCGGCTCCTCACGGCGCACCGGTCGAAGGGCCTGGAGTGGGACCTCGTCGTGGTCGCCCACGTGCAGCAGGAGGGTTGGCCCGACCTGCGACGTCGCACGACCCTCCTCGGCGCCGACCGCATCGGTGTGGACGCCTCCGGGCACCCCGACCTCGTCCCGCCCCTCACGGCCCGGGCGCTCCTGATGGAGGAGCGCCGGCTGTTCTACGTAGCCTGCACCCGCGCCCGCCGCCGCCTCGTGGTCAGCGCGGTGCGCTCGCCCGACGACGACGGCGAGCAGCCCTCCCGCTTCCTCGAGGAGCTCGGCGTCACCATCGAGCACCATGACGGTCGCCCGCCGCGCCCGCTGTCCCTCGGCGGCCTCGTCGCCGAGCTCCGCCGCAACGCCGCCGACCCGTCCGTGTCGCCCGCGCTCCGCGAGGCCGCGGCCCGGCGTCTGGCCGCCCTCGCGGTCGAGGAGGTCGACGGCCGTCGGCTCGTCCCGACGGCCGACCCGTCGACCTGGTGGGGCACGCGCAGCGCCACGCGGTCGGTCGAGCCGATCCGCGACCCCGAGCGCCCCGTGCCGATCTCGGCCAGCATGCTCGACTCGATCCTGCTCTGCCCGGCGCAGTGGTTCTTCGAGCGCGAGGCCGGCGGCGTCTCGGCCGTCCACCAGTCCGCGAACCTCGGCCAGGTGCTCCACGCCCTCGCCGAGCGCGTGGCGGTGGGCGACCTGCCGCCCGAGGTCGACCCGCTGATGGCCGAGGTCGAGGCGATCTGGGACCGCCTCGCCTTCCGCACGCCGTGGTCGCGCCAGCGCGAGCTCGCCCGCATCCGCAAGGCGGTCGGCCGGTTCGTCCAGTGGCACCTCGCCAACCCCCGCGAGGTCCTCGGCGCCGAGCAGCGCTTCCAGGGCGTGGTCGACGTCGACGGACGACCGGTGATGCTGACCGGCTACGCCGACCGGCTCGAGATCGACGACGCCGGTCGTGTGGTGGTCGTCGACTTCAAGAGCGCCCGCACCGCACCGTCCGGGCCAGCCGTCGCCGGCAACCTCCAGCTCGCCCTCTACCAGTACGCCGTCGACGCCGGCGCGCTCGACGAGGAGGGCGGTCGCTCGTTCGCCTCCGGTGGTGCCGAGCTCGTGCAGCTCGGCATCGACGACGACTCCTCCAGCGCCAAGGTCCAGGCGCAGCCGGCCCACTCCGCCGACGGGGCCGAGCGCACCGCGCTGCGCGACGGACTGGCCCGCGCGGCCGCGCTCGTCCGCGCCGAGAGCTTCCCGGCGACCGCCGGACCGCACTGTCGCGACTGCCCGTTCGTCGCCCTCTGCCCGGCCAAGGGCGCGGGGAGCGTGACCGTCCAGTGACCGAGCCGACCACGACGCACGACGTCCCGCCCGCGTTCACGCCGATCCGCCTCGACACCGCGGAGGACCTCCGCGACCTGATGAGGGCGAAGCACGCCGCGAGCGACGAGCAGTGGGCCGCGATCACGGCCCCGCTGCGCCCGACCGTGGTCGTGGCCGGGGCCGGGAGCGGCAAGACCACGCTGATGGCGCAACGCGTCGTCTGGCTCGTCGCCACCGGCCGGGTCCGCCCGGAGGAGGTGCTCGGCCTGACCTTCACCACCAAGGCCGCCGCCGAGCTGCGCCAGCGCGTCACCCAGGCGCTCGGCGACGCAGGGCTGCTCGACCGGTCGGTCGTCGCCGAGGGCGAGGACGTCCTCGAGCCCACCGTCGCGACCTACCACGCCTACGCCGCCAACCTGCTGACCGACCACGGCCTCCGCATCGGCCACGAGCCCGACACCCGGGTCGTCTCCGACGCCTCGCGCTACCAGCTCGGGGCGCGGGTCATCGAGCGGTTCACGGGGCACATCGAGCTGCTGACCGACCACCCCGCGACCGCCATCCAGAACCTCCTCGCCCTCGACGGCGCGATGAGCGAGCACCTCGTCGACGAGGACGACGTACGACGCATCGACGCCGAGGCCCGACGCGGCTTCGAGCGCGCGATCGAGGAGGAGCTGGCCGGCAAGGCCCGCAAGACCTACCTCGAGCCGCCGGCGAAGGCCATCAACGCCATCGACCGGCGGGCCGAGCTGCTGCAGCTCGTCGCCGGCTACCGCAGGCTGAAGGCCGACCTCGGGCTGATGGACTTCGGCGACCAGATCGCCCTCGCGGCGCGGCTGGTCGACGACCAGCCCGAGGTGGGGGAGATCGAGCGTGGGCGCTTCAAGGTCGTGCTGCTGGACGAGTACCAGGACACCTCGGTCGCGCAAGCGACGATGCTCGCCCGCCTGTTCTCCGGCCCCGACGACGACCACGGCCTCGGCCACCCGGTGATGGCGGTCGGCGACCCCAACCAGGCGATCTACGGGTGGCGCGGCGCCTCGGTGTCCAACATCCTCAACTTCGCCGAGACGTTCCCCGCCGCCGACGGCGAGCCCGGCCGGCTGCCGCTGACGGTCAACCGGCGTTCCGACCGGCGCATCCTCGACGTCGCCAACCGGCTCGCCCAGCCGCTGCTCGAGGCCTACGGCGACAAGGTGGCCCGCCTGCGCGCGGCCGAGATCGCCGAGCAGGGCATCGTCGAGACCCACGTCTTCGAGCGCGCCGTCGACGAGCTGGCCTGGCTCGCCGCCGAGGTGCGCCGGGTCCACGAGTCCGGCACGGACTGGTCCGACATCGGCGTGCTCAGCCGGGACAACGCCCAGGGCGAGGAGGTCTACGACACCCTCACCGCCGCCGGGATCCCGGTCGAGATCGTCGGCCTCTCCGGCCTGATCCGCCTGCCGGAGGTCGCCGAGGTCGTCGCGACGCTGACGCTGATGCACGACGTCACCGCCAACACCTCCATGCTGACCCTGCTGACCGGGCCACGGTGGGCGATCGGTCCGCGCGACCTGCGGCTGCTCGCGCTGCGCGCCGCCGAGATCGCCGGGGTCCGCGGCCGCAAGGAGGCGGCGACCGTCGCCGACCAGCTCCTCCAGATCGCCGACGGCATCGACGCCTCCGAGCTGCCCGCCCTCAGCGACGCGGTCGAGGCGCCCGGCGAGGCGGCGTACTCGCCCGAGGCGCTCGACCGCTTCGGCCTGCTCGCCACCGAGCTGCGCCGGCTGCGGACCCACGTCGGCGACCCGCTGCTCGACGTCGTGTGCCGGATCATCGACACCACGGGTGTCGACGTCGAGCTGGCGTCGGCGACCTCGCCCGCGGCCGCCGCGCGGCGCGACAACCTCGACCTCTTCGTGAAGGCCGTGGCGGAGTTCCAGTCGGTCGACGGCGACGTGACGCTGCCGGCGCTGCTGGCCTACCTCACCGCCGAGGACGACCAGGGCAACGGCCTCGACGTCGCCACCCCGACGGCCGCCGACTCGGTCAAGCTGCTGACCGTCCACCGCGCCAAGGGGTTGGAGTGGTCGTCGGTCTTCTGCGTCGGGGTGGGGGAGACCCGGTTCCCGAGCAACCGCTCGCGCACGCTGTGGACCTCCTCGCCCGCCGTCCTGCCGGCGCCGTTGCGCGGCGACCGGGCCGACCAGCCCCAGCTCGTCGGCCATGACAAGGCGGCCCTCGACGCCTACCGCGCCGCGACCCGCGCCCACGACGCCGAGGAGGAGCTCCGGCTGGGCTACGTCGCCTACACGCGCGCCGCGCACCACCTCGCCGTCTCCTCCTACGTCTGGGGTCAGCGCTCGACGCCGTTCGGGCCGTCGAGCTACCAGGCCGTGGTCCGCGAGCAGCTCGAGGAGTGGGGCGAGACGGTCGACGACTGGATCGAGAAGCCCGCCCCGAAGTCGCCCAACCCCAACGACGACGTCGACCCGTCCCGCCCGTGGCCCGTGCCCGGCCCGGGGGAGGAGGCCGCGCGACGGCTGGCCGCCGCCGAGCTGGTCCGCACCGTCGACCCGAGCGCGCCCGACGAGGGCCTCGACATGGTCGAGGCCGCCATGGTGGCCGAGTGGGACGACGACCTCGCGCAGCTCGTCGCGGAGGCGCGCGCCGAACGCGCGACCGCCATCGACCTGCCGCTGCCGAGCAGCCTGTCGGCCACCTCGATGACGCGGCTGCGCGACGACCCCGACGGCTTCGCCCGCGAGCTCGCCCGCCCGATGCCGCGTCCGCCGGCACCGGCGGCCCGGTTCGGTACGGCGTTCCACGCCTGGGTCGAGGACCGCTTCGGCCAACAGGCGCTGATCGAGCCCGACGAGCTGCCCGGCCGTGCCGACGCCGGCATCGACGACGACGCCGACCTCGGTGAGGTGGTCAAGCGCTTCGAGGACGGCCCCTTCGGCGACCGGGCTCCGCACGCCGTCGAGGCGCCCTTCGCGCTGGTGCTCGCCGGCCAGGTGGTCCGCGGCCGCATCGATGCGGTCTACGCCGAGGCCTCCGACTCGGGCGCCGACTTCCTGGTCGTCGACTGGAAGACCAGTCGCCACGAGGCCTCCGACCCGCTCCAGCTCGCCCTCTACAGGCTCGCCTGGTCCGAGCTCACGGGGGTGCCGATCGAACGGGTCCGGGCGGCGTTCCACTACGTCCGCTCGGGCCGCACCGTCGAGCCGAAGGACCTCCCCGACCGGGCCGGCCTCGAGCGGCTCCTCGACCTCTGACCCCGGGCGGCGTTTGGTGAGGCCTCTGGGCCGCCCGGATCCTCCTCGCGCACCGCTGGCGGCGAGTCGTCGTACGACACGCGCCCGAGCGGTGAGCCAGCCACATTCGAGGGTCGCCGAGTGTGGCTCACGCACCGCCGGCGGTGAGTCGTCATACGGCACGCGCGCGAGCGGTGAGTCAGCCACATTCGAGGGTCGCCGAGTGTGGCTCACGCACCGCCGGCGGCGAGTCGCCATACGGCACGCGCGCGAGCGGTGAGTCAGCCACATCCCACGGCCGCCGCGTGTGGCTCACGCACCGCCGGCGGCGAGTCGCCATACGGCACGCGCGCGAGCGGTGAGCCATCCACATTCGAGGGTCGCCGCGTGTGGCTCACGCACCGCCGGCGGTGAGTCGTCGGACGACACGCGCGCGAGCGGTGTGTGACGCGGGTTCGAACCCCCTGGAATCCTCCTCCGCACCGCCGGCGGCGGCGCCAGGAGGTCAGCCGAGGGCGGCGGTCAGCGCGATGTCGATCATCTCGCCGAAGGTCTGCTCGCGCTCCTGGGAGGTCGTCTCCTCGCCGGTGACGATGTGGTCGGAGACGGTGCAGATCGCGAGGGCCCGGCGACCGTGCTTGGCGGCGAGCGTGTAGAGCGCGCTGGCCTCCATCTCGACGGCGAGGACGCCGTACTTCACCATCTCGCCGAGCAGCTCGGGGCGGGAGGCGTAGAACGAGTCGCTGGAGAAGATCAGCCCGACGTGGAAGGGCGAGCCGCCCTCGCGAGCCTCGGCCGCCTCGACCGCGCCGCGCAGGAGGCCGAAGTCGGCGACGGGTGCGTAGTCGAGGCCGTGGAAGGTGATCCGGTTCATCGAGGAGTCGGTGCAGGCGCCGGACGCGATGATCACGTCGCGCACGCCGACACCCTCGGTCACCGCGCCGCACGAGCCGACGCGGATGATCGACTGGACGTCGTAGTCGGTGAAGAGCTCGTTGACGTAGATCGACATCGACGGCTGCCCCATGCCGGACCCCTGTACGGAGACCGGCTGGCCGCGCCACGTGCCGGTGAAGCCGTACATCCCTCGCACCTCGCTGTAGCAGCGGGCATCGTCGAGGAAGTTCTCCGCGATCCACCTCGCCCGGAGGGGGTCGCCGGGAAGCAGGACGGTGGGGGCGATGTCGCCGGGCTGGGCGCCGATGTGCGTGCTCACGGCGCCCAGCCTAGGCAGTCGGCCGGACAGGACGGGGGACTCAGCCGGCGTTGGCGACGATCTCGTTGGGCGTGTGCGGCAGGTCGAGGGTCGAGGTGACCTTGCCGCGGCCGAGGTCGACGACGTGCACCTGGTCGCGGCGCGGGTCGGTGACGTACGCCGTCTCGCCCACGACGTGGAGCGCCGGGCGGGGCTGCTGCCAGTCGAGCGGCTCGCGCCAGCGGTCGACGACCTCGATGGTGTCGGTCGTGCGGCCGGTCTCCTCGTCGATCACGTGCAGGGCGCCGTCGGTGCCGAGCACGAGGGCCTCGCCGTCGGGTCCGCGGCCGAGCGAGCGGAAGGTGTAGCTCGTGCCGAGGTCGACGAGCTCCAGCGACGCGTCGCGGGTGTCGATCAGCGCGACGCGGGTGGGGCGCTCGAGCTCGGCGTCGGCGTCGACCTTGTAGTCGCCGAGCAGGATCGGGGACACCTCGGAGCCGGCCTGGTTGCCGATCCGGCCGTAGCCGTCGGGGCTCGAGACCTTGGTGAAGGAGCGACCGTCGAGGACCACCGCACCGTCCTCGCAGCCGAAGACGGCCGTGTCCTCGGCGAACGCCTCGCCGTGCACGCCGGGGCACTCGTCGGTCTCGGCCATGACCGCGTCCGACGGCCCGACGAGCCGGACGCCGGAGCGCGACTCCTCGTCGCCGACCGTCATCAGCAGGTTGCGGTCGGCCAGCTGCACCGCGACACCGTGGTGCGCCTCGTCGGTGGCCGCGGTCGTGACCTCGGGAGCGCCCTCGCCGAGGTCGGCCGGGTCGAAGACCGTGATGGTGCCGGTGCCGTCGTCGAAGAGCGTCGTGATCCCGTCGTGCACGACGACGTGACCGGGCTCGGCCGCCTCGAACGCGACGCCCGTCAGACCGGGCTCGCCGGTGTAGTGGTGCCCGTGGTCGCCGTGCTCGTGGCTCCACGAGCCGAGGTCGAGGGCCTGCCACCCGCCGGCGCCGCTGATGAGGACGTGGCGACCGTCGCCGGCGGCGGACGCGCGGACGAAGCCCTCCATCGGCTCGTCGGCGAGGACGTCGCCGCTCGTCGTGTCGACGACGAGCACGCCACCGTCGTACGTCACTGCCAGCCGCGGGTTGGCCGACGCGGCCTCGGTGCCGGACCCGGTCTCGGCAGCCGACTCGGCAGACGAGTCGCTGGAGGGGGAGGCGGAGGGGGAGGTCGAGGTGGAGGTGGACGTGGAGGTCGAGGTGGTCGGTTCGGACTCGGTCGCGCAGGCAGAGGCGCCGAGTACGACGAGGGCGGGCAGGAGGGCATGGAGGGATCTGCGCTTCATGAGAACGATTCTCAATGCAAATGAGAATGATTGTCAAAGAGACGGGCTCGCTAGCCTGACGACGTGACCTCCGACCGCCTCCTGCCGCACGTCGCGCTCTCCGCCCACGCCCACAACCGGATGGGCCTGCGGCGCACCGACGCCGAGTGGCTCACCGAGCAGATGGCCGACCCGGCGACGCAGGTGCTCGTCATCGCCGGCAACCGGCTCCGGCCCGTCGACGGTGCGGTCCAGTGGCTCCCGGGGGACCAGGCCCCGGACGGCACGCTCGTGCTGCTCGGAGACGCCGACGACACGGTCCACGTCGCGGTGATCGTCGACCCGGAGGCCGCCCCCGGCGCACCGGACGAGTGGGTGCCGCTCCGGTCGGTGCTGTCCCTCCTCGCCGACCACGCGCCCCACGAGGCACCGCTCCTGATGCACGCCGTCGGCCTGGCCGAGTGGCACCACGCCACGAAGTTCTGCCCCCGCTGCGGCGGCACGCTCGTCAGCCGGGCCGCCGGTCACGAGCTGCGCTGCACGCAGTGCGACCGGGCGCAGTTCCCGCGCACCGACCCCGCCGTCATCATGGCGATCACCCACGGCGACGGCGACGACGAGGCGATCCTGCTGGGCCGCAACTCCGCCTGGCCCGAGGGCCGCTGGTCGACGCTGGCCGGCTTCTGCGAGCCCGGTGAGACCCTCGAGGACGCCGTGCGCCGCGAGGTCGACGAGGAGGTCGGCGTGCGGGTCGGTGAGGTGGCCTACTTCGGCAGCCAGCCCTGGCCGCTGCCCGCGAGCCTGATGCTCGGCTTCACCGGCAGGGCCGTCAGCACCGACATCGACGTCGACGGCGCGGAGATCGCCGAGGCCCGCTGGTGGACGCGCGCCGAGTTCGAGGCGGCCGGTCGCTCGGGCGAGCTCGTCGTGCCGCGCGGCATCTCGATCTCGTCGTCCCTCATCGAGTCCTGGTTCGGCCGCCCGCTCGACGGCCCCGGCTGGGACTGAGCCGGGCCGTCGGACCTCGGTCGGCGCCGGTCAGTCGCACTGGTCGCAGATGCCCGTCGCGGGCAGCGCGATGAAGCAGGTGGGGCACAGCTTGTCGGGCCGGTCGCTCGCCGCGACGCGGGTGGGGCGCGGGGTGCCCGTGCTGCGCACGCCCGACGCGCGCGGCGTCGTGGACGGCGTGCGCGGGGCGCGGGCGCGGGTGCCCGGGACGCGCTCGGCCGGAGGCGAGTCGTCGCGGACCTGGAAGCCGAGCCGCACCAGCGCCTTGGTGGCGCCGGCGCCACCGCCCGGGATGTCGGCGGGCGTCAGGGTGCGACCGGTCGCCAGGCCGTGGGCGATGCCCATGATCGCCGCGGCGTCGTACTCGCGACCGCCGTGCAGCAGCACGTGCGTCGAGACACCGCCGCGGACCAGCATGTAGTTGGCCCCACCCGCCTTGTCCCACGTCTCGATCGCGGTGAGGACGTGGGGGCGGTCGATCGAGTTCAGCAGTGACACGACGTCAGGCTATCCCCGGGAGGTGTCCGGCCATCAGGGCAGCCCGTCACGACAGGGCGGCCAGCTTCTCCTTGACCTGCGCCACGGAGGGGTTCGTGAGCGTGCTGCCGTCGGTGAAGAGCAGCGTCGGCACCGTCTGGTTGCCGCCGTTGGCCTGCTCGACGGTGAACGCGTGCTCGGGCTCGGCCTCGATGTCGATGATCGTGAACTCGATGCCCTCGCGGTCGAGCTGGCTCTTGAGGCGGTGGCAGTAGCCGCACCACGGGGTGCTGAACATGGTGAAGGTCATGGGAGTGAGTGTCCCCTCCGACGTCTAGGGTGAAGAACAAGGGTCAGGCACCCACCTCAACCACCATCCCGCAGGAGTTGTTCCGTTGCTCGAAGCGCTCGATCCCGAGCAGCGCCAGGTCGCCGAGGCGCTCCGCGGACCGGTGCGGGTGCTGGCCGGCGCGGGCACCGGCAAGACCCGTGCGGTCACGCATCGCATCGCCCACGGCGTGGCCGAGGGGGTCTACGCGCCCACCGAGGTGCTGGCGCTGTCCTTCACCACGCGTGCCGCGGGTGAGATGCGCGAGCGGCTCCGGGCCCTCGGCGCCCCCGGCGTGCAGGCGCGCACGTTCCACTCCGCGGCGCTGCGCCAGCTGCGGTTCTTCTGGCCACGGGTGCACCAGCGCGAGCTCCCCGAGCTCACCGACTCCAAGCTCGGCATGGTCGCCCTGGCGGCCCGACGCCAGCGCCTCGGCGTCGACCAGGCCACGCTGCGCGACCTCGCCAGCGAGATCGAGTGGGCCAAGGTCTCCAACGTCAGCCCGGAGACCTATGCCGCCATCGCCCGGCAGCGCGGCCGCCAGGTCTCGGGCATCGATCCCGAGGTGGTCGCCCGCGCCTTCGACGGCTACGAGGAGGTCAAGCGCGGCCAGGGCCGCATGGACATGGAGGACGTCCTCCTCCTCGGCGCCGGCCTGCTGGCCGACAACGAGGCGGTCGCCGCCCAGGTCCGCCGGCAGTACAAGTGGTTCGTCGTCGACGAGTTCCAGGACGTCTCACCGCTCCAGCACGCGCTGCTCGACCTGTGGCTCGGCGGCCGCGACGAGCTCTGCGTCGTCGGCGACCCCGCCCAGACGATCTACTCCTTCGCCGGCGCCGACGCGCGTTACCTCCGCGAGTTCACCCAGCGCCACCCGTCCGCGACGAGCGTCGAGCTGGTCCGCAACTACCGCTCCACGCCCGAGGTCGTGGCGGCTGCCAACACGCTCCTCGCCGGCACGGCCAGCAAGGGCGTCGACCTCGTGGCGCAGCGACCGTCCGGTGCCCGCATCACCTACCGCGAGGCGGCCGACGAGGTCGCCGAGGCCGACGCCGTCGCCGACCGCGTGGCCGCGCTGCGCGCGCAGGGCACGCCGGCCAGCCGGATGGCGGTGCTGCTGCGCATCAACGCCCAGTCGGAGCGCTTCGAGGAGGCCCTCGCCGCCCGTGGGCTGCCCTATGTCGTACGCGGTGCCGCCCGGTTCTTCGACCGGGCCGAGGTGCGGCAGGCGATCACCCTCGTCCGTGGTGCTGCCCGCGGGGGTGAGGCGACCGGACCCGTCGCGGAGGCCGTGGTGGCGGTCCTGTCCCAGATGGGTCACTCGACCGAGCCGCCCGAGGGCAGGGGAGAGGTCCGCAACCGCTGGGAGTCGCTCCAGGCGCTGGTCGACCTGGCTGCCGACTTCGGCCGCGAGCGGCCCGAGTCGACCGTGGGCGACTTCGTCGACGACCTCGACCGCCGGGCCAGCGAGCAGCACGCACCGGTGGCCGACGCGGTCACCCTCGCGACCATCCACTCGGCCAAGGGCCTCGAGTGGGACGCCGTCTTCGTGGCCGGCATGCACGAGAAGATGATGCCGATCTCGCAGGCGCAGACCCCGGCGGAGGTCGAGGAGGAGCGCCGGCTGCTCTACGTCGCGATGACCCGTGCCCGCGACGAGCTGACCGTCTCGTGGGCCACCGCCCGCGAGCCCGGCGGTCGCTCCAACCGCGGCAGCTCGCCGTTCCTGGCCACCCTGCTCGACGGCGCCCCCGGCGTCTCCGCGACCCACAAGGAGCGGACCAGGCGCAACCGGGCGGCCATGCACTGCCGCGAGTGCGGCAAGCCCCTGTCCGACGCTCGCCAGAAGAAGACCGGCCGGTGCGCCGACTGCCCGGCGTCCTACGACGAGGCACTGTTCGAGAAGCTCCGCGAGTGGCGCCTGGCCCGCGCGTCCGAGGACAGCGTGCCGGCCTTCGTGGTGTTCACCGACGCCACGCTCCAGCTCATCGCCGAGCACGTCCCCTCCGACGAGCGCGGGCTGCGGGCGATCAGCGGTGTCGGTCCGAGCAAGATCGCGAAGTACGGCGACGAGGTGCTCGCGCTGGTGGCGTCCCAGGGTTCCAGCAAGGCCTCCTGAGCCGTCCGACAGCCCGGCCCGAGCGCGACCGCGAACTTTCTCGAAAGAAATCCATGTAATACCCATAAAATCGTTTGCCCCTGACGTGAGTCGGGGTCTAACGTTCCTCTCACAACCGCACGCGCAATCAGATCGCTGACAACGATCCGCGCCCGACGCCCCGAAGGAGGTGGCCACCATGGAGAACAACACGATGACGATGACGGCGTGGACGCCGTCCTTCGGCATGTCCACCCTCGGCCACACCTGCGCGCGTCTGCGTGTCTTCGGTGCCGGCGTGGTGGCTGCCCAGGGCGCCGCTGCCGCCATTGTCCGCGTCAAGGGCGATTTCCCGGGTTCACCTGTCTGGAGTCCGTCGAGCTAGGTCCACACCAGCATCGGCAGCCTCCAGGCCGCGGAACCCGAACCCCGGGATCCGCGGCCTTTCTGTTTGTCCACGCGGTGCACCCGCACCGCACCCGCGATCAGGTCAACGAGAAGGAGGTGAACACATGACCATCAGCGTTCTCGACCGCAAGCGAGCTGCCGACGAGCTGGACCCCCAGGCCCCCCTGGGCGCCCTGCACGACGCAGCTGCCGAGGTGGATGAGGAGCTGCTGCCCTGCCGCGTCAACGACGCCGAGCTCTGGTTTGCCGAGTCCCCCGCGGACGTGGAGCACGCCAAGGCGCTCTGCATCGACTGCCCGGTGCGCACGCTGTGCCTGGACGGAGCCCTCGAGCGGCGCGAGCCGTGGGGCGTCTGGGGAGGCGAGCTCTTCCTCCAGGGCGTGGTGATCCCGCGCAAGCGGCCGCGAGGCCGGCCCCGCAAGTCCGAGCAGACCATCCAGGTCGCCTAGGTCGGACGTCAGTCAGCAGACGGGGTCGCCGAACAGGTGTCACCGCAACCCATCCCACTGAGGAAACACAGGAACCACCACCCATGAAGACCTACCGAAACGGAAGCAACGACATGAATCTCATGCATGAAGAACTCGCACGCGCGCAAATGTCCGCGCGCCTGGGAGAGGCGCACGAGCTGCGACGGGGCCACCAGCTGGCACTCGCCCGTCGGATGAGCCGCAAGGCCGAGCGGGCCGCGGCGCAGGCGCGCCTCGCCCTCGCCCGCGCGCTCTGATCCTCCCGCCGGCCACCCGGCCGGTAGTGGGAGCTCTCGCCCTGATCGCGGGTGAGCACACACGAGCCGGTACGTCGTCACCACGACGACGTACCGGCTCGTTCGTCATTTCCGGAGCGTGCCGGCGGGACGGGGCTAGGGTCGAGGCGTGAGCGAGCTCGTCACGTGCGACTTCTGCGGCACCCAGGCGCCGGAGGCCGAGACCCTGACCTGGACGACCGCGGTCGAGCGCGGTCGCAAGCAGGTCTTCTGCGACAGCTGCTCGCGCACCCACCTGCGGGCCATGGAGAGCAAGCTCGACAGCGAGTGGTGGTGACGGGCGGCGCTCAGGCCGTCTCGAACCACCCGCACCCGCAGTAGGGGTGACGCTGCCAGCGGCGTGCTCGCGGCAGCGGCTCGTGGTCGAAGCGCCACGACGTGAGCCAGGTGTGCGGGGACTCGCCCCGCGCCCAGGCGGCGAGCTCGCGGGCCGCGGAGCCGGCCGCGAGCGCGAGGAGGTGGGCCGGAGCCCGTCCCTCGACCGCCTCGGAGCCCTCGTCGAGGACCGCCGCCGCCACGCACCGCGCGCAGGGCCCGACGCCCGGCGCCGCCCACGGACCGACGTCGACCGCCCACGGCCACACCGCGACGAGCAGGTGGGGGAGCGAGGAGACGGTCCAGTCGTCGACGGTCCCCGACACCAGCCGACCGGAGGCGACGGCGATCCCCACGGGCGCCTCGGGGTCGACCGCGATCCCGGCCGCGCCGAGTGCGGCCGTCACCGGCGCGCGCCACACGGCCGGGCAGTCGAGCTGCGCGCGGAGGAGGGACTGGGCGGCGGTGGGACGGCTCGCGGGCATGGCGACACGCTGCCACCGGGCCGGCACACGTGGGCCGTTGTCCACAGCCCATCTGCGGTCCGGCGGGTCCTGACGGCGTACGCCGCCACCCCTGACCGGCGGCCCAGGGGTTGTCGGCCACTCACTGAACTCGTCAGGCCTTGCAAGGGCCGACAACTTCAGCGATCCCCGGTCAGCCGTGGATCGCTGGAGAGGGTCAGCCGAGCCGGGTGGATCGCGAGAGGTCAGGCCCGGCGGAGCGGGCGGATCCGGCCGCTGGCCTCCTCCGGCGGGTCGACGAGCAGCTCCCGGGCGCGCGCGGCGATGTCATCGGGGAAGGGTGCGGAGCCCCCGCCGACGACGTGCACGCCGAGGATCTCCTCGGTGGCCCGGAGCCGGCCGTCGACCCACATCTCGTGCCAGATCCAGAGCAGCTTGCCGGTGGCACCGACGACCGTCGAGCGGACCTCGAGGTCGGCCCCGGCCGAGACCTCGTCGAGGTAGCGGACGTGCGCCTCGACAGTGTAGAGCGAGGCATCGTTCGCCTCGCGGTAGTCCGGGCCGATGCCGACGGCGTCCATCACGTTGTCGGTCGCGTGCCCGAACACGAGGACGTAGTAGGGCTCGGACAGGTGGCCGTTGTAGTCGATCCACGCCTCCTGCACCGGCTCCTGCCAGACGAGCACGTGCCCCTGGTCCGGGGGTGCGCTCATGCCTTGCCCAGCGCGCGGAGCACGGCCACGACGCCGCGGTCGCGCTCGGCGACCAGGTCGTCGATGCTCCGGCCGTCGGCCTCGCGGTCGCAGCCGTCGACGACCGCGTCGCGCAGCTCGGGGGTGAGCTCGGCCGCGACGAGGCGGGTCCACGGGGAGAGCAGCGAGGGGCCGAAGTGGTCGAGCATGTGCGCCATGCCGCCCTGTCCGCCGGCGAGGTGGAAGGTCAGCATCGGCCCGAAGATCGGCCACCGCAGGCCGGGACCGTCGGTGATCGAGAGGTCGATCTGCTCGACCGTCGCCTCCCCGGCCGCGACCATGTGCAGCGCCTCGCGCCACAGCGCCTCCTGCAGCCGATTGGCGATGAACCCGGGGACCTCGCGGTCCATGGTGATCACCGACTTGCCGGCCAGCGTGAAGAACTCCGAGGTCCACGCGACCACGTCGCTCGACGTGCTGGTGCCGCCGACGACCTCCACGAGCGGGATCAGGTAGGGCGGGTTGAACGGGTGGCCGACCACGGTGCGGTCCGGGTGGGCGCACTTGTCCTGCATCTCGCTCATCCCGTAGCCCGACGTCGACGACGAGATCACCACGCCCTCGGGGGTCGCCGCGTCGATGTCGGCCAGCAGGGTGCGCTTGAGCTCGAGGTCCTCCGGTGCGCTCTCCTGGACGAAGTCGGCCTGCGCGCAGGCCTTGGCCAGGTCGGGCTCGAAGGAGAGGTTGTCCATGCTCGCGCCGTCGGCGAGGCCGAGGTCGGTCAGCGCCGGCCAGGCAGCGCGGACGAGGTGGCGCAACCGCTCCTCGCCGTCGGGTGCGGGGTCCCACGCCACCACGCGGTAGCCCCGGGCGAGGAAGTAGGCGACCCAGCCGCCGCCGATGACGCCGGCGCCGACGCAGACGACGGTGCGTACGTCGGCAGGTGCGGGCCGCATCAGGACCGCGCCTTCAGCTGGAGGATCTCGCGTCCCTCGTCGGGGGTGGCGACCTTGGCGCCCATCGACTCCACGATGGTGCGGGCCCGCTCGACGAGCTGGGCGTTGGTGGCCTTGACGCCCTTGGCGAGGTAGAGGTTGTCCTCGAGCCCGACGCGCACGTGCCCGCCGAGCAGCACGGACTGCGCGACCCACGGCATCTGCATCGGGCCGAGCGCGAAGGAGGCCCACACGGCGTCCTCGGGCAGCTGCTGGACCATCGACATGAGGGTCATCGGGTCGGCGGGAGCGCCGTAGGGGATGCCCATGCAGAGCTGGTACATCGCCGGGGCGTCGATCAGCCCCTCCTCGACGAGGGTCTTGGCGAACCAGAGGTGCCCGGTGTCGAAGATCTCCATCTCGCAGCGGACGCCGAGCTCCTGGATCTTCTTCGCGCCCTCGCGCAGCATGTCGGGCGTGCTGACGTAGACCAGGCTGCCCTCGCCGAAGTTCAGGCTGCCGCAGTCGAGGGTGCAGATGTCGGGGAGCAGCTCCTCGACGTGGGGGAGCCGGTCCACGCCGCGGACGAGGTCGGTGCCCTCGAGGAACGTCGTCGGGTCGGCCGGGTCGAGGACCAGGTCGCCGCCCATGCCGGCGGTGGTGTTGATGATGACGTCGACGTCGGAGGCACGGATCCGCTCGACGACCTCGCGGTAGAGCGCCACGTCGCGCGAGCCGACGCCGGTCTCGGGGTCGCGCACGTGGATGTGCACGATGGTGGCGCCGGCACGGGCGGCGGCGATGCCGGACTCGGCGATCTGCTCCGGTGTCACCGGCACGTGCTCGGACCTGCCGACGGTGTCGCCGGCTCCGGTGAGTGCACAGGTGATCATCACGTTGCGGTTCACGGGTGGTGCTCCTTCTCGAGGGGTGTGGCGGTGCGGTTTCAGTGCGGGACGAACAGGTCGAGCAGGGCGTGGAGGCCCAGGTAGCTGAGGTCGCGCGCCTGGCGGTCGACGAGGAAGTCGTCGTAGGGCCACAGCGAGGTCTTCACGACCACGGCGCCGGTATGTCGGTCGGCGGCGGCGAACTGGCCGCGACTGCCGTCGGCGGTCAGGCGGGTGCCCGCGTCGTCGAGGGGCCACCAGTGGTGGCCGAACCCCGCGTGCGTGGTGATCGAGCTCGGCAGCCGACCCACCCCCGTGATGGCGTACGACGACCGCGCGGCGGCCTCGACCCAGGCGGGGTCCAGCAGGCGGGTGCCGTCGTCGGTCGTGCCGTCGACGGCGAGGAGGGCGATCCGCGCCCAGTCCCGCGCGGTCGCTGCCAGGCCGCCGCCGGCGAGCGCGGTGCCGGCTGCGTCGATGCCGACGACGGCCTCGCTCGCGCAGCCCAGGTCGCGCCACAGCCGCGCGACGTCGTCGGCGTAGTCCCGCCCGGTGGCACGCTCGCGCACCCAGTCGAGCACCTGCGAGTCGGCGGTGTTGTAGGCCCAGCGCGTGCCCGGCGCGACGCCTGGGCGCACCGTTCGGAGCAGCGCACGCGAGTCACCGTCGGGGAAGCACCCGAGGAGCCGGGAGGCCAGGCTGTCGGGGTCGCGGTGGTCCTCCACCCAGTCCACGCCGGTGGTCATGGTGAGCACGTGGCGCACGGTGGGTCCGTCGTAGCCGGTGCCGGCCAGCTCGGGGACGTGCCGCACCACCGGGTCGTCGAGGCCGAGCTCGCCGTCGGTGGCGGCGCGGCCCACGAGGTGCGCCAGCACGGACTTGGTCATCGAGGCGCCGAGGAACCGTGTGTCCGGGCCCAGCCCCTCCGCCCCGCCCCGGTCGGAGTAGGTCTCGTGGACGACGCGGCCACCGTCGAGCACGAGGAGCGAGGTGCCCCAGGTCGCCTCGTGCCACTGCGACCACGTGTGCAGCCGGCCGGCGCCCGCGACCGACACCTCCAGCATGCGCGGCGCCGCGGCGAGGGGCCGCGGATCGGCGGCCGGCACCACGACGTGGCGCCACCCCGGCTCGAGCTGGGGGTCGGTGAACGGGAGGGTCGAGAGCCTCGACCCCGCCTCGGACGTGGTCGGCACGTGGATCAGTCCGACCTAGTCGATCCTGGGACTGTTGCTGAGCAGCTTGCGGGTGTAGTCCTCGCGGGGCGTGTCCATGACAGTGACGACCGAGCCCGCCTCGACGACCCTGCCCGCCTGGAGGATCTCCACGCGGGCCGCGATGGAGCGCACCAGCGCGAGGTTGTGGGTCACGAACAGCATGCTGATGCCGCGCTCGATCCGCAGGCCCTCGAGGAGCTCCACGATCGAGCCCTGCACGGAGACGTCGAGCGCCGAGGTGATCTCGTCGCAGATCATCACGTCGGGCTCGGCGGCCAGGGCGCGGGCGATGGCGACGCGCTGGCGCTCGCCGCCGGAGAGCCTGCTGGCCTGGTAGTGCAGCATCTGCGGGCCGAGGGCGACCTGGCCCATCAGCTCGACCACCCGGTCGGTGGCGTCCTTGCCCTTGGCCAGCCCGAAGAGCTCCATCGGCCGCCTGATGATCTGCTCGATCGTCAGTCGCGGGTTGAGGGAGAGGTAGGGGTTCTGGAAGATGTACTGCATCCGGCGCCGGTCCTCGGCGCTGCGCTTGCGGGCGCTGGTGGCCAGCTCGCGGCCCTCGAAGGTGATCGAGCCGGTCCAGTCCTTGTGCAGGCCGCCGACCGAGCGCGAGATCGTCGTCTTGCCCGAGCCGGACTCGCCGACCAGGGCCACGACCTCGCCCTTGGCGACGTCGAACGACACGTCGTGGACGACGTGCTTGCGGCCGTAGAAGACGTCGAGCCCCTGGATCGAGAGGATGACGTCGCGCTCGCGGTCGGGGTCGGCGTCGGGGACCGTACCGATGTTGATGTCCCACGTGCCGATCTCGCCGACCCGGTGGCAGCGCACCTCGTGCTCGCTGGCGATGGTCCGCAGCTGCGGCACCTCGGCGCGGCAGACATCGATCGCGAAGGTGCAGCGGTCGTTGAAGCGGCAGCCGCCGGGGCGACGGCCGGGCGAGGGCGTACGACCCGGGATGCCCTTGAGCGCGCGTGCCTGGCTCAGGTGCGGGATCGAGTCGAGCAGCGCGCGCGTGTAGGGGTGCGAGGGATTGGCGAAGATCGCGTCCCGGGGGCCCAGCTCGGCGATCTGGCCGGCGTACATCACCGCGACGCGGTCGGCGATGTTGGCGACGACGGCGAGGTCGTGGGTGACGTAGAGCGCGGAGACGCCGTAGGTGCGGCAGAGCTCGGCCATCGTGTCGAGCACCATCTTCTGCGTGGTGACGTCGAGGCCGGTGGTGGGCTCGTCGAGGACGAGCACCTTGGGCTTGGGCAGGAACGCCATCGCGAGCGCGACGCGCTGCACCTGGCCGCCGGAGAGCTGGTGGGCGTAGCGCCGGAGGAACTCGTCGTCGCTGGGCAGGCCCACCTCCTCGAGACCGGCGCGGGCCGCGGCCAGCCGCGACTCGCTGGTGCCGATGCCGCGCAGCTGCTGGAGCTCGACGAGCTGCTTGCCGATCCGGATGCTCGGGTTGAGCGCGGAGGCCGGGTCCTGCGGGACGTAGGCGATCTCCTCGCCGCGCAGCTTGCGGACCTCCTTCCACGGCATCTGGAGGACGTCGCGGTCCTCCAGCAGCACCTTGCCCGACGAGATGTAGGCCCCGGCGCGTGAGTAGTTCAGCAGCGAGGTGCCCACCGTGGTCTTGCCCGAGCCGGACTCGCCGACCAGGCCGACGACCTCGCCGGGCTTGAGCACCAGGTCGATGTCGTCGACGACGTCGACGTCCTTGCCGGTCAGGCTGACGCCGAGGTCCTCGATGACCAGCCCGCCGGTCTTGCGGACCGCGTGGCCGGAGTCGGTGGTGCCAGGTGAGGCAGTCATGTCACTCGCCCTTCTGGGCGGCCTGGGCGAGCCCGTCGGCCATGAGGTTGGTGGCGATGGTGAAGATCGCGATGACGACGACCGGGGCCATCACGGCCCAGGGCTGGGTCTGGAGGCCGAGCCGGTTCTCGTTCATCATCTGGCCCCAGTTGGCCGCACCCGGGTCGGCGGCGAAGCCGAGGAAGCCGAGGGCGGCGACGATGCCGATGGAGTAGGTCAGGCGCAGGCCGGCCTCGGCCAGCAGGGGCCCGGTCATGTTGGGCAGCACCTCGGCGACGATCACGCGTGAGCGCCTCTCGCCGAGGGCCTCGGCCGCGACGACGAAGTCGCGCGAGACGATGCCGAGCGCGACGCCGCGGGCGACGCGGGCGACACGCGGTGCGTGGCCGGCGGCGACGAGCACGATGATCACCCAGGCCGACGGGTTCTGCAGGGCGGTCAGCACGACGAGCGACAGCAGGATCTGGGGGAACGCCAGCAGCACGTCGTTGAGCCGCATGATGATCTCGTCCCACCAGCCCCCGGCGTAGGCGGCGACGACGCCGATCAGGATGCCGCCGACCATGCCGAGCAGCGTGGCGAGCACCGAGATGGTCAGCACCTCCTGGCCGCCGTGCATCACGCGGCTGAGGACGTCCTGGCCGATGTAGTCGGTGCCGAAGAGGCCGTCCTTGGCGTACGGCGGACCGGCGGTCTCCTTCTCGCCGTAGGGGGCGAAGAAGGGCGCGAGGATCGCGAACAGGACCACCAGGAGCGTCCCGCCGAAGCCGAAGACGAAGCGCTTCTGGTGCAGTGCGCGCCGGAAGAAGCCGGCGGGCGCGGGGGCCGTCGCGTCGGGCGACGACGGGACCGGTGCAGCGGAGGGAGTCGTGCTCATGACGAGATCGCCGTCCTCGCTCGGGGAGTCAGCAGGATGGACAGGACGTCGGCGACGAGGTTCACCACGATGTAGACGCCCGCGATGATCATGCTCAGCGCCTGCACCATCGCGACGTCGTGGTTGCGCACGGAGTCGACGAGCTGGCGACCGACCCCGGGGTACTGGAAGAGCGTCTCGACGAGCACCACGCCACCGGCGAGCCACGCGAGCTGGAGCGAGACGACCTGGATGCCCGGGACGATCGCGTTGAGCAGCGCGTGCTTGCGCATCACGACGGGCTCGGGGATCCCCTTGAGCCGGGCGAGCTCGACGTAGTCGCTGTCGAGCACCTCCAGCAGGGTGGCGCGCACGATGCGCGAGACGTAGGGCGTCACCGCGATGACGAGCGTGAGGACCGGCAGCACCATGCTCTTGGGCTCGTCCCACGGGCTGCCGCCCGGCGCCACGAGCGTGACCGCCGGGAAGATCTTGAACACCGTGGTGGAGAACACCGACACGAGCAGGATGCCCGTGACGAACTCGGGCACGCCGGCCAGCGCCAGCAGGATCGTCTGGATGACGGTGTCGGGGCGCCGGCGGCGGAAGTGCGAGGAGATCATCGCGATGCCGAAGGCGAGGGGGACCATCACGAGCGCCGAGAGCAGCACCAGGACCAGCGAGTTGGTCACGCTGCTCGAGATCTGGCCCCAGACCGGCTGCTGGTTGGCGAGCGAGGTGCCGAAGTCACCGGTGAGCAGCCCGCCGAGCCAGTCGAAGTAGCGGGTGACGATCGAGTCGCCGATGCCGAGCTGCGCCTCGAGCTGCTCGCGACGGGCGACGTTGGTGCCGTAGTCGCGCCCGAGGATCGCGCGGACGGGGTCGCCGAGGGCGGCCGTGGCCAGGAAGACCACGATCGACACCAGCCACAGCGTCATGAGGGCCAGGCCGAGGCGGCGTGCGAGCCAGATGCCCCACGCCGCCCCGCCGGAGCGTCCACGAGGAGGGGCGACCTCCTCGAGCGGATCAGGGAGAGTCGCTTCCTGTGTCATGTCAGAGGGACACCTTGCGGAAGTTGTAGTTGCCGAGCGGGAGGTACTTGCTCGGCTCCAGCCCCTGCACGGTGGATCCGTAGGCGTCGACCTGCTGGCGGAAGCCCCAGATGATGTAGCCGCCCTCGTCGTACTCGATCTCCTGGGCGTCGTGGAGCAGCGTGGCGCGCTTGGCCTCGTCGACCTCCTTGGCCGCGGCGTTGACCAGGTCGCGGTGGTCGGCGTTGTCCCAGTGGGTCTCGTTGTAGGTGCCGCCCTGGTCGGGCGGGAACGTGCCGACGACGGCCTGGGGGATGTAGTTGCGGGTGTTCCAGAAGTCCTGGGCGAACGTGTAGGACAGGTAGTCGTCGTCGTAGAACGGCGTCTTCTTGGTGACCTTCACGTCCACGCCGGCCGCCTTGGCCTGCTCGGCGAACAGGTTGGCCGCGGGCACCGCGACCGAGCCGATGTCGTCGCCGGTGAAGAGCTCGACCTGGAGGCCGTCGGCGCCGGCCGAGGCCAGGAGGGACTTGGCCTGGTCGATGTCCTGCTCGCGCTGCGGCAGGTCGCTGGCGTAGGCCACGTCGAGCGGGGCGTACATGTCGTTGCCGAGCGAGCCGTAGCCGCTGAGCGTCTGGTCGATCATCGCCTGCCGGTCGACGATCAGGCGCATCGCCTGGCGGACCTTGGGGTCGTTGAACGGCGCCTGGTCCACGCGCATCGTGAAGGGGACCCACTGCCCGCCCTCGGCGGTGAGCACGCCCGCACCCGCGCCCTTGATCGTGTCGACCAGGTTGTAGGGCAGGTTGTCGAGCGTCTGGATCTGGCCGGCCTGCAGGGCGTTGACCTTGGCGTTGTCGTCGGCGAAGTCCTGGATGACCAGCTCGTCGAGGAACGCGGCGTCGCCCCAGTAGTCGGCGTACTTGGTGAAGGTGCTGGTCTTGCCCGCCTCGAACGACTTGTAGGCGAAGCCCGCCGTGCCGACCGGGTTGGCCGGGTCGAACTTGCCGCCCGGGATGATGCCGAGGGTGTACTCGGCGAGCAGGGAGTCGAGGATCGCGTAGGGCGTGTTGAGCACGATCTTCAGCGTGGTGTCGTCGACGACCTTGGAGGACTCGAAGTCGATGATCTGCGAGAGCTGGCCGCCGGCGGAGAGCGGGGCCTTCGGGTCGGCGACGCGGCGGATGCTCAGCCAGGCGTCCTCGGCCGTGACGGGCGCGCCGTTGTGGAAGGTGGCGCCGGAGCGCATCTTCACCGTCCAGGTGATGGCGTCCTTCGAGGGCTCCACGGACTCGGCCAGGGCCGGCTGGAGCTCGTAGTTGTTGTCCCAGATGAGCAGCGGCTCGTAGAGGTTGAGGCACCGGGCGATGTCGGCCGCGGTCACTGGCTGGTGCGGGTCGAGGGTGTCCTTCGCGCCGCCGCCGGTGGCGCCGTGGATGAGCTGGCCGCCCGCGCTCTGCGCACCGCCACCCCCGCCACCACCGCCGCCGCCGTCACCACCGCCGCATCCGGCGAGGAAGCTGCTGCCTCCGACGGCGACCGCGCTGACTCCGGAGTAGCGGAGCATCTGACGGCGAGAGATCTTCCAGTTGCCTGCTTGGTTCTGGTTCACTTCGTGAGCTCCCTGTTGCGCAATGCGAACGGCAGTAGTGGTAGACGCAACATAGGCCGCTCGCAAGGAGCGGTCAATGAACTTGAGGGAAATGAGAAGGGATGTCCGGACAGGGTCGTCCCGGTGCCAACCGGGTGCAGTCGGTCGAGCGGGCGGTCGCGCTGCTGCGTGCCGTGGCCGCCGCCACCGGCCCGGACGGCACGGCCGCCGCCCTCGCCGAGGCCGTCGGCCTCAACCGCACCACGACCTGGCGCATCCTGGCCACCCTCGAGCACCAGCGCCTCGTCTCCCGCGACGACGCCAGCGGCATCTACTCCCTCGGCTTCGGGCTGATCGACCTCGCCGGCCAGGCCGGCGGCGCGGCCCTGGCCCGCTCGGCGCAGGCGGTGCTCCAGGGCCTCGCCGCGACCGTGGGCGAGACCGCCGCCCTCGCCGTCGTGCGCGACGGGACGCTGACCTACGTGGCCGAGGCGACCGGCGGTGCCGTCGTGGCGGCGGGCTGGCGCGACCGGGCGGTGTCGATGCACGCGACCTCGACCGGCAAGGTGCTGCTCGCCTTCTCCGAGCCCGACCAGCTCCGCACGCTGCTGCAGGTCCCGCGCGGCGACCGGCTGACCCGGCACACCGACGCCACGATCACCTCGCTCGCGGCGCTCGAGGAGGAGCTCGCGCTGACGCGCGGACGGGGGTACGCCGTGTGCCGCGGCGAGTTCGAGACCACCGCCTGGGGCGTGTCGGCCCCCGTGCTCGACGTGTCCGGCCGCCCGGTGGCCGTCGTCAGCCTCTGGGGGCCGGGGGAGCGGCTGACCGAGTCGCGCTTCGAGCCGCTCGGCCGGCTCGCCGTCGCCGCCGCAGACGAGATCGCCGGGCGTCGCCACGAGCTGCAGGGCTCCCGCACGCCAGACTCTCCACCGCACCGCCGACCCGACCCTCGACCGACCCGACAGAAAGAGGCCCCCACCGGTGACTGACGACGCGACCACCAGCCAGCCCGACCGCACCCGCCTTCCGCTCGACGTCGACACCACCGCCCGGCCGATCCGGCCGGTGGAGGCACCGCCGACGTCGCCCAACGTCGTGGTGGTGCTCATCGACGACATGGGGTTCGGCGCGTCGTCGCCCTACGGCGGACCGTGCGAGATGCCGACCGCGCAGCGGCTGGCCGACGAGGGCCTGCGCTACAGCCGGTTCCACGTCACGTCGCTGTGCTCGCCGACGCGCCAGGCGCTGATGACCGGCCGAAACCACCACTCGGTCGGCATGGGCGTGACCTCGGAGATGTCGACGCCGGAGCCCGGCTACCACGGCTACCGCCCGGCCAGCGCGGCCACCATCGCGCAGATCCTCAGCGGCAACGGCTACTGCACCGCGGCCGTCGGCAAGTGGCACCAGACCCCGCCGGTCGAGGTGAGCCCGTCGGGGCCGTTCCCGCGCTGGCCGATGGGCGAGGGGTTCGACTACTTCTACGGCTTCATGGGCGCGGAGATGAACCACTGGTACCCGCAGCTCTACCAGGGCCGGTACGCCGTCGAGCCGGACAGGTTGCCCGAGGACGGCTACCACCTGTCCGAGGACCTCGTCGAGAAGGCGATCTCCTGGATCGAGAACCAGCAGGCGATCACGCCCGACCGCCCGTTCTTCACCTACGTCGCGTTCGGTGCCACGCACGCGCCGTTCCACGTCGCTCCCGAGTGGCGCGACAAGTACACCGGGAAGTTCGACGCCGGCTGGGACGCCCAGCGCGAGGAGACCCTCGCGCGCCAGAAGGAGCTGGGCATCGTCCCGGAGTCGACCGACCTCGCGCCCTGGGCGAAGGGCGTGCCGCGCTGGGACGAGCTCGACGAGACCGAGAAGCGCGTGGCCGCGCGCTTCATGGAGACCTACGCCGGCTTCGCCGAGCACACCGACGCCCAGATCGGGCGGCTCGTGGAGGCGCTCGAGGAGATGGGCGTGCTCGACGACACCCTCATCGTGCTCATGCTCGGCGACAACGGCGCCTCCGGCGAGGGCGGACCGCGCGGCACCTTCCGCGAGCACCTGGTCGGCCACGGCATCCAGGACGACACCGCCGACATGGCGGCGCGCCTCGACACGCTCGGGGACGCGACGACGTACGCCATCTATCCCGTCGGCTGGGCGCTCGCGATGAACACGCCCTACCCGTGGACCAAGCAGCTCGCCCACCTCGGCGGCACCCGCGACGGGATGATCGTGCGCTGGGGCAACGGGATCAAGGCGCGTGGCGAGGTCCGGCACCAGTGGCACCACGTCATCGACCTGCTGCCGACGATCCTCGAGGCCGCCGGGGTGCCCGCCCCCGAGGTCTTCGGCGGGGTCGAGCAGCAGCCGATCGAGGGCACCAGCCTGGCCTACTCGTTCGACGACGCCGACGCGCCCGAGCGGCGCAGCACCCAGTACTTCGAGATGATCGGCAACCGCGGCATCTTCCACGAGGGCTGGACCGCGGTCACCCAGCACAGCATCCCGTGGGAGATGGTCGGCGACGACAAGCCGGCGTTCGACGACGACGTCTGGGAGCTCTACGACTACACGAGCGGCGACTGGAGCCAGGCGCACGACGTCGCCGCCGAGCACCCCGACAAGCTCCGTGAGCTCCAGGAGCTCTTCATGCAGGAGGCCGCGCGCTACCACGTGCTGCCGCTCGACGACCGGGTCACCGAGCGCGAGAACCCCGACGTCGCCGGTCGCCTCGACCTGCACCTCGGCCGCTCGTCGCTGTCGTTCGGCCCGCGGGTCGGCCGGCTGACCGAGGAGGCCGCGCCCAACGTCAAGAACCGCTCGCACGTGATCACCGCCGACATCGAGGTGATCACCGGCGCCAGCGGCGTCGTGGTGGCCCAGGGCGGGCGGTTCGGCGGCTGGTCGCTCTACGTCGTCAACGGCGTGCCCCACTACGCCTACAACTTCGTCGGCCGCGACCTCAACGTGGTCCGCGGCGGCAAGACGATGACCCCGGGCCGGCACGACCTCGTCGTCCGCTTCGACTACGACGGCGGCCCAGTCGGAAGCGGGGCCCACGTGACCCTCGAGGTCGACGGCGTCGCGGTCGGCAGCGGCCGGATCCCGGTCACCACGGCCTACTACTTCTCCTTCGACGAGACCTTCAACGTCGGCGTCGACCGCGGCACGCCGGTGGTCGACGACTACCTGCCCGTGCGCAACGCGTTCGAGGGCCTGATCCACCGCGTCCGGTTCGACCTCGACGAGGTCGTCGACCCGGGCACGGAGGAGGGACGCGAGCACGCGGTGATGGTGCACCAGTGAGCGGCTGCTGCTCGCCGTCGGCGCACGGGCGGGACGCGGGTCGCGAGCCGTCCGCGGTGCCCGACCCCGTCGTCGTACGACGTCCCGGCGGGCTCGGCGGGCCTGGCGGGCTCGTCAGCCTCCCCGGCGGCAGCACCCTCGTCGGCAGCGACGACCCGGACCACCCCGAGGAGTGGCCGGTGCGCGAGGTGGTGCTCGCGGCCTACCGGATCGCGAGCACCACGGTGACCAACGCCGAGTTCGCGGACTTCGTCGCGGCGACCGGCCACCGCACCGAGGCCGAGACCTTCGGGTGGTCGTTCGTCTTCGGCGGGCTCCTGCCCGACGACTTCCCGCCCACGCGCGGGGTCGCGGCCGCCCCGTGGTGGCGCGAGGTGCACGGCGCGGACTGGGCGCACCCCGAGGGACCGCGGTCGAGCGTCGACGACCGCCGCGACCACCCGGTCGTGCACGTCTCGCGCCGCGACGCGGAGGCGTATGCCGCCTGGGCGGGCGGCCGGCTGCCGACCGAGGCCGAGTGGGAGCACGGCGCGCGCGGGGGACTGGTCGGTCAGCCGTTCCCGTGGGGCGACGAGCTCGAACCGGGTGGCGAGCACCGGATGAACGTGTGGCAGGGCACCTTCCCGACGGACGACACGGCCGAGGACGGCTGGCGCGGCACGGCACCCGTGCGGGCCTACCCGCCCAACGCGCTCGGCCTCCACGCCACGACCGGCAACGTGTGGGAGTGGTGCGCCGGGCAGTGGTCGCCGACCGACGCCGGCGGCGTCAGCCGCGGAGGCTCCTACCTGTGCCACGCGTCGTACTGCCGCCGCTACCGGGTCTCGGCCCGGCAGTCGCACTCGCCCGACTCGACCGCCGGCAACCTCGGCTTCCGGATCGCGGCCGACTGACTGGCGGCTCGACACGCAACAGCGGCGCCACCCGAGGGGTGACGCCGCTGTGATCAGCGCGGGGTGCGCTCAGCTCGTGAGGGCTGAGGTCACGCCTTGCCGAGGATGCGGTTCAGGTTGGTACCGCAGACCGGGCAGACGCCCTTGGCCATCTTGGTGCCCTTGTCGTTGACCTTGATCTCGCCCTCCGCCTCGCGCTTCTCCTTGCACTTGACGCAGTAGAACTCACCGCTCCAGGTCTCCGCCATGACGGCCTCCTTGCTTCGTTACTTCTTGGTCGTCGCGACGGGGTTGTCTTGGGGAAGCCCGCCGGGGAACGCGGCGGTTGCCAGCGCTCCGTCGAAGACCCTACGCCACGCGTGGGCCACGCTCACGCACCACACGCGTTGAGCGTGAAACCGCTTCTCCCCACGCTCAGCCCGATCAGTACCCTCGGGCCATGCCCGAGACCCCCGCGCGACCCCACCGAGACCTCGTCCACCTGCGCCTCGAGCGCCCCTCCGAGGGCGTCGTGCTGCTCACCCTCGACAACCCCGACATGCGCAACGCGATGAGCGACGAGATGACCGCGTCGTGGTCCGCCGCCATCGACGACCTGGCCGCCGACACCTCCGTGCGGGCCGTCGTGGTGACCGGGGAGGGCAGCGCGTTCTGCTCGGGCGGCAACACGTCGTGGATCGCGAGCGAGCCCGACGCCAGCGTCGACCACCTGCGCCGGCGGATGCTGCCCTTCTACCGGGCCTGGCTCTCGATCCGGCGCCTCGAGGTGCCGACGATCGCCGCGGTCAACGGCCCGGCGATCGGGGCCGGGCTCTGCCTCGCGCTCGCCTGCGACATCCGCCACGCGGCATCCGGTGCGCGGCTCGGGCTGCCCTTCAACAAGCTCGGGATGCACGCCGGGATGGCCGGCACCTGGCTGCTGCCCGACGTCGTCGGTCCCGCCCACGCGCGCGACCTGCTGCTCACCGGCCGTGTCGTCGAGGCCGACGAGGCGCTCCGCCTCGGCCTGGTCTCGCGCGTCCTGGAGCCGTCGTCGTTCCTCGACGAGGTGCTCGAGACCGCAGCCGGGATCGCGGCGACGGCCCCCATCGCGGCCCGCCTCACCAAGATCGCGCTCGCCGACGGCGGCCACGCCGACTTCGAGTCCGCCCTGCAGTGGGAGGCACTGGCGCAGCCGATGACGCTCGCGACCGCCGACCTGCAGGAGGGCATCCGCGCCGCGCGGGAGAAGCGGGCGCCGCGGTTCGAGGGCCGCTGACCGCCCGCGACTGAGGCGCAACGCCGGGAGTGCCGCCGGCCCTGGTCGCCGGGTCGGCGTCCACCCCTGTGGACAGACCTGTGGAGAGCGTGGGGAGGGCGGGCCCGACCCCGTGGAGCACGGGCCCCGTCGTGGGGAGCACCCTGTGGGCGACACGCCCGCCGGATCGCCGTACTGTGCCGGGTGACCAGCGCAGACGCGCCCGAGGGCGCTGTGGAGGGAGAAGAGTGAGCGAGGTCCGCGGCCCTGTCGCCACCCTGCGACGCATCGCGTTCCTGATGGAGCGCCAGCGCGAGGAGAGCCGTCGCATCGAGGCGTTCCGCAAGGCGGCGCGCACGATCCTGCCGCTGCCCGAGGAGGAGGTACGCCAGCGTGCGGGGGCCGGCACGCTCACCGAGCTCACGGGCATCGGGCCCAGCACGGCCGCGGTCATCACCGACGCGGTGAACGGTGTCGTCCCCGAGCGCCTGGTCGCGCTGGAGGAGACCGCCGGACCGCTCGCGACGGGCGGCGAGGAGCTCCGCGCCCGGCTGCGCGGCGACCTGCACTCCCACTCCGACTGGTCCGACGGCGGCTCGCCCATCGAGGAGATGGCGATGACCGCGATGGAGCTCGGCCACGACTACCTCGTGCTCACCGACCACAGCCCCCGGCTGCGGGTGGCCAACGGGCTGAGCGCCGAACGGCTCTCGCGCCAGCTCGGCGTGGTCGAGGCGGTCAACGAGCACCTCGGCGGCGCGTTCACGCTGCTCAAGGGGATCGAGGTCGACATCCTCGACGACGGCTCGCTCGACCAGACCCCCGAGATGCTCCGCCGGCTCGACGTGCGCGTCGCGTCGGTGCACTCCAAGCTCAAGATGGACGCCGCCGCGATGACGAGGCGGATGATCGGCGCGGTCCGCAACCCCCACACCAACGTGCTCGGCCACTGCACCGGCCGCCTGGTGACCGGCAACCGCGGCACCCGCCCGCAGAGCCAGTTCGACGCGACGGCCGTCTTCACCGCGTGTGCCGAGGAGGGGGTGGCGGTGGAGATCAACTCGCGCCCCGAGCGCCGCGACCCGCCCACCCGGCTTCTCGGGCTCGCCCGCGACCTCGGCTGCCTGTTCTCGATCGACTCCGACGCCCACGCGCCCGGCCAGCTCGACATGCTCGACCACGGCGCCGCGCGCGCCACGGAGGCCGGCATCGACCCCGACCGGATCGTCACGACGTGGGAGCGCGACCGTCTGCTGGAGTGGGCCGCGCATCGGCTGTGAAGGTTGTCCAGAGCGTGTCTGGATCGCGCGTGATGCGTGCCGCGGCAGGGGGTGGACGGCTAGATTCGCCGCATGAGCGCCCCGGCCGGCACGCCTGACGTCACGCCCGACGTCCCGCCTGCCGTGGAGGTACGCCGATCCCGCCGGCGTCGTCGCACGGTGTCGGCCTACCGCGACGGCGACCGCATCGTCGTGCTGATCCCGGCCACGATGAGCAAGCGTGACGAGGCCACCTGGGTGGCCGACATGGTCGCCCGGATCCAGCGCCAGGAGAGGCGCAAGCTGCGCTCGGACGACGACCTCGCGACCCGCGCGGCCAAGCTCAACGACCTCTACTTCGGTGGCCTGGCGGTGCCGGCGTCGGTGCGCTGGGTGACCAACCAGAACGCCCGCTGGGGCTCGTGCACCCCGGGCGACCGGACGATCCGGCTCAGCGACCGCCTGCAGCAGGTGCCGGCGTGGGTCGTCGACTACGTCCTCGTCCACGAGCTCGCCCACCTGCTCGAGGCGGGGCACACCCCCGCGTTCTGGGGGTGGGTGGACCGCTACCCGAGGGCCGAGAAGGCCAAGGGCTACCTCGAGGGCTACTCCGCGGCCGCGCGGCTCGAGCCGCCGCCGGGCGTCGAGGACGACTGACGCGAGCGGACCCGCTCGAGCGCGGTGTCGATGAGGACGTACATGTCGGGGAACGTCTCGGGCAGCGCGTCGACGGGCCACCAGCGCACGTCGAGCGACTCGTCACTGGTCGCGTGGGAGCCGTCGGGCTCCGCGACGGCGACGAAGCGCACGTCGAGGTGGTGGACGGTGCCGCGGTCGGAGCAGAACTCGACGGCGTGCGCGTCGAGGCACAGCGGCTCGTCGTCGAAGTCGAACGACGCCAGGCCGGACTCCTCGACGAGCTCGCGCCGCGCGCCGTCGGCCAGCGAGGCGTCACCCGGCTCGAGGTGGCCGCCGAACGCCAGCCACGCACCGGCCTTGCGGTGGTGGTTGAGCAGCACCGCGTCGGCACCGGGCGACACCACGATCGCGCCGGCGGTCAGGTGGTCGGGGAAGCAGGCCTTGGCGAGCCCGTCGGGGTGCGCGGCGAGGTGGTCGAGGTAGCGGCGGCGCAGGACGTCCTGGCCCTCCGTCGGTGCCACCCAGCGGGCCAGCGTGTCGACGGCGCTCGCGTGGAGCTCGGTCACTCCTGCGTGCCGCCGTCGAGCAGGTTGCGCAGCTCGGCGTCGAACTCGTCCTCGGTGAGGGCGCTCGGGGCGTCCGAGCCCTCGCGGAAGCCCAGCGGGTCGTCGAGGTCGGCCGCGGTGGGGAGCAGGTGCGGCGACATCCACACGCCGTCACGCGCCTCCTCGCCCTGTCGGGTGCGCAGCGAGCCCCACAGGGTCGAGGCGTCGCGCAGCCGGCGCGGGCGCAGCTCGAGGCCGACGAGGGTGGCGAAGGTCTGCTCGGCCGGGCCGCCGGCGGCACGCCGGCGGCGTACGGTCTCCTGCAGCTTGGCCGCAGCCGGCATCCGCTCGGCCGTGGCCTGCCCCACGACCTCGTCGACCCAGCCCTCGACGAGCGCGAGGGTGACCTCGAGCTTCTCCAGGGCGGCCTTCTGGGCGGGTGACGGCTCGGGGTCGAAGAGGCCACCGGCCAGCGCGTCCTGCATCGCCTGCGGGTTGGTCATGTCGATCTCCCGGAGCTTGCTCTCCATGCCGGAGGTGTCGAAGTCCATGCCCTTGCCGTAGTCGGCCACGGCGCCGATCAGGTGGTCGCGCAGCCACGGCACGCCGGCGAACAGTCGCTGGTGCGCGGCCTCGCGCAGCGCGAGGTAGAGCAGCACGTCGTCGGCGGTGACGTCGGGCAGCTCGGCGGCGAAGGCGGTGACGTTGGTCGGCAGCAGGGCGGCCTTGCCGATCGGGCCGAGGGGCAGGCCGATGTCGGAGGCGCTGAGCACGTCGCCGGCGAGGGCGCCGAGGCCGCTGCCGACCTGGGAGGCGACCATCGCGCCACTGGCCTTGCCGAGCATCGCCATGAGCGGGCCGGCGAGCTGGCGCATCTCCTCGGGCATCGCCGCGCCGAGGGCGTTGGTGGCGGAGCCGGCGATGGGCTCGACCAGCACCTTCCACACGTCGACGGTCTCGACGATCCACTCCGCGCGGGACCAGGCCGCGGTGGTGGTCACGCCGGACGCGAAGCCGGTGGTGGTGTCGAGCCAGTGGTCCGCGAGCCGTACGGCGTCGGCGACCGCGCCCGACTGGGCCGGGGTCACCGTCGGGTCGGGCTCCTGCGCGGCCGACTTGCGGGCGAGGTCGGTGACGGTCTCCCAGTTGACCGGCCCGCCGTCGTCGCCGCCGGGCGCGAAGAGCGACTGCATCTGCGACATCAGCGCGTTGAGGTCGGGCATCTGCCCACCCCCGCCGAAACCACCCATCTGCGAGAAGATCTGCTCGAAGGGCGTGCCCTTGAACGGGTTGTTGTCGTCGGGGTCCTGGCCGGACTGCCCGGGGCCGCCGGGGGTGTCACTCATGCCGTCCACGGTACCCACCCGACCTACACCTCGCCCGGCCGCGCCGCCCTACACTCGCCCGCGTGAGCAATCCCCAGCCCGGCCCCGGATCGGATCCGGTGCGACTCGTCGCCATCCGCGACACGCCGCTCGACGTGACCGAGGTGCTCGACGCGCTCGACGACGACGGCTCCGGGGGCCTCACGCTGTTCGTCGGGAAGGTCCGCGACCACGACGGCGGCAAGGGCGTCGTCGGGCTCGGCTACTCCGCCCACCCCACCGCGGCGGCGCGGCTCGAGGACGTGTGCCGCCGCGTCGCGGAGGAGCACGACGTCCGCGCGGTGGCCGCGGTCCACCGCGTCGGTGAGCTGCGCATCGGCGACCTCGCCGTGGTCGTCGCCACGACGGCCGCCCACCGCGGCGACGCCTTCGCCGCCTCGCGCGCGCTGATCGACACGCTCAAGGCCGAGGTGCCCATCTGGAAGCACCAGCTCTTCGACGACGACACCGAGGAGTGGGTCGGCACGCCGTAGGGCCTCGACACGCTCGGCGCGCTCGCCGATCGACCGCCGCCGGCGGCCTAGGCTCACCGTGTGGAGATCCTGCTGTGGCTCGTGCCCGCCGTCGTCGCGACGGTGGTGGCGATGCTGTGGGTCTCGTGGGCGGGCCGTGACGGACGCGGCGAGGTCGACCGCGACGTCGCCGTCGAGCGGATGGCCAAGGCCCTCGCCAAGGAGCTGCCGGCCGGCGCCCGTCGTACGCCACCTCGCGGTCCGACCCCGGCACGCGACCGCAGCACCGGCATCGCTGTCCGTCCCAGCTCCAGCACCGACGGCAGCACCCGACGCGCCTCCTGAGCCACCCCCGAGCCACCACTGGACCACCGCTGAGCGACTCGGGGTGATGGCGGGTTGTCCGCGGGTTGCGACGGTTTGAGAGAGTTGCGCCCATGAGTCAGCGGACCAGGGCGGGGCTGCTCGCGCTGTGCCTGCTGGCCGTGCTGTGGGGGACCGCCGCCTTCGTGCCGCTGCCCTACGTCACCTACTACCCCGGCCCCACCGTCGACATCCTCGCGAAGAGCGACGGTGAGGAGACCGTGCAGGTCACCGGCCACAAGGCCTACTACGACGACGGTGAGATGCGGATGACCACCGTCTACGTCAGCCAGCCCGAGCAGGACGTGACGCTCCCGATCCTGCTCAAGGCCTACTTCGACCCCGACGCGGCGGTGTGGCCGCGGTCCTCCATCTACGCCCCTGACGAGACCGACGAGTCGAGCGACCGCGAGTCGGCGGTGGCCATGGTGTCCTCGCAGGACACCGCCATCGCCGCGGCCCTCACCCAGCTCGGCGAGAAGGTCGCCCCCGTCGTCGAGGTCCAGGACGTCACGCCCGGCCTGCCGGCCGACGGCAGGCTCGAGGTCCGCGACGTGCTGCTCGAGGTGGACGGCACCGAGATCACCGAGGCACAGGACGTCGTCGACGCGGTCGACAGGGCGAAGGCGGGGCAGCCGATCACGTTCGTCGTGCGCCGCGACGGCACGGAGAAGACCGTCCGGGTCACGCCCGAGACGGTCGACGGCGACCTCCGCGTCGGGATCACGCCCGGAGTGGGCTACGACTTCCCGTTCCAGGTCAGCGTCAACATCGCCGACAACATCGGCGGCCCGAGCGCCGGGCTGATGATGTCGCTCGCCATCTACGACACGCTCACGCCCGGATCCATGACCGACGGCGCCGACATCGCCGGCACCGGCACCATCACGCCCGCCGGCAAGGTCGGCCCGATCGGCGGCATCCAGCAGAAGATCGCCGCCGCCCGCGACGCGGGGGCCGAGCTCTTCCTCGTGCCGGCCGACAACTGCGACGGCATCGGGGGAGTCGACCCGGGTGGCATGCGGCTGGCGAAGGCGACGACGATGGACGGCGCGGTCACGACGATCGCCGACTGGGTGGCCGACCACGACGCCACGCTCCCGAGCTGCGAGGACACCGCCTCATGACCGACCTGCCCGACCAGCAGCCCAATCCCGACGAGCCCCGGCCGGAGCCCGCGCTGCCCGACCAGCCACTCCCGGAGGACCCCGCCCTGGCCGCGGCCGTGCTCGAGATCGAGGCCCACGTCGCCCAGGACGGCTGGGACCAGCCGGCGCGGCTCTACGCACTCGTCGACACCGCGGCCCTCGTCGCCCAGGAGCCGGGGCTTGCCGCCGCGATGCGCATCGACGGCCCCGGCGACGACGGGTCGTTCACCCCGATCGAGCAGGACGGCCTCCCGCCCGGCCAGGCGCTCGAGGAGGCGCTCCAGACGATCGCGTGGCCCGACAGCGTGTCGGGCTGCGCCGCGGTGATCGAGCGCCTCGTGCTGCCGCCCGGCACCGACGACGAGATCCCCGACGACCCCACGGCGGCCGAGCTGTTCGCGCGCGAGCACCCGGACCGCCAGGAGGTACGCATGGTGGCGGGCGTGACCCGCGCCGGGGCGTCCTACTGCGCCCTGCGCCTGCGCGCCCACGACGACGAGCAGTCGGTCGTCAACGGCACCGAGCTGGTGCCGGGCCTCCTCGACCTCCTCCACGCGACGTTGCACGACACCCACGAGCACCCCCACGAGCACCCCCACGAGCAAGGGCCCGCATGAGCACTCCATTCGACCGACCGAGCGGACCGACCGGGCCCCAGGGCCCGCAGCGACCCGGTGGCCCCGGCGGGCAGCGTCCCGCGGCCCCGTCGCGACGACCCGGTGCGCTGGTGATCACCGCGATCATCCTGATCCTGCTCTTCATGCTGCTGAGCGGCTTCGCGTCGTTCTGGACCGACCGGCTGTGGTTCAAGTCCGTCGGCTACAGCGAGGTCTTCACGACGCTGCTGCTGACCCGCATCGGCCTCTTCTTCGTCTTCGCCGGCCTGATGGCCGCGACGGTTGCGGTGACGATGTCGATGGCCTACCGCTACCGGCCCGTGCTCTTCCCGGGGATGCCCGGGCTTCCCGACGACGGCATGGACCGCTACCGCGAGCTGCTCTCGCCGCGCATGGGCTGGGTGATCGGCGGCGCCGCGGCCGTGATGGGCCTGTTCGCGGGCGCGTCTGCCACCGGCCAGTGGCGCAGCTACTCGCTGTGGCAGCACAGCGAGAGCTTCGGGAGCACCGACCCTTACTTCGGCAAGGACATCGGGTTCTACGTCTTCCAGCTGCCGTTCTGGCACTACCTCGTCGACTACGTGATGGCGCTGGCCGTCATCGGCCTGCTCGCGACGATCCTGATGAACTACGTCTTCGGCGGCATCCGGCTCTCCGCACGGGCGGGGGAGCGGTTGACCAGCGCCGCCCAGATCCAGGTCTCGGCGCTGCTCGCGATGTTCGTGCTCGCGAAGGCCGTCGACTACTGGCTCGACCGCTTCGACCTGGTCACCAGCTCCGGCTCGATCTTCACGGGCATGGGCTACACCGACGACAAGGCGGTGCTCCCCGCTAAGGAGATCCTCGCCGGCATCGCGATCGTGTGCGCCGGGCTGTTCCTCGCCAACATCTGGCGCCGCACCTGGCTCCTGCCGTCGGTCGGCGTCGCGCTCTTCGCGCTCTCGGCGATCATCCTGGGTCTCGTCGTGCCGACGCTCGTCCAGGCCCTGCAGGTCAACCCCAACGTGCCCGACCGCGAGGGCCCCTACCTCGAGAAGAACATCGAGGCGACCCGTGAGGCGTTCATGCTCGACCAGATCGAGGAGGAGCAGTTCGCCGGCACGCCCATCCCCGCCGACGGCCGGCTCGCCGCACTGGACGGCATCACCTCGTCGGTGCCGCTGGTCGACCCCAAGGTCGCGAGCGAGACCTTCCAGCGCCAGCAGCAGGTGCGTCCCTACTACGCGGTCAACAGCGTCCTCGACGTGGACCGCTACGAGCTCGACGGCAACGACCGGGCGATCGTGCTGGGCGTGCGTGAGCTCGACCAGAGCAACATCGCCTCCGACAACCAGACGTGGGCCAACCTCCACACCGTCTACACCCACGGCAACGGGGTCATCGCGGCCTACGCCAACCAGCGTCCCGAGGACGACGAGCGCCAGTCGAGCACCATCCAGTGGGCCGAGGGCCAGGCCGCGAACCAGAACGCGCTGGGCACCATGGACCCTGAGGGCTACGAGTCGCGGGTCTACTACGGCGAGATGAGCCCGACCTACAGCGTCGTCGGCACCCGCCCCAACGGGAACTCGATCGAGCTCGACCTGACGACCGACTCCGGCACCGATGCCGCCGAGGAGCAGGACCGCCTGACGACCTACGACGGGGCCGGCGGCGTCCCGATCGGCAACGTCTTCACCAAGCTGCTCTACGCGATCAAGTACTCCGAGCCGAACCTCGTGCTGTCCGGGCGCGTCGACTCCGACTCGAAGATCCTCTACGACCGCAACCCGCGCGAGATGGTCGAGAAGGTCGCCCCGTGGCTGACCGTCGACTCCGATCCCTTCCCGGCCGTCATCGACGGCAAGATCCAGTGGATCCTCGACGGCTACACGACCACCGACAAGTACCCCGGCTCGCAGAGGGCGTCGTTCGAGTCGATGACGCAGGACGCCCTGCAGGACGACAACGCCTTCGCCACGCTCCCGACCGACGAAGTCAACTACCTCCGCAACTCGGTCAAGGCGACGGTCGACGCCTACGACGGCACCGTCACGCTCTACCAGTGGGACGAGGACGACCCGATCCTCAAGGCCTGGTCGGCGGTCTTCCCCGGCACGGTCCAGCCGAAGGACCAGATCCCCGACTCGCTGATGGACCACCTGCGCTACCCGGAGGACCTCTTCAAGGCCCAGCGCTACCAGTACCAGCGCTACCACGTCACCGACCCGCAGTCGTGGCTCGAGGGCTCCGAGCGCTGGGAGGCGCCGAAGGACCCGCAGGCCACCGACAAGGTGCAGCCGCCCTACCGCCTCTTCACCGACCAGGACGGCACCCAGGTCTGGTCGCTGACCTCGACCTACGTGTGGCCCAAGCGCGACAAGCTCGCCGCCTTCATGGAGGTCGACAGCGACGCCACGTCGGACAGCTACGGCAAGATCTCGGTCAAGGAGCTGCCCGACGAGGGCACCGACGGACCGCGCCTGATCGCCAACCAGCTCAGCACCAACGACGAGGTGCGTGACCAGCTGCTGCCCTACACCCAGGGCGACGCCGACATCCTCTACGGCAACCTGCTGACGCTGCCCGTGGCCGACGACTTCATGTACGTCCAGCCGCTCTACACGCGGCGCAACAACGAGTCGGCCTTCCCGGTCCTGACGTTCGTGCTGGTCTCCTACAAGGGCAACGTGGGGATCGGTACGACGCTCACGTCGGCGATCTCGGACTCCCTCGACGGCGACACCGCGTCGACCGGCGGCACGGACCCCGGCACCCCGACCGAGACGCCCACCGAGACGCCGACGACCTCGCCCACCGAGTCGCCCACGGCGGAACCGTCGAACCCGCCGTCGGGTGGTGGCACGCAGGCCCAGATCCGCGACCTGCTCCAGCAGGCCGAGACCAAGTTCAACCAGGCCGACGAGGCGCAGCGCAACGGCAACACGGTCAAGTGGGCCCGCCTCATGGAGGAGGCCCGCCAGCTCATCGAGCAGGCGGTGAACCTCGCCGGCTGACCCCGATTTGGGTAGTGCCGGACCACCCCTGTAATGTTCTGTTCACCGACGCGGGGTGGAGCAGCTCGGTAGCTCGCTGGGCTCATAACCCAGAGGTCGCAGGTTCAAATCCTGCCCCCGCTACACAGAAGGCGAAGGCCCGGACCGCACGGTCCGGGCCTTCGTCGGTTCCGCTCCTGGTGGCGCGCTACCAGGACGCCTTGCGGATCCCCGGCAGCTCGCCGGCGTGCGCGAGACGGCGGAACGTGATCCGCGAGACGCCCGCCCGGCCGACGTACCCGCGGGGCCGGCCGTCGACCTGGTCGCGGTTGCGCACGCGCACGGGTGACGCGTCGCGGGGGAGCCGTGACAGCGCGCGGACGGCGGCGTCGCGCTCGCCCGGGGTGCCGGTGCGGACCGCGTGCTTCAGCGCGGCCCGGCGCTCGGCGTACCTCGCCACCGTCCGCCTGCGGCGCTCGTCGGCCACGACCTTCGAGAGCTTCGCCATCAGCGCTCCTCGCGGAACTCGACGTGCCGGCGCACGCGCGGGTCGTACTTGCGCATGGTGAGCCGGTCCGGGTCGTTGCGGCGGTTCTTGGTGGTGACGTAGGTGTAGCCGGTGCCGGCGCTCGAGCGCAGCCTCACCTTCGGACGGACGTGGTTGCCGGCGGCCATCAGATCCGACCCCCTCGTGCGCGGATGTCGGCGGCGACGGCCTCGATGCCGCGCTGGTCGACGGTCTTGATGCCCCGCGCGCTGAGGGTCAGCGTCACGTGGCGGCGCAGGCTCGGCACCCAGTAGCGCTTTGACTGGACGTTGACGTCGAAGCGGCGCTTGGTGCGGCGGTGCGAGTGCGAGACGTGGTGGCCGAAGCCCGGACGGGCGCCGGTCACCTGGCAGGTGCGTGCCATGGGGTCCTCTCTGGTGTGCTCTGGTGTGCTCAGCCCTGGCGGGTCTTGAGCCGGGGGTTGCGCTTGTTGATGACGTACGTCCGCCCGCGGCGGCGCACGACCTGGGAGCCCGGTTGTTCCTTCACCGACCGGATCGAGCTGCGGACCTTCACGACGACCTCCTCCCGGGGGAGACGAGCCCGCGCTGGACCGCGCGGACCAGGCGGCGCGGGACGCGGTGGGTCCCGCCGTCGACGGTGACGGGCACGAGGTCGGTCGGGGTCGCCTTCCACTGCGACCTGCGGTGGCGGGTGTTGCTGCGCGACGTACGTCGCTTGGGCACGGCCATGGGAGCTCCTGTCGTGTGGTGGGCGGGTCAGGCGACGTCGCGGATGGTGCCGAGCCAGGGCTCGAGCCCGTCCTCGAGGACGTGCCACGAGCGCGGCTCGCGCGCAGCCTCGGCGGGGGTGAGGAGGATGTCCTCGAACGCCGCGACGAGCGCGGCGGGCGGGGCGCCGAGACCGGTGAACAGCAGCCGCGTGGCCGGCGTACGACGACCCCACGGGCTGTGTGCGCCGATGCTCAGCTGGCCGCCCGCACCCGACCACTCGAGCTGGTCGCCGGGCCGGGTCGGCAGCCAGAAGGTGCCGCGGGCCCGGAAGGCGCCGCTGCCGAGGCGCTCGATCCGGTCGAGCAGCCGGTCGGGGTGGAACGGCCGGGGGGAGGCCAGCCGCAGCCGCCAGGCGCGCGAGTCGCCCAGCGCCGGGAGCTCGGTGTCGAGCTCGGGCGAGCTCCAGCCGTGCGCGAGCTGGTGGTGGTGCCGACCGCTGGCCACCTCGGCTGCGTCGACGCGGTCGACGCCGACGACGAGCGGGACCCCCGGACGTACGAGCGCACGCAGCAGGTCGGTCGCCTCGGCTCCGGGGTCGGCGTCGAGCACCACGTGGTCCGCGAGCTCGAGCTGCGCGCACGCCACCTCGCCGACCCCGCGGTCGTCGCCGGGGTTGCAGTGGGCGTCGCGCTCGCGCAGCAGGTCGTTGCTGAGCAGGTCGCGCACGAGGTCGCCCGACGACAACGTCGCCACCACGCTGCTCAGCCGCAGGTGTCGGGCGAGCCGGGTGTCACGGGCCAGCACCGTGGCGAGCTGGCCGGCCTCGGTGCCGGTGGGCAGTCCGGCCACGATCGTGCCCCAGCGCGGGTCACGGGCCAGCCGCTCCAGCGTCGGCAGGATGTCCTCGCGCAGCGCGCAGTGGACGCACGCGTGCTCGAGCTGGGTGTGCACCTGCTCGAGCACGCCGCTGACGTCGCTCACGACGCGGGTGAGCACCTGGGAGTGCGGGTCGATGCGGTGCCGGACGGACACCGTGCGCGGGAGGTCCCACGCCAGCGTCAGCAACGTGGAGTCCATCGCCACCGGGTCGACCCCGGTCACCACGACGAGCGACGTCCTCATGCGCCGGCCCCGTAGCGCCGCCGGAACTTCTCGACGCGGCCCTCGCTGTCGAGCGTGCGGGCGGTGCCGGTCCAGAACGGGTGGCTGTCGCTGGTCACGTCGACGTCGATGACCGGGTACGACGTCCCGTCGACCTCGACGTGCTCGACCGACCCGTCGCCGTCGCGCCCGGCGAGCGTCGAGCGGGTGACGAAGAGGCGGCCGGTGGCACGGTCGCGGAAGGCCACGGGTCCGTAGGTGGGGTGGATGTCCTGCTTCACAAGTCCTCCTGAGAACGAGAATCGTTCTCAAGTATGACACACTCGTCCAGCCGGGCAACCCCGCCCGGCACGCACCGCACACCCGCACCACGCAAGGAGCAGCACATGAACCGCAAGGACCTCGTCGAGGCCGTCGCCGCCACCACCGGTCACACCCAGGCGGACGCCGACGCGTCCGTGACCGCCGTGCTCGACGCGATCACCCGCGCCGTCGCCGCCGGTGACCGCGTGACCCTCCCGGGCTTCGGCACCTTCGAGCGACGCGAGCGCGCGGCGCGCACCGGTCGCAACCCGCAGACCGGCGAGGCGATGGAGATCGCGGCCGGCGCCTCGCCCGCGTTCAAGCCGGCGGCCGGCTTCAAGCAGGCGGTCTCGGCAGGCTGACGCGCCCCCGGCGACCACACGTGTCCGAGAGGTTGCCCTCGATCCACCGATCCAGGGGCGACTTCTCGGACACGTGTGCGTTCGTGGCCGGCGTGGTCCGGGTCGTCAGGCGGCCAGCGCCCTGACGTCATCGGGCGCGTCGCGGGTCTCGCCCCGGGCGCCACTGCGCTCCGCGCCGATGCCGGCCGCGACGACCAGCGCGATGCCGGCGACCGCGAGCCCGTTCGGCACCTGGCTGAGGGCCAGGAATCCGATGACGAGGGCGAACGCCGGTTCGAGGGCCATCAGCGTCCCGAAGGCGCCGGTCGTCAGCCGTCGAAGCGCCAGCAGCTCGAGGGTGAACGGCACGACCGGCAGCAGGATCGCCAGCCCGAGGCCGTACAGCAGCAGCTCCGGCGTGAGGTGGTCGACCACGCCCGGTCCCGCCACCACCGTCGCCACGACGCCGGCCACGGGCATCGAGATCGCCAGCCCGCCCAGGCCGCTGACCGCGTCGCCGACGCGCTGGGTCAGCAGGATGTACGCCGCCCAGCACACCGCTGCGCCGAGGGCGCAGGCCACGCCCACCGGGTCGGCGTGCCCGGACCACGGCTGGGTCAGGCAGACGACGCCTGCCGCGGCGAGCAGCGCCCACGCCCGCCCGGTGCCCCGGCTGCGGACGACGGCGACCGCCAGCGGCCCGAGGAACTCCAGCGCGCTGGCGGTGCCGAGCGGCAGCCGGGCGACGGCCTCCATGAAGAGGAGGGTGACGCCGGCGGTGACCACGCCCAGCGCCGTGCCGGCGAGCAGGGCCTCGCGGGAGTAGAGCCCGAGCCGCGGACGGACGACGACGAGCAGCAGGACCCCGGCCCAGAACAGCCGCAGCCAGGCGGCGCCGGAGGAGCCGATGTCGTCGATCAGGCCGACCGAGACAGCGAGCCCTAGCTGGACGCAGAGCATCGAGGCGATCGCCATCGAGGCGCCGGCGCGGGCGGGGGAGAGGGAGCTCGAGCGGGTCATGTCCCCAGTAGAGGGGACGAGAACCGTTCGCGTCCACGTGACTCTGCTGGACACATCGTTCGTGAGATCGACACAATGGGAGGATGGACGTCCGCCGGCTCACCATGCTGCTCGAGCTGTCACGGCTCGGCTCGATGCACGAGGTCGCCGGCGTGCTCGGCACCACGACGTCGAGCGTCTCGCAGGGGATCGCCGCCCTGGCCCGTGACGTGGGAACCCCGCTGCTCGAGCCCGACGGCCGGCGGGTGCGCCTCACCCCGGCAGGCCGGCGCCTGGCCGACCACGCCGTCACCATCCTTGCCGCCGTCGAGTCCGCGCGGCTCGACCTCGACCCCGCCGCCGAGCCCGCCGGCGTCCTGCGCGTGGCCGGCTTCGCCTCGGCGATCCGCCGCTCGCTGTCGCCCGCGATCGACGACCTGCGTCGTACGCACCCACGCATCGAGGTCCGGATCCTGGAGCACGAGCCGCGGGAGTCGTTCGACCTGCTGGCGCGCGACGAGGTCGACCTGGCGCTGGTCTACGACTACGACCTCGCCCCGGCCGAGTGGCGCGACGACCACGACGTCACGCCGCTGTGGCAGAGGGAGTGGGGCGTCGGCGTCCCGACGCGTGACCGCCGTCTGGCCCTGGCCGACCTGGCCGACCGCGACTGGATCGTCAACTCGCGCAACACCGCCGACGAGGACGCGCTGCGCACCCTGGCCTCGCGCGCCGGCTTCGTGCCGCGGATCGTGCACCGCATCGACTCCCTCGAGCTGGTCGACGACCTGATCCTCGACGGCAGGGGAGTGGCGTTGCTGCCGCGCGGTCGGACGACGCGGCGCGGGGTGAGCGTCGTACGCCTGCGCGACCCCGTCACGATGCTGCGCGCCTTCGCCGTCGTGCGGCGCGGGCGCGACACCTGGCCACCGCTGCGGGCGGTCATGGACCGGCTGGTGACGGGCTGAGGGCCTCGGGACGTGACTAGCGCACCATGCTGTTGCCGTGGACGGCGGCGAGGCGGGCCTTGACGCTGAGCAGCGTCTCGATGATGAGGTCCTCGCGGCCGTTGTCGAGGCGGCTGATCGGCACCGCGACGCTGAGCGCGTCGACGGCCGAGTGGCTGAAGGGGAGCGCCACGCCGAAGCAGCGCACGCCCATGCACGACTCCTCGCTCTCGGTGGCGTAGCCCTGGACGACGGCGCGGTCGATGATCTCGAGGACCGCCTCCTTCTTCGTCGTGGTGTTGGGCGTGATCGCGCTGATGTGCTCGGGGACCATGCCGACGCGCTGCTCCACGGGGAGCTCGGCGAGCAGGGCGCGCCCGAGCGAGGTGGCGTAGGCGGGGAGGCGGCGGCCGACGGCGGAGTGCATGCGCAGGGGGTGCATCGACTCGCGCTTGGCCGTGTAGATGACGTCGTCGCCGTCGAGGCGACCGAGGTGGACCGTCTCCTCCGTGGCCGCGGCGACCTCGTCGAGCACCGACTGCGCGCGGGCGAGGACGGGGTCGCCGTCGAGGTAGGCGGAGGAGACGACGAGGGAGTGGATCCCGAGCTGGTAGACGCTGCCGGTCTGGTCGGTCTGGAGCCAGCCGCGGTCGGTCATCGTGCGCAGCAGCGCGTGCAGGCTGCTCTTGGGGATGCTCAGCCGCGTCGACAGCTGGAGCTGCGTGCCGGGGCCGTTGGCCGCGATCTCGTCGAGGAGGTCGAGGGCTCGCGCCGCTGACTTGACCGGACCGGCGGCGGTGACGCCGATCTCCTTCTGAAGCTGTTGCGTGGACATCGCACTCCTCGTGTGTCAGGGACCCCCTGTCCCCAGTACTTCCGACTGTAGCGGGAGTTCGCATACATGGACAGTATTCAGGTGCTTGACCAGTGGCGGCCGTCACATGTAGCGTCCTCCGCAGTTCACATAGACGAACGCAGTTCATAAACCAAGGAGCTTCCGCGTGATCCAGGTCCGATACTCGACTTCTCCCACCAGTGCGGAGACGTCCACCACTGCGGAGCTCCGTGACAACTTCCTGGTCCAGGACCTGTTCGTCGACGGCGAGGTCCGCGCGACCTACACCCACGAGGACCGCATGGTGATCGGCGGAGCCGTTCCCAGTGTCGGCGAGCTCGAGCTGCCGGCGTACGCCGACGTGCTCGGCACCGAGTCGCACCTCGAGGGCCGCGAGCTCGGCATCATCAACGTCGGTGGTCCGGGCCACGTCCTCGTCGACGGCGAGAAGTTCGAGCTCGAGCACCTCGACGGCCTCTACGCGGGCCGGGGGAGCGAGGTCACCTTCGCCGGGGCCGAGGCCGCCTACTACTTCGTCTCCGCGTCCGCCCACGCGACGTACCCCGCCTCCCACCTGAGCCACGACCAGATCGAGCCGGTCGCCCTCGGCTCCTCCGACTCGGCCAACGAGCGCAACCTCTTCCGCTACGTCTGGGGCCAGGAGGTCGAGACCTCCGTCCTGCAGTTCGGCGTCACCGTCATCGCCAACGGCTCGGTGTGGAACACCTTCCCGCCGCACCTGCACGCGCGTCGCACCGAGATCTACTGCTACGTCGACCTGGCCGAGGAGGACCGCGTCTTCCACTTCATGGGCCAGCCCGGCGCCACCCGCCACCTCGTGATGAAGAACCGTGAGGCCGTCATCGCGCCGCCGTGGTCGATCCACGCGGGTGCCGGCACCGGCTCCTACGCCTTCATCTGGGCCATGGCCGGCGAGAACAACTGCTACACCGACCTCGCGCCCGTGGCGGTGGAGGACCTGTGACCCACCCGTCCCAGACGGCGTCCCCGTTCGACCTCACCGGTCGCTGCGTGGTCGTCACCGGCGCGAGCCGGGGCATCGGCCGGGCGATCGCGCTCGGGATGACCCGCGCAGGTGCCGAGGTCGTCCTGGTCGGACGCCCGGGCAGCAACGACGCGACCCGCGAGGCCGTCGTCGAGCTCGGAGGCAAGGTCGACGTGGTCGACCTCGACATGGGTGACCTCGACGCCGTCGAGCGCACCGGTGCCGAGCTCGCCGCGTCGCGGCAGGTCGACGTCGTCGTCAACAACGCCGGCATCATCGACCGGCAGGACACCGTCGACGTCTCCCGCGACGACTGGGAGCGCGTGCTCGACATCAACCTCAACGGCGTGTTCCTGCTCGCCCAGGCGCTCGGTCGCCCGATGGTCGAGCGCGGCCACGGCAAGATCGTGAGCATCGCGAGCCTGCTGACCTTCCAGGGCGGCATCCGCGTGGCGTCGTACGCCGCCAGCAAGCACGCCGTCGCCGGCGTGACCAAGGCGCTCGCCAACGAGTGGGGCCCGCACGGCGTGCAGGTCAACGCGATCGCCCCCGGCTACATCGCCACCGACAACACCACGGCGCTGCGCGAGGACCCCGACCGCTCGCGCTCCATCCTCGAGCGGATCCCGGCCGGTCGCTGGGGCTCCGCCGACGACATCGCGGGCGCCGCGGTGTTCCTCAGCTCCTCCGCTGCCGACTACGTCAACGGCCACGTGCTGGTCGTCGACGGCGGCTGGATGGCCCGCTAGACCTGCACGACCCGCACCACCCAGCAGAAACCAGCACGACCCCGCACCACCAGCAAGGAATCCATCACCTCGGGGCAACGCCTGACCCAGTCAGTCCCACCGCCGGAGTCCCGGCACCGAAAGAGAATGAGGATCGACCATGAAGTTCACCTCTCGACCGACCGCAGTCGTGATCGGCCTGACCCTGGCTGCCGCCGCGCTCGCCGGCTGCAGTGAAGAGGCCAGCGGCGGCGGCGGCAACGACGGCGGCTCCGAGGCCTCCGCCTGCGCGCCCGAGGACGTCACCCTGGTGGGCCAGGTGCGCAACGAGTCCAACCCCTACGAGGCCTCGTGGCTCGACGGCGGCGACGCGTTCGCCGAGCAGGTCGGCCTCGAGCAGCAGCGCCTGACCTACGACGGCGACTCGACCAAGCAGCAGGAGCAGATCACCCAGCTCCTCGCCGGCAACACCGACTGCCTCGTCATGAACATCCTGCCCAACGGCGACTCCGACACCCTCCCGATCGTCGAGGGCGCGCAGGAGGCCGGTGCCTTCCTCGTCACCCAGTGGAACAAGCCCGCCGACGTCAACGTCGAGGACTACTCGCAGTGGCTGAGCCACATCACCTACAACGGTGTCGAGTCGGGCCAGCAGATCGGTGACGCGCTCGCCGAGGCCATCGGCGGCTCGGGCGGCATCATCGCCCTCCAGGGCATCCTCGACACGGGCGCCGCCAAGGACCGCTACGCCGGCCTCGAGGCCTCGCTCGACGCGAACCCCGACGTCGAGCTCCTCGACCAGCAGACCGCCAACTTCTCGCGTGACGAGGCGCTCGCGGTCACCAAGACCCTGCTCACCAAGCACGGTGACAAGATCAAGGGCATCTGGGCGGCCAACGACGACATGGCCCTCGGCGCGCTCGCCGCGCTCGAGCAGGCCGGTCGCACCGACGTGGCCGTGGTCGGCATCGACGCCGTCCCGGACGCGCTGACCGCCATCGAGGACGGCACCATGACCGCGACCGTCTCCTCCGACGGCCCGTGGCAGGGCGGCATCGGCCTGGCGATCGGCTACTGCGTCGCCACCGGCGAGCTCGCCGTGGACGACATCTCCGCCGAGGACCGCGCCTGGTTCGCCGAGCAGTTCCTCATCACCGGGGACAACGTCGCCGACTTCACCTCTCCCGTCGTGGACGAGGCCGACTTCGACTGCGACAACGTCTTCAGCCGCTCGCAGGGCGCGATTTCGTGACCATGACATCCCCCGCCAAGGCTGACGACGAGGTCGCAGTCGGGCCGCGCCCCCAGCCTCGGCGGGGGGTGTCGCTCCGGGACGCAGGTCCCCCGATCGCACTGGTGGTCATCTTCGGCATCTTCGCGGTGCTGAGCTCGGACTTCCGCACGGTCGGCAACGTGCAGAACATCATGGACGCGGCGGCGGTCCTCGCCGTCGTGACCTGCGGCATCACCTTCGTGCTGATGATGGGGTCGATCGACCTCTCCGCCCCGGGCGTCATGGGGGCCTCCGCGATCGCGGTGGCCCTCCTGGTCGCCAACAACCGCAACGGCAACGACCTGGGACTTCTCGGGGTCCTGGTCGCGGTCGGCCTCGGCGCGGCGCTCGGCTGCCTGAGCGGGCTCGCGCTGGTCAGCCTGAAGGTCCCGTCCTTCATGACCACGCTCGGTGTCTCCGCCGTCGGGCTCGGCATCGCGACGCTGATGTTCTCGGGCGTGCAGCCCAACATCTCCGACGAGATGCTGCACGGCTGGGCCGTCAACCGCTTCCTGGGACTGGCCTACCTGACCTGGATCGCGATGGGCTGCGTGCTCGTCGGCTGGCTGATCCAGCGCTACTCGCGCCTGGGCCGCTACGCGTACGCCATCGGCGGCGCCGAGGAGGTGCTCGCGCTCTCCGGCGTGAAGGTCGCCCCCTTCAAGGTCGCCGTCTTCACCCTCGCCGGCTCGTTCTACGGACTGGCGGGCGTGATGGTGACCAGCCAGCTCAGCGCCGGCCTGGTCCAGGCCGGCAAGGGCTACGACTTCGCGGCGATCACCGCCGCCGTCGTCGGCGGCACCCTGCTCACCGGCGGGCGCGGGGGCGTGCTCCACTCCGCCGTCGGTGTCCTGCTCGTCATCGTCCTCACGAACGGCCTCGTCCAGATCGGCGTCAGCCCCTACTGGCAGGGCGGTGTGCAGGGACTCATCGTCGTCGCGGCCGTCTCGGCCGCAGTCATCCCGCAGCGTCGTAGGAACCAGGTGACGAAGTGACCACCAACCTGCAGGTCCATCCCGAGACGGAGCCGTCGGCCCCGGTCAACGCCCTCGAGGTGCGTGGCCTGGTCAAGCACTACCCGGGCGTCAAGGCGCTCGACGGCGTCGACCTCGTCGTGCGCCAGCACGAGGTGCTCGGCCTCGCCGGCGAGAACGGTGCCGGCAAGTCCACCCTGCTCAAGGCGCTGGTCGGCCTGGTCCGGCCCGACGCCGGCGAGATCTGGGTGCGGGGCGAGAAGGTACGGCTGCGCAGCGTCGTCGAGGCGGCCGACCACGGCATCGGCATGGTGTTCCAGGAGCAGTCGCTGGTCCCCAACCTGACCGCCGCCGAGAACATCGTCCTCGGCAGCGAGGGTGCAGGCGTCAAGCGCGGCATCTACCGCTGGGACACGATGCGCAAGCTGGCGCAGGAGCAGCTCGACAAGATCGGCTCCCACATCGACCCGCTGGCGCGCACCGACTCGCTGAGCTTCGCCGAGCGCCAGATGGTGGAGATCGCCAAGGTGCTCCGCATCGAGGAGCGCACCTCGAATCCGCCCGTGATCATCCTCGACGAGCCCACCTCGGTGCTGGAGTCGAAGGAGATCGAGACGCTCTTCACGCAGGTGCGCCGGCTGCGCGAGTTCGCGTCGGTCGTCTTCGTCTCGCACCGCCTCGACGAGGTGCTCGACGTGTGCGACCGCGTCGCCGTGCTGCGTGGCGGGCAGTCCGTGGGCGAGATGCCCACCGCGGACGCCGTCCCCACCGACCTGCACCGCCTGATGATCGGCTCCACCGGCTCCGATGACCACTACCACGAGGGCATGTCCGAGCGGTCCGCTGCGGCCGCCGAGCCCCGCCTGGTCGTGAAGGGGATGTCCGGCAAGACCTTCCGCGACGTCGACCTCGAGGTGAGGGCCGGCGAGATCGTCGGCATCGTCGGCGTGCACGGCTCCGGCCGCGAGGACGTGTGCCGCGCGCTCTTCGGCGCCGAGCCGACCGTGGCCGGCGAGGTCACCCTCGACGGCGCGAAGCTCGACCTGTCCGGCACCCGTGCCGCGGTCGCGTCGGGTGTCGGGTACGTCCCCGCCGAGCGCAAGATCGAGGGCATGGTCGGGCCGATGTCGGTCGCCGACAACATGACCCTCACCAAGCAGAAGTCCCGCTGCGCCGGACCGATGGTCGTCCCGCAGAAGCAGGCGACGCTCGTCGACAAGTGGATCGAGCGCCTCTCGATCCGCACCCCGCACCGCGGCACGCAGATCGGCCGGCTCTCCGGCGGCAACCAGCAGAAGGTCGTCCTGGCCCGCTGGCTGGTGGCCGGCGACATCCGGCTGCTGCTGCTCGACCACCCGACGCGCGGCCTCGACATCGGGGCCCGCTCGGAGGTCTACCGCCTGATGCGCGAGCTCGCCAACAGCGGCGTGGCCACCGTGCTGCTCGCCGACAGCCTCGAGGAGGCCATCGGCATGTCCGACCGGATCATCGTGATGAACGACGGCCGGGCGACCAAGGAGGTCGCGTGCCCCTCCGGAGGCAAGCCGACCCCGCTCGACCTCGTCAAGGAGATGGTCTGATGGCCACCCCAGTCCTGGCTCCCGAGTCCGGCCAGACCCCGTCGGCCGAGGCCGCCGTGGTCAAGGGCGGCCCGACCGTCGCCCAGCGGGTCACGTCGTTCATGCCGGTGATCGCGCTCGTCGCGCTGCTCGCGGCCCTGACGATCGCCGACCCGGACTTCCTGACCCAGCGCAGCCTCACCGCCGCTGTCCGCACCTCGGCACCGCTCGTGGTGCTCGCGGCCGGCGCCACGCTCGTGGTCCTCTGCGGCGGCATCGACCTGTCGATCGCGGCGCTCTGCTCGCTCTCGACGGTCCTCTTCGCGATGTGGTTGCCCGACCTGGGCGGCCTCACGATCCTGGTCGTGATCGCCGCCGCCGGTGCGATCGGTGCGATCCAGGGCCTGGCCCACGTGCTGCTCCGGATCCCGTCGTTCGTGGTGACGCTCGGAGGCATGAGCATCTTCTCCGCGGTCGCGCTGGTCATCTCCGACGCCGGCCCGATCCGGGTGATCGACCGTGACGCGACCAAGTGGCTCAACCTCTACGTCGCGGGCTACGTCCCGATGTCGTTCTTCGTCGCGCTGCTCGTCGTCGCGGTGGTCTCGCTCGTCCTCAAGCTCACCCCGCTCGAGAGCTTCGTGAAGGCCATCGGCTACTCCGAGTCCGCCGCCCGCCTGGCCGGCACGCCCGTCGACATCGTGAAGGTCGCGGCCTTCACCATCTCCGGCGCCTGCGCCGGCCTGGCCGCGGTCATGCTGGCCTCCCGCAACTTCAGCGGGAGCCCGACCATGGCCGACAACCTGCTCCTGCCCGCCGTCGCGGCCATCGTGGTCGGCGGCACGGCGATCACCGGCGGCCACGGCTCGCTCTGGCGCAGCCTCGCGGGCGCCCTCGTGGTCACCCTGCTGCGGGTCGGCCTGCCCATCGTCGGCGTCCCGTCGGCGTGGGAGCAGATCCTCTACGGCGCGATCATCGTCGCCGCCGTCGCGCTGACCCTCGACCGTTCGAAGGTGGCGATCATCAAGTAGTCGCGCCCGAGCCCACCGCACCAGCACCACCGATCAGCACCACCGATCAGCACCCCGCACTGGATCCCCGTACCCCGGAAGGCTTCTCATGTCCGAGAACTCCCAGCTCCTGCCCGCCGTCTCCTCGTTCCTGTCCTCGCCGCGCCAGCTCCTCATCGACGGTGAGTGGGTCGACGCGAAGGACGGCAAGACCTTCGACACGATCAACCCCGCGACCGAGCAGGTCCTCGCGACGGTCGCCCAGGCGTCCGCCGTCGACGCCGACCGCGCCGTCGTGGCCGCCCGCAACGCCTTCGAGGCCGGCTCGCCGTGGTCGAAGATGAGCCCGCGCGACCGCTCGCACCTGCTGTGGCGCATCGGCGACATGATCGACGACCGCATCGAGGAGTTCGCGCAGCTCGAGTCGCTCGACAACGGCAAGAGCCTCGCCTCCGCCCGCGGCGACGCCGGCGTGGCCGCCGAGCTCTTCCGCTACTTCGCCGGCTGGGCCACCAAGATGGAGGGCACCACCATCCCGATGTCGGTGCCGGGTCGTGAGTTCCACGCCTACACCCGTCGCGAGGCCCTCGGCGTCGTGGCCGGCATCGTGCCGTGGAACTTCCCGCTCACCATGGCGGCGTTCAAGGTGATCCCGTCGATCACGGCCGGCAACACCGTCGTCCTCAAGCCGGCCGAGCAGACCCCGCTCACCGCGCTCTACCTCGGCCAGCTGCTGCTCGAGGCCGGCGTCCCCGCCGGTGTCGTCAACGTGCTGCCCGGCTTCGGTGACGCGGGCGCCGCGCTCGTCGACCACTTCGACGTCGACAAGGTCGCCTTCACCGGCTCCACCGAGGTCGGCAAGAAGATCGCGGCCGGTGCCTCGAAGAACCTCAAGAAGGTCTCGCTCGAGCTCGGCGGCAAGGCCCCCAACATCATCTTCAACGACGCCGACCTCGAGGCGGCCATCGCGGGCGCCGCGCTCGCCGGCTACTTCAACGAGGGCCAGTGCTGCGTCAACGGCTCGCGCCTCTACGTCCAGCGCGACGTGTTCGACCAGGTCATCGAGGGTGTCGCCGCCGCGGCCAAGGCCATCAAGGTGGGCGACGGCTTCGACCCGAGCACCACGATGGGCCCGCTGGTCTCGCAGGAGCAGCACGAGAAGGTCATGGGCTACGTCGCGGGCGCGGTCAAGGACGGCGCCAACATCGTCGCCGGCAGCCCCGAGCGGGCGGCCGAGACCGGCTACTTCTTCTCGCCGACCCTCATCACCGGCGTCACCGAGGACATGGCCGTGCAGACCGACGAGATCTTCGGCCCGGTCATCACCGCCATCCCGTTCGACACCGAGGACGAGGTCGTCGCGGCCGCCAACAACACCGTCTACGGCCTCGCCGCCGGTGTCTGGTCCAAGGACCTCGGCACCGCGCACCGCGTCGGCAGCAAGCTGCGCGCCGGCACGGTGTGGCTCAACACCTGGCACGCCGACGACGTGACGCTGCCGCGCGGTGGCTTCAAGCAGTCCGGCTGGGGCCGTGAGCTGGGCTCGTTCGGCCTCGACGACTACACCGAGCTCAAGACCGTCATCGCCGAGCTCCGTTGATCGAGGGGTCGACTCCACCCGTGAACGCCACTGACGTCCTGGGCGGCCACCGCATCGTGCCGGTGGTCGTCCTGGACGACCCAGCCAAGGCCGATGCCCTCGGCGCGGCCCTCGTGCAGGGCGGGCTGCCGGTCGCCGAGGCGACGTTCCGCACGCCGGAGGCGGCGGCGGTCCTGCGCCGCCTCGCGGCCAACGACGACCTCGTCGTCGGCGCCGGCACCGTCCTCACCGACCGCCAGGTCGACCAGGCGATCGAGGCAGGGGCGAAGTTCGTCGTGTCCCCGGGCCTCAGCGCGTCCGTCGTACGACGCTGCCAGGAGGCCGGCGTGCCGGTGATCCCGGGCGTCGCCACCCCGAGCGAGATCATGCTCGCCCTCGACCTGGGCCTCGACACCGTGAAGTTCTTCCCGGCCGAGGCCAACGGGGGACTGGCCACCATCAAGGCGCTGGCCGCCGCGTTCCCGCAGGTGCGCTTCATGCCCACCGGCGGGATCACCGTCGACACCGCCCCGGCCTACCTCGCCCACCCGTCCGTCGCCGCCGTCGGCGGCAGCTGGATGGTCGCCGGCGACCTGCTCAAGGCCGGTCGCTGGGACGACGTGGCCGCCACGTGCGCCGCGTCCACCGCGCTCTATGCGCCCGACCTCCACCCGATCGCCCAAGGAGTGACTGCATGACCATCGAGACCCGACCCGCCGAGGAGTGCGAGTTCGACATCGTCGCGCTCGGCGAGGTGATGCTGCGCCTGGACCCGGGGGAGGGGCGCATCCGCACCGCCCGCCGGTTCGAGGCGTGGGAGGGCGGCGGCGAGTACAACGTCGCCCGGGGCATGCGGAAGGTCTTCGGCAAGCGCGCCGGCGTCGTCACGGCGCTCGCCGACAACGAGATCGGCCACCTGGTCGAGAACCTCATCATGCAGGGCGGCGTCGACACCTCGCTGATCCGCTGGGAGAAGTACGACGGCATCGGGCGCACCGTGCGCAACGGCCTGAACTTCACCGAGCGCGGGTACGGCGTGCGGGGCGCGGTCGGCGTGTCCGACCGGGCCAACACCGCCATCGCGCACATGTCGCCCGGAACCGTCGACTGGGACGACCTCTTCGGTCGTCGCGGGGTGCGCTGGCTCCACACCGGAGGCATCTACGCCGCGCTGTCGGAGAACACCGCAGCCGTCGCCGAGGAGGCCATGGCCGCTGCCCAGAAGCACGGCACGGTCGTGTCCTTCGACCTGAACTACCGTCCCAGCCTCTGGGCGGGCATCGGCGGCCCCGAGTTCGCGCGTGACGTCAACACCCGCCTCGCCGGGCACGTCGACGTGATGATCGGCAACGAGGAGGACTTCACCGCCTCCCTCGGCTTCGAGGTCGCCCACGTCGACGAGAACCTCAGCTCGCTGCCCATGGACAGCTTCGAGGCCATGGTCGGCACGGTCGCGGAGAAGATGCCGTGGTTCAAGGTGATCGCCACGACGCTGCGCACGGTCCACTCGGCCAGCGACAACGACTGGCAGGCCATCGCGTGGTCCCCGGAGACGGGCGTGCTCGCCTCCACCCCGCGCGACCACCTGGGCATCTTCGACCGGGTCGGCGGCGGCGACGGCTTCGCCTCCGGCCTCGTCTACGGCCTGCTCGAGGGCGAGCCCCTCCAGCAGTGCCTCGAGCTCGGTGCCGCCCACGGCGCGCTGGCGATGACCACGCCCGGTGACACCTCCATGGCGACCCGCGAGGAAGTACGAGCGCTGGCCAGCGGTGGCAGCGCACGCGTGCGCCGCTGACGCTGCCCCGAGCAGCACACCCCCGGACCAGGTCTGGGTGGTCGACCCCGTGCGGGGGATCGGCCGCCCAGGCCTGTTTTCATGTATCTGAACGATATTCGCAAAGAGTTCACAATTCTGGACAGAGTTCTTGACTCTGTGTGACGGCCGTCATACGTTCAGGCCTGTCTCCACCCCGTGACTCCGTGAGCGCTGCCCGCACCCGCCGCCCATCGAGCTCCGGCCCCGCCGAGTCCTAGGGAATCGTTGATGAACCTGCTCTCCAGATCTGCCCGCTGGCGCCCCTCCGGCCGCCGGCCCGGAGGAACCCGTCGCGCGCTGAGGCACCTCGTGGCGGTGACGGCCGCCGCTGCGGTGGCCTTCCCGCTGGCGACGGTCACCGCCGCGCCGGTCGCCGCCCTCGCACCCGCCGATGACGGCGTGCTGAAGGTGCTGCTCTTCTACACGAACGACAACGTGCACGCCTCCGTGCCCAACACCCGCGCCGCCGTGCGCGAGATGGCCACCGCGCTGGGCACGCAGTACAACCAGACGGTCGACATCCAGGAGACCAACCAGGCCAGCGCGTTCACCACGGACAACCTGGCCTCGAAGGACCTGCTGGTCTTCGCCCACACCGCGGGCGTGCTGTTCAACACCGACCAGCGCGCGGCCCTCGAGTCCTACATCCGCGGTGGCGGTGGCTTCGTCGGCCTCCACTACACGGCCTGGTCGCCGGACCAGACCGAGCACGACGTGAACCCGTTCTACCGGCGGCTCGTCGGCGCGGCCGCGACCGGCCACCCCGAGCCCGCGGGCGGTTACCGCGGCACCATCTCGGTCTCCGACGGCACCAGCCCCCTGACGCAGGGCCTCCAGTCGCCCCTGTCCTACACCGACGAGTGGTACGAGTGGGACGTCAATCCCACGCAGAACGTCAAGACGCTGGTCACCGTCGACGAGTCGACGTACAGCGGCGGGCGCATCGGCGAGGAGGGCACCTCCCACCCCGTCACGTGGTGCCAGAAGATCGACCAGGGTCGCTCGTGGTACTCCTCGCTCGGGCACCACGCGACGACGTGGACCGCGGCCGACGACGGCAACGCGGACGACAACCGCGCCGACGACTTCGTGCGCAGCCAGCTGCGCTACGGCATGGCCTACTCGGCCGGCCTCCTGGCGGCCGACTGCTCGCCGCCGCAGAAGGACCAGCAGGGCGAGATGAGCGCGGTCACCCCGTGGCCCGTCATGCCGATCAACGCGGCCCTCACCTCCGACGGCAAGGTCCAGTCCTTCGGATCCGTCGGCACGGGCTGCACCGACGCCAACCCCTACGACTACAGCGGCAACGACTGCGTCAGCCAGGGTGGCCAGACCCAGATCGACGTGTGGGACCCGAAGATCCCGCGGACGCTGGCCAACCTCGTCTCCGGCGTGGTGCCCAACGCGACCTACACCGACCTCTTCTGCTCGATGCAGGTGCAGATGCCGCACCGCCGCTCGACCTTCACGGTCGGCGGTGACGACAGCCTCGGCGGCAACGCCCCGAACGACGCCGCCATCGGTGTCACCAGCTACTCCTCGGGTGCCGGCCTCAGGAACGAGGCGCCGATGAACTACCCGCGCTGGTACCCGACCGGCACGACGCTGCCCAGCGGTTCCATCGTGGTCCAGGGCGGCTCGCTGCGCGGCGGCCCCGGCGGCCCCGGTGTCCAGACGCCCGAGCTCTACGACCCCTCGCAGGGCAACTCGTGGAAGCTCCTCACCGGCGCCACCAGCGCCCAGGCCTACGGTGACGGCGCCGGTGCGCCGCAGGACGAGAACCGCTGGTGGTACCCGCGCGCCTTCGTCGCCCCCACCAACGGCAACGTCTTCACCATCACCGGCACCCAGATGTTCGAGCTCGACCCCTCCGGCAACGGTGCGGTCACCATGCGCGGCACCCTGGGCAACGGCAGCGGCAACCAGGGCACCCTGGGCAACCCGGTCGGCGCCACGTCGACCGCGACGATGTACCGCCCCGGCAAGATCCTGCAGGTCGGTGGCGGCTGGTGGGCCAACGGCGGCGGCCCCGCCGGCGCCCGCGCCGGCTTCACCGTCGACATCTCCGGCGGCACCGCCAGCCCGGTGGTCACCGCGACCGACCCGATGAAGTACGCCCGCCACTGGGCGTCCTCGACGGTCATGCCCGACGGCAAGGTCATCGTCACCGGTGGCTCGCGCGACAACAACGGCCAGTCCGGCTACGTCACCAACGCCGAGATCTGGAACCCGGACGCTCCCAGCGGCTTGCAGTGGACCGAGGTCAAGATCCCCTACGAGCACGCCCGGCTCTACCACTCGACCGCACTGCTCCTGCCCGACGGCCGGATCATGATCGGCGGCGGCGGCGCTCCCGGCCCGCACAACTACACCGACGTCGAGTACTACTCCCCGGCCTACCTCTTCGACGGCAACACCCCGGCCGTGCGTCCGGTGGTCACCAACGCCCCGAAGCGGATCGGCTACAACGGCTCGTTCTCGCTGACGTCGGACAAGACGGTCGACCGGGTCACCCTGGTCCGCAACGGTTCGGTCACCCACGGCTTCAACAACGACCAGAACTTCCAGGACCTGGCCTTCACGACCAGCGGCAACACGGTCAACATCACCTCCCCGACGAACGCCAACTTCGCGCCCCCCGGCGCCTACATGGTCTTCGTGTGGAGCAACGGCACGCCGTCGGTCGCCAACATCGTCCAGATCGACCCGACGGTGAAGATGAACAAGCCGGCCCCCACGGTGGTCGACCAGTTCGAGTACCCGCGGATCCCGGCGTCCTACCTGTCGGGTGGCTACTCGACCGACGACGTCGTGGTGGCTGCGGGCAACGGCCGGATGTCGCCCTGGAAGGTCGACAGCGAGGTTCGGCTCACGCGCGCCAGCGGCGGCAGCATGGGCGGCCTCGGCGGCACCGGCTACCACCTCGCGGTGGGCACCGCCGGCAAGCTGACCCGCACCATCAAGGGCCTCGACGTGGGCAAGGAGTACCGCGTGTCGGTGCGCTACGCCCGTGATAGCCGCACGGGCGGCACTGCGCCGGGCACGGCGACCCTCTCGGTCGCCAACCTCTCGCAGGCCCTGACGAGCACGACGGCCTCCACCGCCGCGTTCGAGACCTTCGCCGGGACCTTCGTCGCCACCGGGCGGCAGCAGGACCTGACGATCACCGGCAGCGGTGCCGCCGGCCTCGTCCTCGACGACCTCGTCGTCGTGGGCACGGGCCTCGGGGTCGCCGACGCCCAGGTGTCGTACCAGTTCGAGGAGGGCACCGGCACCACCGCTGCCAACACGGGCTCCGACACCACCGTCGGCGACGCGGTCCTGACCGGCACCACCGGCTGGAGCCCGTCCGGCGTCACCGGGGGATCGGTCGACCTCAAGGGCGGCACCGACAACGCCAACGCCGTGGACCTGCCCGACAACCTGCTGCAGAACGAGGCCGCGTTCACGACGTCGTTCTGGGTCCGCCCGGACGACATGACACGGCCGTGGACCGGTCTGTTCCACATCGGTGACGGTCTGGGCGACGCAGGCAGCTTCTTCCAGATCCAGATGCGGACCGAGGCCAACGGCCAGACGGGCCTGGCGGCGACCTTCAAGAAGAAGGGGAGCAGCCTCCAGGAACGGACCTACGCGGTCCCGACCAAGGACGTCGTGCTCAACCAGTGGAACCACGTCGTCTTCACGCGGCAGGGTGCCACCGGCACGCTCTACCTCAACGGCGCCAAGATCGCCACCAACCCCAACCTGACGCTCACCATGACCGACGTCGGTCCCACCACCAACAACTGGCTCGGTCGCAACGGCTTCCCGGACGCCCCCCTCGACGGGCGGGTCGACGACGTGCGTCTCTACACGTCCGCCTTGTCCGACGCCGACGTCGCCGGGATGTACGCCGACGGCACGGCGCTCAACACCACCACGACGGTCAGCGTCACGCCGGCCTCCCCGTCGCCGTTCAACACCCCCGTCACGGTGTCGGCGACGGTGAAGGACTCGGCCAACGCGAACCCGACCGGTGTCGCCGACCTGTGGGTCGACGGCGAGAGCGTCGGCAGCCAGGTCACGGTCACCAACGGCCAGGTCTCCTTCCCGGGCGTCACGCTGAGCCCGCGTGCGCACACCATCGAGGTCCGCTTCACCGCGGCCGCCGGTTGGCGCGACTCGACCGGCACGGTCCAGCACACGGTGGCTCGTCCGCCGGTGGGTGAGGGCATCCCCGTCCACTACAAGTTCGACGAGGGAACCGGCACCACGGCGGCCAACTCGGGATCCGACACGGCCATCGGCAACGCCACGCTCACGGGCAACGCGGACTGGTCGGCCGACGGCAAGTACGGCAGCGCCGTCGCCCTGCCCGGCCAGGGTCACGTCAACCTGCCGAACGACGTCACGTTCGGCATGACCAAGGACATGACCATCTCCACCTGGATCCGTCCGACCGCCCTGCCGAACTGGACCACCCACGTCCAGATCGGCAAGGACACGACGGAGTTCCTGCTCCTGCAGTCCAGGACGGAGAACGGCCAGCGTGGCTTCGCTGTCACGATGCGCATGAACAACGGTGAGCAGTACCGCACCCAGCTGGACGGCAACACCGACCTGCCGCTCAACCAGTGGACCCACGTGGCCGTCACGCTCGGTGGGACGCCGAACGCCACCGGGACGTCCGTGCGGATCTACTTCAACGGCGTCCTGCAGAACGGTGGCAGCCGGGACAACATCCCGGTCACCATCGGTGACATCGCCGACGGCGGCACCACCGCCAACTTCATCGGCAACGGCAGCTGGAACGACCCCCGGCCGACCGAGCGAGTGGATGACTTCCGCATCTACGGCTACACGCTCAGCGAGCAGGAGGTCCAGGCGATCTTCAACGCGACGACCAACGCCTCACCGGTCGGTGCGCCCGACGCCTACGCCGCCACGGCGGGGGAGACCCTCTCGGTTCCCGCGCCCGGCGTCCTGGCCAACGACACCGACGCCGAGGGCAACACCCTCACGGCCGGTGACGTGGTGCAGCCCGCCAACGGCGTGGTCGTGATGTCTGCCAACGGGTCCTTCACCTACAAGTCCGACGACGGCTTCTCCGGGACGGACACCTTCACCTACCGGGCCAACGACGGGACGTCGAAGTCGGCGGCCACGACGGTGACCATCACGGTGACGGGCCAGCCGCAGACGCCCAACCGGGCGCCGGTGGCGGTGGACGACGAGTTCAGCACGATCTCCGGGGAGGCGCTGACCCTGGCGGCCCCGGGCGTCCTCGGCAACGACACCGACGCCGACGGCGACGTGCTGACCGCCACGGGTGCGACCCAGCCGATCAACGGCACGGTCGTGGTGCGGGCGAACGGCTCCTTCACCTACACGCCCGACGCGGGCTTCGTGGGCAAGGACAAGTTCACCTACACCGCCCGCGACGCCGCACTCGGCTCGACGCCGGCGAACGTCACGATCATCGTCAAGCCCACCGGCAACGGGGGCGGCAACGGTGGCGGCAACGGTGGCGGGACCGGTCCGGTCAACTCCGCGGTGGCAGGCGCTTCGGCGTCCTACACCTACGGCCAGGCCGGCAGCTTCGTGGTCAGCGTCGCCCCGGCGACGGCCACCGGCAAGGTGGAGCTGGTCAGTGGCACCGACGTGGTGGGCACCGGCACGCTCGCCGCGGGCCAGGCCCGGATCGACCTCGCAGCCAAGGGCCTGATGCCCGGGACCTGGGCGCTCACCCTCCGCTACCTCGGAGACGCCAGCCACAAGCCGTCGTCCTCGGCGGTCTCGGTCGTGGTCGCCAAGGTCGTGCCGGAGATGGTGGTCAAGGCGCCGTCGAAGGTGAGGAAGGGCAACCGCGCCACCATCCGGGTCGCCCTCGACGCGCCCGACGGCGTGGCGGTCAACGGTGACGTGACCTTCAAGATCGCGGGGGGCAAGACGCTCTCCGGGACGCTGAACGGCGGTCGGGTCTTCATCCAGCTGCCGAAGGCGAAGGGGAAGCGGATCAAGCTGACCGTGACCTACGCCGGGAGCGCGGCGGTGGAGTCCACCTCCGAGCAGCTGAAGATCCGGGTGCGCAAGCGCTGACGACCAGCAACGGGACGGGCCCCGGAGGAGAGATCCTCCGGGGCCCGTCCCGTCGTGCGTGCGGCTGGCGCCGAGCGTCAGCCGGCGGTGCGAGTGCCGATCAGTCGTCGGCGAGCGCGGCGACCACGCCCGCGCGGCTCTCGTCCTCGCTGGCGAGCACGCCGCCGTTGGCCACGATGTCCGGGGTGATCTCGCTGAAGACCATGCGGACGTCCTGGCGGCGGGCGCCGAGGATCTCGACGGCGCTGTCGGCGACAGCCCGGGCGAACTCGCGGCGCTGCTCGACCGAGCGGCCCTTGAGCAGCTCGACGGTGATGTTGGGCATGGGTGTTCCCTTCGGGGAGTGGATCGTGCAGGTTCACACGTGGGACTTCATTTCAGTGACGTGAATCACGGTAGTGGCAGTTCACATCCTTGACAACAGTTCCACAGGCTGGTTGTGTGAGCACGGTCACCCCAGCACCCAGGAGACCCCATGACCCGCACCCGCGCGACGCTGCGTGCGCTCGCGCCGGGACTCCTCGCCGGAGCCGTGCTGCTGCTCACCGGTGGCGCCGCCTCCGCCCACGTCACCATCACCTCCACGACCACCGAGGCCGGTGCGACGGCCGTGGTCCGGCTCGAGGTGCCGCACGGGTGTGCGGGTTCGGCGACGACCGCGCTCGCGGTCCGGATGCCGCCCGGCGTCGGCGAGCTCACCGCCGAGAGCACCGAGCGCTGGGCAGCGGAGCCGGCGGGGGAGTCGATCACCTTCACCACGGACGACCCGCTCCCCGACGCCCTGCGCGACGAGGTCGCCTTCTCCGTGCGGCTGCCCGACGAGCCGGGTGCCGAGCTCGTCTTCCCGATCGTGCAGCGCTGCGAGCAGGGCGAGTCGGCGTGGACCGAGGTCGCCGAGGACGCCGCCAGCCGTGAGGACCTCGACATGCCGGCGCCCGTGATCGTGGTGACCGCGTCCGACGGGTCCACCGGCGCGACCGGCGCCGCTGTCGCCGGACCGGGTGACGGGCGGCTGATGACCTACGGCGCCGCCGGCGTCCTCGCGGCCGGCTGCGTGGCCAGCGGTGCCGTCCTCGTGATGCGTCGTCGGCGCGCATGACAGACCCCCACCCGCGACGCCCGCGCCGGCGTCTGCCGCACCACGTCGTCGTACGCCTGCTCGCCGCCCTGCTCGTGCCGCTGGCGTCCTTCCTCGTGCTGGGGACGGCGGCTCCCGCGTCGGCGCACGCGACGCTGGTCAGCACCGACCCCGCCGAGGGTGCGGTCCTCGACGCGGCGCCCGACCAGGTGACGTTCACGTTCAACGAGGCCGTGATCGGCGTGCCCACCGGGATCCAGGTCTTCGACGCCACCGGCGAGGTGGTGGCCTCGAAGGCCACGGTGCGGGAGGCCGAGCTCGTCGTCGAGCTCGAGGACGAGGTCGGCGAGGGCACCCTCGTGGTCGTCTGGCGCCTGGTGTCCGCGGACGGGCACCCGATCGGCGGCTCCCTGACGTTCTCGGTCGGTGAGCCGAGCGCCACGGTCGCGGTGCCCGAGACCAGCGCGGACGCCGGCACCGACGCACCGTTCGTGCTCAGCCTCGTCAGGTGGCTGGGCTACCTCGGGCTGCTCGCTGCCGCAGGCCTGGCCGCGTTCTACGTCCTCCTCCTGCCCCGGGACGCCCCCGAGGCCGGTCGGCACAGGCTGCGGGCCGTGGCTCGCGGTGGTGCGCTCGTGGCGATCGTCGCCTTCTGGGTCGCCGTGCCCCTCGTCGCGCTCTACCAGCTCGGGCTGCCCACCTCCGCGCTCGGCGACGGGTCGACCTGGGCGACCCTCTCGACCTGGGAGTACGCCGTCCCGGCCGCCGTCGCGGTCGGCCTCGCCCTCGCGGTCGGCGTCCTGCCCGCCGGGGCGCCGGACCGGGCGCGTGCCGGCCTGGCGCTCGTGGGCTGTGCGGTGGCGCTGGCCGCTCCGTCCATGACCGGGCACACGCGGGCCACGACGCCCGAGGCGCTCGTGATCGCCGTCGACGTGCTCCACCTCGTCGCGGGCGCGACCTGGCTGGGCGGGCTCCTGGCGATCGGGCTCGTCCTGCGCGACCTCACCGGCCGCGACGACTCCGGGGCGGTCGTGCTGGCGCGCTTCTCCACGTGGGCCTCGGCGCTCCTGGCGCTCCTGGTCATCACCGGGACCTTCATGGCGTGGCGGGTGGCCGGCTCGTGGGACGCCCTGCTGGAGACCGGCTACGGCAGCTTCCTCCTGGTCAAGGTGCTCATCGTGCTGGTGGCGATCGTGATCGCCGCCTGGAACCGCTTCGCGCTGCTGCCCAACCTGCAGGCCGCGTCGGGCGAGGACCGGGTCGGTGCCGCGTCGGTCCTGGTGCGGACGACGGTCGCCGAGGCCGGCGTGCTGGTCGCAGTCCTGCTGGTCACCGGCTTCCTGGTGGACCGGAGCCCCGAGCCGGACGTCGTCGTCACCTCACCGTCCGCGCAGGGCCAGAGCGGCGACCAGTCGGTGGAGCTCGACGCCATCACGGCCGACCTCACCCTCGACCCCCTCGCGGTCGGTCCGACGACCATCACGATCACCCTGACCGACGACGCGGGCCGGCCGACCGAGGGCTACGAGGCACCCCGCCTCAGCCTGTCGACGACCGACGTCGACCTCGGCGAGGTGACGCTCACCAACCAGGGCCCGGGCACCTACGCCGGTGACCTGGTCCTGCCGACCGGTGGGACCTGGGAGGTGCAGGTCTCGCTGCGCACGAGCGAGTTCGACAACCCGGTGAAGACCGTCCGCTTCGAGGTCCCCTAGCAGGGGAGCAGCGTCGCTCAGGGCGCCGGCGCGTCCTCGCGCAGCAGCCACCACGCGGCCAGCCAGGCAGCCGCACCCGCGACCAGCTCGACGTGCAGCTCGATGATCGCGAGCGTCACCATCGTGGTGAACGCGACCGAGCTGAACGCCTCGCCGAGCGGCCCGGTCATGACCGGGTCAGCGTCCCGGCCACCGCCGCCCGACGCCGCGCGTCGAGGGCGGAGGAGCGACGGCTGAGGCGCTCGTCGAGGACCGCGGCTGCCTCGGCGTTGCGGCCGGCCATCGCGAGGGCGTGCACGAGCGTGTCCTCCACGACCTCGCGCTGGGCCTTGCTGCCGCCCAGCTGGGCCATCGTGCGGACCACGTCGGTCAGGGTCGCGGAGGCGGCGTTCCAGCGCTCCTCGACGACCTGCACGAGGCCACGGCACAGCGGTGCGACGACGTCGCGGAAGACGGCCTCCTGGCTGCGGGCGGACTGCTCGGCCAGCGCCGTGAGCGCCGAGGCGTCGCCGTCGGCGGCCAGCAGCACGGCGCCGTGCATGGCCGCGAACGGCGTGGACGGCGCGGTCAGCCACTCGGCGGGTGCCTGTTCGCGGACCTCGGCGACGGGCAGGTCCTCGGTCCACGCGCCGGTGACGCGCCCCCGCCACAGCAGGGCACCACTGTCGACGACGACCCGGCTGCCGCTCACCACCGACGGCGCGAGCTCGCGGCGCCAGCGACGGCGTACGGCCTCGACGTCGTCCTGCATCAGCTCGTGCAGCGCGGCGTGCCAGGAGAAGTGCGAGCGGTGGTTGGCCTCCGGGCCGCGGGTGCGGATCCACTCGTCGAGCCAGGCCAGCCCGGCGGTGTGGTCACCCGTCTCGTAGAAGACGTGGGCACGGGCGTGCACGGCGTGGCCCGAGGCCGGCTCGACGGAGAGGGCGTACGACGAGAGCTCCTCGGCCTCGGCCCAGCGCTCCTGGTCCTGGCGGACGAACGCGAGCTGGCCGGCGTACCACCAGTCGTCGCCGTAGGAGCGGCCGAGCGACTCGACCAGCTCGGCGGTCTGGGACCCGCTGGTGAGCCCGCCGAAGGCCACGGTGGGCACGGCGACGCTGACGGCCAGCGCGTCGCGCGGGAAGAGCCGGACGTGGCGCAGGAGGGCGGCCGCGCCGGTGGCCTCGTCGGAGCGCAGCCGGGTGGTCACGGCGTCGAGGAACGAGCTCTCGCGGTCGTCGAGGTGGCGCTCGGAGGCGGCGCGGTGGGCGGCGCGCAGCGAGGCGGCCCAGTGGGTGTTCGCACCCCACTCGTGGCCGAGCAGCGCGAGGGCGGCGTGCGCCTGGACGAAGCCCTCGTCGGCGGCGACGGCCTCGGCGAGGCCCTCCTCGACGCCACCCTGGAGCCGGAGCAGCCGGCCGAGCGCGTCGTTGTAGCGGTCGGCGGCGTCGGCGCCGGCCGAGAGGGTGAGGCCGTAGGGATCGACCGGGCGGCGTCGGGACTCCCCGTGCATGGAGCGGCTCACGACGCGCGCGACGTCGTAGGCCTGCTCGCGGATCTCCGGCATCGCCGTGGACTCCCACATGTTGCCCTTGCGCAGCGACCCCACCGCGAGGAACGGCACCGTGTCGGGGAGGGTGCCGAGGATGCGGCCGTCGTCGGAGGTGTCGATGCCGAGGCCGGCGGGGCCGGGACGGACGAGGCCCGTCTGCGCGAGGCGCGTGAGCAACGGGTCGGCGGCGATCGAGCCCACCGGGCCGGTGCAGTTCACGACGGCGGCGACGCGGAGCGTGGTGCCGTCGTCGAGGGTGACGTGCAGCGCGTGCGCGTCGGGGCGTACGTCGGCGAGGGTGCCGCGGTGGCGCTGCAGGCGCCCCCCGTCGGCGATCGCGTCGAAGCGGCGGGCGGTCGCGGGTGCCATCCGGTGGCGGTGGACGTCCCAGCGGCGGGCGTCCTCGCTGATGAAGCGGCGCTTGTCGGCCTCGGAGAGCCCGCGCCAGAGCTGTGCGGTGACCGGGCGCAGGCCGTCGATCGCGGCGCGCCAGTCGCCGGTGGACCCGACGGTCTCGTCCACGTGCGCGGCGAGCGAGGACCGCAGCGCGTCGAGGCCCTGCGTGCGCGTGATGCCGGGCGGCGGCGGTACCGGGGGAGTCGTGGGGAGCACGTGCGGCTGCGGCACCGCGTCGGTGCGCGAGACCACGTGGATCGTGCGGTCCGGCCGGTCGGCGCTGATCGCGAGGTCGACCATGGTCAGGCCGGAGCCGAGCATGAGGACGTCGCCGACCTCGGGGATGGGCTGCGTCCACGGGTCCGCCACGAGCCGGTCGTCGCCGGCCAGTGCGGCCGGCGCCCAGGCGGTGCCGGGGCGGTTGCTGGTGGCCAGCACGACGGCGCGCGCCTCGAGCCGCTCGCCGTCGGAGAGGTCGACGACGAAGCCGCTGCCCGACCCGGTGATGTCGACGACCTCGGCGCGGCGGCGTACGAGCCGGGCGTTGCCGGGGAACTCCGTGGCGGTGGTCAGCAGGCTCTCGACGTAGCGGCCGAAGACGGCGCGCGGTGCGAAGTCGTGGGGCTGGAACTTCGGGTCGTGGTGGTTGCGCAGCCAGCGCAGGAAGTGCTCCGGGTCGCGCGGGAAGGCGCTCATCCCGGAGGCGGGGACGTTGAGCAGGTGGCGCTCGTCGGTGGTGGAGTAGGCCTGCCCGCGACCGGTCGTCGGCGCCGGGTCGACGAGCTCGACGCGGAAGCGGGAGGAGAGCGCGGTCACCAGGTGGGTCGCGACCAGCGTGCCGCCGGCGCCCGCGCCGACCACCACGACCCGACAGTCACCCTCGTTCGTCCCCATCGGCGCCATGTCCCCACTCCGTCCCATTAGTGCAGTGAATTACGCGACTAAAGGTAGCAAGGCGGGCGGCCACGGGGCGAGTCGGCGCGCGGGGCTCAGGCGTCGCGTCGCATGATCACGCGCGGGAAGCCGGCCGAGGTGGCCTCGGTCCGCATCGCCAGCGCGAAACCGGCGGCCTCGAAGACCGCGCGGGTGCCGACGTAGGCCATCGTCAGGTCGACCTTCTCGCCGCGGTTGTCGACCGGGTAGCCCTCGACGACCGGGGCGCCGCGCTGGACGGCGTAGGCCACCGCTCCCTCGAGCAGCACGTGCGAGATGCCGCGCCCGCGGTGCCCGGGGCGGACCCGGATGCACCAGACCGACCACGCGTCCTGGTCGTCGACGTGCGGGATCTTCGTGGACCGGGCGAACGGCAGCTCGGCGCGCGAGGCGACGGCCGCCCAGCCGACGACCTCGTCGCCGTCGTAGGCCAGCACGCCCGGCTTGGTGCGCTTGCGGGTCAGGGCCTCGACGAAGTCGGCGCGCTCCGCGCCGGCCAGCTCCCGGTTGAGCGACGCCGGGACCCGGTGGCTCAGGCACCAGCACACGCTGGACGTCGGGTTCTTCGGGCCGACCATCGTGCGGACGTCGCCGAAGCGGGCGTGGGTGGCCGGGAAGACCCGGAAGTCGTCGGTCGTCGCGAGCGCCGTCGTCGCCATGGCGCCCACGCTAGACCCCGTGGGGACCCTGTTGGATGGAGGCATGAGCCACGCGATGCGCACGATCGGCCTGCTCGGCGGGATGAGCTGGGAGAGCTCGGCGCTCTACTACCAGGTCGTCAACGAGGCGGTCCGTGAGCGGCTCGGGGGTTACCACTCCGCGCGCGTGCTGATGGCGTCGGTCGACTTCGCGGAGGTCGAGGCGATGCAGTCGGCGGGCGACTGGGACGCCGCGGGCGCGATGCTCGCCGCCGAGGCGGCGGCGCTCGAGGCGGCCGGTGCCGACTGCCTCGTGCTCTGCACCAACACGATGCACAAGGTCGCGGGCGCCATCGAGGCGGCGACGTCCGTGCCGCTGATCCACATCGTCGACGTGACGGCGGCGGCGATCCGGTCGGCCGGTCCCTCGCAGGTGGCGCTCCTCGGCACCCGCTTCACCATGGAGCAGCCTTTCGTCCGCGAGCGCCTCGAGTCCCACGGCCTGTCCGTCCTCGTCCCTGCCGGCGACGACCTCGAGCTGGTGCACCGGGTGATCTACGACGAGCTGGTCCACGGTGTCGTGCGCGAGGAGTCCCGGGAGCAGTACGTCGACGTGGTGCGGCGGCTGGCCGCCCGCGGCGCCGAGGGGGTCGTCCTCGGCTGCACGGAGATCGAGCTGCTGATCGGCGCCGACGACGTCGAGGTGCCGGTCTTCGCGACGACGCGGCTGCACGCGCTGGCGGCGGTGGACTTCGCGCTCGGGTGATGGGCGTCGGGTCGGGGTGCCGGCCGGTGCAAGGACACGTGTCCGAGAGACTGCCCTCGACGAGCCCCTTCGGGGGCGACATCGCAGACACGTGTGGGCTCAGCTGACCAGCTGGTGCAGCCAGTCGTCGAGCCGCGCGAGCTGCCCGGGGTCGCCGAACATCGGCGCCCGACCGGGTGGCGGGAGGAAGCCGACGGCGTCCATCACCAGCCAGTACGGGTCGACCGGCTCCGGTGCGCGGTCGGCGTACAGCTCCAGGAAGCGGGTGGCGGGGTCCGGGCCGAACGCGACGACCAGGTTGGTCGCGGCGTGCCCGGCGTCGAGCCAGGCAGGTCCCGTCGAGGTCTCGACCCAGTCGACGACACCGGTGATCGTGTCGTCGGTCCACAGCAGGTTGCGGTGGCTGAAGTCGCGGTGGAGGAAGGTCGGCTCGTGGTCCGGCGCAGGGCCGGCGAGCAGGTCGAAGGCGCGCCGCCAGGAGTCCGGGTGTCGCGTCCACGCCGGCACGACCCACTTGGCCTCCCATGCCCAGGTCTCGTAGGCGCGGAACGGCTCGTCCGGCGCGACCGCGTGGATGGTCGCGAGCATCTCCGCCATCGCCTCGAGCCGCGAGTCTCGGAGGGACTCACGGCCGAGTCCGGGCAGACGGGACATCAGGTGCGCGGCCACTCCGGTCGCCGCGCCACCCGCGTCGAGGGCGATGCTGCGGGGCGCCGGGACCGCGCTGCCGGCCAGGGCATGCTGCGCGTCCCGCTCGCGGGCGGTCAGAGCGGCGCCATGGGTGCGCCACGGCTCGTGGGTCATGAGTCGCAGCACCGTCTCCCGGCCGTCCTCGTGGGTCAGCGCGAGCATCGTCGAGGTCATCCCGCCCTCGAGCGGGTCCGCCGAGGCGACCGCGCTGCCGAGGCTCGCCCCCGCCCAGTCGAGGGCGGCCGTCCGGTCGTCGGTCACCCGGGTGACGCTAGTGGAGGACTCAGCCCTGGTCGGGCCAGAGCGAGTGGTAGGCGTTGATCGCCGGCTGGCCGCCGAGGTGGGCGTAGAGCACGTGCGAGTCGCGCGGGATGTCCCCGCCGGCGACGAGGTCGACGAGGCCCGCGAGCGACTTCCCCTCGTAGACCGGGTCGGTGATCATCGCCTCGAGCTGCGCGCCGAGCGCCATCGCCTCCATCGTCGAGTCGACCGGCACGCCGTAGAGGTCGCCCGCCCAGCCCTCGAGCACGGTGATCTCGTCGTCGCGCAGGTCGCGGCCGAGCTCGATCAGCTCAGCGGTGTGGCGGGCGATCCGGCCGACCTGGTCGCGCGTCTTCTCCAGGGTCGCGCTGGCGTCGATGCCGAGCACGCGACGTCGTACGCCGGTGAGGTCCTCGAGCGCCGCGAAGCCGGCGATCATGCCGGCGTGCGTCGAGCCGGTGACGGTGCAGACCACGATCGTGTCGAAGGTGATGCCGAGCGCCTTCTCCTGCTCGGCGACCTCGAAGGCCCAGTTGGCGAAGCCGAGCCCGCCCAGCCGGTGCTCGCTCGCGCCGGCCGGGATGGCGTACGGCGTCCCGCCGGACTCCTCGACCTCGCGGAGCGCGTCCTTCCACGAGTCGCGGATGCCGATGTCGAAGCCGGCCGGATCGAGGCGCGAGTCGGCGCCCATCATCCGGCTGAGCAGGATGTTGCCGACCTGGGTGTTGGTCGGGTCGTCCCACGGCACCCACTTCTCCTGCACCAGGCGGCACTTGAGCCCGAGGTGCGCGGCGACCGCGGCGACCTGCCGGGTGTGGTTGGACTGGAAGCCGCCGATGGACACGAGCGTGTCGGCGCCGCTGGCGAGCACGTCGGGGACGATGTACTCCAGCTTGCGGACCTTGTTGCCGCCGTAGGCCAGGCCGCTGCTGACGTCCTCGCGCTTGGCCCACACCTGCGCCCCGCCGCCCCGGGCGGCGAGGTGCTCGGTCAGCCGCTTGAGGTGCTGGACGGGGGAGGGGCCGAAGGTGAGCGGGTAGCGCTCGAACTGCTCGAGGATCACGGGGTCTCCTGCTGGGTGGTGGGGATGTCGGTGCCGGGCTCGGCGTCGGGGTCGGGGTCGGGGATCAGGGCGGCGAGGTTCTGCCAGGTGCGGAAGGCCACCTCGGCTGCCGCGTCGACGTCCCGGGCCTCGCACGCGGCGACCAGGCGGTCGTGGAGGGCGACGGACTCGGCGCCGGCGTGGGAGGCGAAGCGGCGGCGCTCGAGGCGGCGCACGACGGGGCTGAACTGGTCGAGCACGGTGGCCAGCGCGCGGTTGCCGGACGCGTCGACGGCGACGGCGTGGAAGGCGTCGTCGGCCGTGAGCGCGGCGTCGGTGTCCCGCTCGTCGATCGCGTGGGCGAAGCGCTCGTTGGCCTCGCGCATCCGGGTGAGGTCGGCGGGCGTCAGGTGGGCGACGGCCTCGGCGACCGCGAGCCGGTGCATGGAGGCGACGACGGCGTGCGCGGCGCGGACCTCGCCGAGGTCGATCTCGGCGACGACGGTCGAGCGGCCGGGGGCGGCCCGCACCAGCCCGGTTTCGCCGAGCCTGAGCAACGCCTCGCGCACCGGGGTCCGGCTGACCCCGAGCCAGGTGGCGAGCTCGGTGTCGCGCACCACCTCGCCCGGCGCGAGCGTGCCGTCGACGATCGCGTCGCGCAGGCGGTCGTGGACGCGGTCGCGCAGCAGGGAGGGGCGGATCGACGCCTCAAGCGCGGGCACCGGCATGCAATATATTGCACACTGCGCAGGGGTGGGCGTCAAGTGGGAGGCTGTCCCCGTGCTCACCGTCGTCGTCGCGCTGGCCGCCAACACGATCCTCGCCGTCCTCAAGACGATCGTCGCCGCCGTCACCGGCTCCGCGTCGATGGTCGCCGAGGCCGCGCACTCCTGGGCCGACGCCGGCAACGAGGTCTTCCTCGTCGTCGCCGAGCGCCGCTCGGAGAAGGCGGCCGACAAGCGGCACCCCCTGGGCTACGGCCGCGAGGCCTACGTCTGGTCGATGATCGCGGCCTTCGGGCTCTTCTCCGTGGGCGCCGCTGTGTCGGTGATCCACGGCGTGCAGTCGCTCGGTGCCGAGGAGGAGTCGGCCGACTACCTGTGGGCCTACGTGGTCATGGGCGCGGCGTTCCTCCTCGAGGGCACGTCCTTCCTCCAGGCGCGCCGGGAGGTGCGCAAGGGGGCGCAGGAGGCCGAGATCAGCGGCGCCGCCTTCCTCGACCGCACCTCCGACCCGACCCTGCGCGCGGTCTTCTTCGAGGACGCCGCCGCGCTGATCGGCATCGTCATCGCCGTCAGTGGCCTCGCGCTCCACCAGGTCACCGGCCAGCCGGTGTGGGACGCGATCGGGTCGATCCTCGTCGGCCTGCTGCTGGGTGGGATCGCGATCTACCTGCTGCGGCGCAACATGGCCTTCCTGGTCGGCCAGATCGCCGACCCGCGGGCCTATGAGGCTGTCATCGGCTGGCTCCGCGAGCGTCCCGAGGTGCAGTCGGTCAACAGCCTGCACCTGGAGTACGTCGGTCCCGAGAAGGTCTTCCTCGTCGGCTCCGTGGACCTGGTCGGCGACGACCCCGAGAGCCGCGCGGCCGAGGAGCTGCAGCGCCTCGAGGACCACCTCGAGGAGCGGCCCTGGATCGCCCGCGCGGTCCTGTCCCTGGCGGCCCCGGGTCGGCCGCCGGTGATCGGCGACGGGTTCACCGGCGACCTCGGGAACAACTGAGGCGGTTGAACGTTGAACCAGTCATGAAGAAGATCGGGTTCCTGAACTTCGGCCACTGGACCGACTCGCCGCAGTCCGCGGTCCGCACCGCGTCCGACACCCTGCTCCAGTCGATCGACCTCGCGGTCGCGGCGGAGGAGCTCGGCGCGGACGGGGCGTACTTCCGCGTCCACCACTTCGCACGCCAGCTCGCCTCACCGTTCCCGCTGCTCGCCGCCGTCGGCGCGCGCACCAGCCGGATCGAGATCGGCACAGGCGTCATCGACATGCGCTACGAGAACCCGCTCTACATGGCCGAGGACGCGGGCGCCGCCGACCTCATCTCGGGCGGACGACTCCAGCTCGGCATCAGCCGGGGATCACCGGAGCAGGTCGTCGACGGCTGGCGCTACTTCGGCTACGCACCCGCCGAGGGCGAGGACCAGGCCGACATGGCCCGCCGCCACACCGAGGTCTTCCTCCAGGTGCTCGAGGGCGAGGGCTTCGCCGAGCCCAACCCGCGCCCGATGTTCCCGAACCCGCCCGGCCTGCTGCGCCCCGAGCCGCACTCGCCCGGGCTGCGCGACCGCATCTGGTGGGGCGCCGCGTCCGACGCGACCGCCCGCTGGACGGCCGAGAAGGGCATGCACCTGATGTCGTCGACCCTCAAGGCCGACGAGACCGGCGAGCCGTTCCACGTCCAGCAGCGCAAGCAGATCGAGGTCTACCGCGAGGCGTGGAAGGCGGCCGGCCACGAGGGCGAGCCGCGCGTCTCGGTCAGCCGCTCGATCATGCCGATCACCACCGACCTCGACCGGATGTACTTCGGCCGCGAGGGCACCAGCCAGGACCAGTTCGGCCAGATCGAGGCCAACCTGCGCGCCGTCTTCGGCAAGACCTACGCCGCCGAGCCGGACATCCTGGTCAAGGAGCTCGCCGACGACGAGGCGATCGCCGCCGCCGCCACCCTGCTGCTCACGGTGCCCAACCAGCTCGGGGTGGACTACAACGCCCACCTGCTCGAGACGGTGCTCACCGACGTGGCGCCCGACCTCGGCTGGCGCTGAACCACCTCGCACACCCCACCCCACGACGTACGAAGGACGGACACCCGATGGCACGCATCACGGTTCTCGGCGGCAACGGCTACGCAGGCGCGGCGATCGTCGCGGAGGCGGTCTCCCGCGGGCACGAGGTCACCTCGGTGAGCCGCTCAGCTCCTGGCAACCCGGTCGCCGGAGCGGACTACGTCGAGGGCTCGGTCCTCGACGCGGCCGTCCTCGACCGCGCGATCGACGGCGCCGACGTCGTCATCAGCGCGCTCTCGCCGCGCGACGACATGGCCGGCAAGGTCGAGGGCGTCCTCGCCGACCTCGTCGAGCGCCTCACCGGTCAGCCGATCCGGCTGGGCTTCGTAGGTGGCGCGTCGTCGCTGCTGGTGGAGGAGGGCGGCCCGCGGCTGTGGGACGTCACCGAGGAGCACATGCCCGACGAGGTGAAGCCCGAGGTGCAGACCGGCCTCGCCGCGCTCGCCGCGCTGCAGGACAGCCCGGAGTCGCTCGACTGGTTCTACGTGAGCCCGCCGCAGGACTTCGGCTCGTGGCTCGGCACCCCCTCGAAGGGCACCTACACCCGCGGCGGCGACATCCTGCTCAAGGACGCCGAGGGAGCCTCGACGATCTCCGCCGACGACCTCGCGCTCGCGATCCTCGACGAGGTCGACACTCCGGCCGCGCGCCGCAGCCGGTTCACCGCGATCGCCTGACCGGCCTCAGGGGGCGGCCGCGCGCAGCTTCTCGAGCAGCGGGCCGGCCGCCTCGGCGAGGAACCGGTCCTGGCCTTCGTCGCCGACCTGCACGAGCGCGACGTCGGTGAAGCCGGCCTCCCAGTAGTCGGAGACGGCCTCGACGATCTTGTCGAGGTCCGGCCCACAGGGGATGGAGTCCGCGACGTCCTCGGGGCGGACGAACTGGGTGGCGCCGGCGAAGCCCGCAGGGGTCGGGAGGTCGGCGTTGACGGACCAGCCGCCGGCGAACCAGCGGAACTGCTCGTGGGCCCGGGCGACGGCGGCCTCCTCGGACGGGTCCCAGCAGATCGGGATCTGGCCGATCGCATGTGCCTCCCCACCGATGCGCGGAGCACCGTCGACGTCGTTCCACTGCTCGACGATCTCGGCCTTCGGCTCGACGGCCACGAGGTGGTCCGCCAGCGGTGCGAACCGCTCGATCGCGCGCTTCCCGGCGACGGCGACGCCGATGTCGACACCCGCGTCCGGGAGGTCCCAGATGCGCGCCGAGTCGACCTGGAAGAACTCGCCGCGGTGGTCGACGAGCTCGCCCGTGTGCAGCTCGCGGATGATCTCGATCGCCTCGGCGAGCATGTCCTGCCGCTCGGCGATCGCCGGCCACCCGGCGCCCACGACGTGCTCGTTGAGGTTCTCCCCGCTGCCGAGCCCGAGGGTGAAGCGTCCGCCGGAGAGGAGCTGCAGCGTCGCGGCCTTCTGGGCCACGACTGCCGGGTGGTAGCGCAGCGTCGGGCACGTCACGTAGGTCATCAGGTCCACGCGCTCGGTCGCCTGGGCGACGGCGCCGAGCACCGTCCAGGCGTGCGGCGCGTGCCCCTGGTCGGTGAGCCACGGCGAGTAGTGGTCGCTCATCACCTCGAAGTCGAAGCCGGTCCGTTCGGCGGCCACGGCGTAGTCCACCAGCTGCCGCGGGCCGCTCTGCTCGGTCATCAGGGTGTATCCGAAGCGGGTCATGCCTCGACCGTAGCCAGCGAGGAGTCCGCGCAAACCGCCCCGGCAGGTGGGCCGCCCGGCGCCCGTGCGTGCTTGCGTGGAGGCATGACCCACGACCAGGACCACGACCACGACCACCCCGACAACGGCCCGGACAACGGCCCGGGCGACAGCCCGGACAGCAAGCAGGACGGCAAGCCGGACAGCAGCCAGGGGGGCCAGGTCTCGGAGATGGTCCCGGAGGGTGACGAGCCCGAGCCGATCAACCCCGGTGACTCGGTCGGCGGGCAGCCCGACGGCGAGTCGGGCAAGACCCAGGAGGGCTCGCAGGGACCGAACGCGATCCCGGACGACCCGACCGGCAAGCACCCCCACACGACCTGAGGATGCGGTAGGAACTCCCCATGAGCCGTCCAGTGATCGTCGTCGTGGGTGCCGGGCCGGGAGTCAGCGGCTCGGTGGCCCGCCGTTTCGCGGGGGAGGGGTACGACGTCGGGCTCCTCGGGGCCGAGCAGGCCGTGCTCGACGACCTCGTCCCCGGCCTCGAGGCCCTCGGTGCGGCCGTCGGCCACACCGTCGCCGACGTGACCGACGAGCAGGCCGCGCGCGACGCCGTACGCCGCTTCGGTGAGCACACCGGCCGCATCGACGTCCTGCACTTCAACCCGAGCGCCTACCGCGAGCAGGACCCGTTGTCGCTCTCGGTCCCCGAGCTGCTCGAGGACGTCGCGCTCGGGGTCGGTGCGTTGCTGACCGTGGTGCAGGCGGCGCGGCCCTACATGTCGGCCGGCGGACGGATCTCGGTCACCGGCAGCATGGCGGCCGACGAGCCGTGGGAGGGCGCTGCGTCGCTCGGCGTGCAGAAGGCCGGCGTGCGCAACCTCGTGCACTCGCTCGACAAGACGTTGGCCGACGACGGCATCCGCGCGGTGTCGGTCACGGTGCGCGGTGCGCTCGCACGCGAGGGCGCCTTCACCCCCGACCGCGTGGCCGACGCCCTCTGGGCCGCGGTGGCCCGCGACGAGTCGGGCTGGACCAGCGAGGTCCCGTACTCCGGGTGAGTCAGGCGCCGCGGATCCCGTTCAGCAGGAACCAGAACACGACCACCCCGACGAAGGACGCCAGCAGCCCCCACCACGTCCCCGTCATCGCCCGGCGGCCCGTGCCCGCACCCTCGCGGGCCAGGCCGGGCAGGCCGATCGTGACCGCCGCACCGAGCGCCGCCATCGCGACCAGCTGCACCGGCACGATCCAGTTCTCCGCACCCGGCCCGTCGAGGACGTACGCCGCCAGCGGCAGGCTGAGCATCCCGAGGACGAGCAGCACCACGATCCCGACGACGCGCTGCGCTGCCCTGGTCATGGGCCGAACCTAGAGCATGCCGGAGCGGTGCGTGAGCCACATTCCGTCGACCCTGGATGTGGCTCACGCACCGCGGACCCGCGTGTCGGCCGGCGGCGCGCCGGTGGGCGGTGCGCCAGCCACATTCCGTCGACCCCGAATGTGGCTCACGCACCTCGGACCCGCGCGTCGGCCGGCGGCGCGCCGGTGGGCGGTGCGCCAGCCACATTCCGTCGACCCCGAATGTGGCTCACGCACCGCCCGCGGCGAGCACGCAGGGCTCAGGCCTCCTTGGCCACCAGCGTCAGCACGTCGTAGGTCGCGACCGGCTCGTCGTCGCCGTTGACCACGAGCGCGTCCCAGCGGACCTCGCCGTAGTCGGCCGACGAGCGCGGGGTGATCTGCTTGACGGTCAGCGTCACGCGGATCGAGTCGCCGGCCTTGACCGGGGTGAGGAAGCGGAGGTGGTCGACGCCGAAGTTCGCGAGGACCGGGCCGGGGGCGGGGTCGACGAAGAGGCCGGCGGCCATCGACACGATGAGGTAGCCGTGGGCGACGATGCCGCCGAAGAGCGGGTTGGCCGCCGCGGCCTCGGGGTCGGTGTGGGCGTAGAAGGTGTCACCGGTGAAGTCGGCGAAGTGGTCGATGTCCTCGAGCGAGATGACTCGCGACGCGGAGGCGATCGTGTCGCCCACGCAGAGCGTGGCCAGCGAGTGGCGGAACGGGTGCTCAGGGGTGATCGTGCGCGACGAGCCCCGGGTCCAGCGGCCGGTGATCGCGGTCAGCATGTCGGGGGACGCCTGGATCGCGGAGCGCTGCATGTGGTGGAGCACGCCGCGGACGCCGCCGAGCTCCTCGCCGCCGCCGGCACGCCCCGGCCCGCCGTGGACGAGCATCGGCAGGGGTGAGCCGTGGCCGGTGGACTCGGGCGCGTCGTCACGGTCGAGCACGAGGATCCGGCCGTGCCACGGGGCGAGGCCGAGCACGAGCGTGCGCGCGGCGGCCGGGTCGTGGGTGACGACGGAGCCGGCGAGCGACCCGCGGCCGCGGGCGGCCAGCGTGACCGCCTCGTCGAGGTCGTCGTAGGACATCACGGTCGAGACGGGGCCGAAGGGCTCGACGTCGTGCGGCTCGACCGCGCCGGCGCGGGCACGGAGCAGCACCGGCGTCATGAAGGCGCCGCGCTCGCTCCCGTCGACGGCGACCTCGTCGACGACGACGTCGCACGACGAGCGCAGGGCCTCGACGGCCTTCCGGACCTCGTCGCGCTGGCCGAGGGACGCGAGCGGACCCATCCGGGTGGACTCGTCGCCGGGGAGGCCCACGACCGTCGAGGACAGTCGGGCGGCGATCGCGTCGGTCACCTCGTCGGCGACGGCCGCGGGCACGATGACGCGCCGGATGGCCGTGCACTTCTGCCCGGCCTTGGCGGTCATCTCGGTGACGACGCCCTTCACGAAGAGGTCCCACTCCGGGTCGCCGGCGGCCACGTCGGGGCCGAGCACCGAGCAGTTCAGCGAGTCGGCCTCGACCTGGAGCTGCACGCCGCCGTGGAGGACGGAGGGGTGCTGGCGCAGGATCCCGGCGGTGTGCGCGGAGCCGGTGAACGCCACCGAGTCCTGGACGGTCAGGTGGTCGAGCAGGTCACCGGCCGATCCGGACAGCAGCTGGAGCGAGCCCTCGGGGAGGATGCCCGACTCGACGATCCGCCGCACGACGAGCTCGGTGAGGTACGCCGTCTGGCTGGCCGGCTTGACGATCGAGGGCAGCCCGGCGATGAAGGCCGGCGCGAGCTTCTCGAGCATGCCCCAGACCGGGAAGTTGAAGGCGTTGACCTGGACGGCGACGCCCGGGCGCGAGGTGTAGACGTGCTGGCCGAGGAACACCCCGGTGCGCCCGAGCTGCTCGAGGTCGCCGTCGCACACGACGGTGTCGTTGGGCAGCTCGCGGCGGCCCTTGGACGAGTAGGAGAAGACGGTGCCGAAGCCGCCGTCGATGTCGATCGCCGAGTCGCGCCGCGTCGCGCCGGTCGCCAGGGAGAGCTCGTAGAACTCCTCCTTGAGCCCGGTCAGGTGCGTGGCCAGCTCCTTGAGCAGCAGCGCGCGCTCGTGGAAGGTCAGCTCGCGGATCGCCGGGCCGCCGACCGTGCGTGCGTGGTGGGCCATCGCGCCGAGGTCGAGGCCGGCGCTCGAGATGCGCGCGACCTCCTCGCCCGTGCCGGCGTCGAGGAGCGGATGGCCCTCGGCCGAGGCGGCGTACCAGCGTCCGGCGGCGTAGCTCTCGAGCAGTCGGCTCACGGTGTTCCTCCAGTGCCAGATCAGGGCCAGATCAAGGTTTGCGTGCCACAGTGACTGGTGACACACTAATACCAGACCGATCGGTCAGTAAATCTTCTGGAGGCGCTGATGACGCTCACCGAGACCGCAGCAGAGCGCGACCTGGAGGCCCACTTCGAGGCCACGATCGCGCGCAACGACCGCATCGAGCCGCGCGACTGGATGCCGGAGGGCTACCGGAAGACGCTCGTGCGCCAGATCGCCCAGCACGCGCACAGCGAGATCATCGGCATGCAGCCGGAGGGCAACTGGATCAGCCGCGCGCCCAGCCTGCGCCGCAAGGCGATCCTGCTGGCCAAGGTGCAGGACGAGGCGGGCCACGGGCTCTACCTCTACTCCGCCGCCGAGACGCTCGGCGTCTCCCGGCTCGAGCTCACCGAGCTGCTGCTCGCCGGCAGGCAGAAGTACTCCTCGATCTTCAACTACCCGACGCTGTCCTACGCCGACGTCGGCACGATCGGCTGGCTGGTCGACGGTGCGGCCATCTGCAACCAGGTGCCGCTGTGCCGGACCTCCTACGGCCCCTACGGCCGCGCGATGATCCGCGTGTGCAAGGAGGAGTCCTTCCACCAGCGCCAGGGCTACGAGCTGCTCACCACGATGATGCGCGGCACCGACGGGCAGCGCGCGATGGTGCAGGAGTCGGTCGACCGCTTCTGGTGGCCGGCGCTGATGATGTTCGGCCCTCCCGACGCCGACTCGCCCAACACCGCCCAGTCGATGGCGTGGGGGATCAAGCGCAACACCAACGACGAGCTGCGCCAGAAGTTCGTCGACATGTCCGTCCCGCAGGCCGAGGCGCTCGGCGTCACGCTGCCCGACCCCGAGCTCGTCTGGAACGAGGAGCGCGGCCACCACGACTTCGGCCAGCCGGACTGGGAGGAGTTCATGCAGGGCGTGAAGGGCAACGGACCCTGCAACGCCCAGCGGATGGCCCACCGCCGGCGCGCCCACGAGGACGGTGCCTGGGTCAGGGACGCAGCGACGGCGTACGCCGCGAAGCAGCGGGCGGCGATCGCATGAGCAACCTCTCCGCCGAGGGCGGCCACGGCGCGGTCCCGCTCGAGGGCGTCCCGAGCGGCGTCGGGATGGCGCCGGTCGAGAAGGAGTGGCCGCTCTACGAGGTCTTCGTGCGCGGCAAGCGCGGGCTCAACCACGTGCACGTCGGCTCGCTGCACGCCGCCGACGACCGCATGGCCCTGCTGCACGCGCGCGACGTCTACACCCGGCGCAACGAGGGCGTGAGCATCTGGGTCGTCCGCGCCGACGCGATCACCGCGTCGAGCCCCGACGAGAAGGACCCGATGTTCGCGCCGAGCGGCGACAAGGTCTACCGCCACCCGACCTTCTACGACATCCCCGACAACGTCCCCCACATGTGAGGACACCCGGCGACATGACTGACCACATCCAGACACCTGCAGAGGACGAGCACGACAGCGCCTACGCCGGCCTGCTCGTCAACGACGCCCACTGGGCCTTCGGGACCGACTTCGAGGACCCCCTCGCGGGCGTCGACACCACGATCCCCGTGGGCGTCGACGGCCCCACGCTCGCGGCGTACGCCCTCATGCTCGGCGACGACGCGCTCGTCATGTCGCACCGGATCGCGGAGTGGACGAGCAACGCGCCCGACCTCGAGGACGACATCGCACTGTCCAACATCGCGCTCGACCTGCTGGGCCAGGCGCGGCTGCTGCTCGCCCGGGCCGCCAAGGCCGACGAGTCGGTCGTGCCGGCGCTGCCCGAGGGCTCACCGGCACCGCCCGAGGACGCGCTGGCCTACTTCCGCGAGGCGCACGACTTCCGCAACGTCCGTCTCGCCGAGCTCGACAACGGCGACTTCGCCGAGGCGACCGTGCGGGTGCTGCTGTTCTCCGTGTGGCGGCTGGCGACCTGGGAGCGGCTGCGCGACAGCCGCGACCACGTGCTCGCCGCCGTCGCCGTGAAGGGCGTCAAGGAGCTGGCCTACCACCGCGACTACGCCGCCCGCTGGTTCGTCACCCTCGCCCGGGGGACCGAGGAGTCGCGTCGCCGCCTGCTGGTGGCGTACGACGCCCTCTGGCCGTTGTGGCCCGAGCTGTTCGACACCCACGAGGTGGAGGCCGCGGCCGCGGAGCAGGGGGTCGGGGTCGACCCGGCAGGAGTCCGCGAGGCCGCCGAGGCAGTGCTCGACCAGGTGCTCGCCGCGGCCGACGTCCAGCGGTCCGAGGCCCCGCGTCGTGCCGGCGTCCTCGGTCGCACCGGCCGCGACGGCATGCACGGCGAGCCGCTCAGCCGGATGCTCGCCGAGATGCAGTCCGTGGCCCGTGCGCACCCGAGGGGGCAGTGGTGAGGTTGTTGAGCCGCCCCCTGGAGAAGGCACGTGCCGTGGCCGATAAGGTCACCGACCCCGAGCTGCCGATGCTCACGCTGGCCGACCTCGGCGTGCTGCGCGACGTCGACGTGGTCGCCGACGGCCACGTGGTCGTCGACATCACCCCGACCTACTCCGGCTGCCCGGCCATGGCCGCGATGCGCGACGACCTCGTCCGCGAGCTGCAGGGCGCCGGCTTCGTCCGCGTCGACGTGCGGGTCAGCCTCCACCCGGCCTGGACGACCGACTGGATCACGCCGGAGGGTCGCGCCGCGCTCGCCGCGGCCGGCATCTCCCCGCCCGGTCCCGCCCCGTCGTCCGACGGTCCGATCCCGCTGACGCTCCTGCCCACTGCGCGCCAGGTCCGCTGCCCGCAGTGCGACTCGCCCGCGACCGAGCTGGTCTCGGAGTTCGGCTCGACGGCCTGCAAGGCGCAGTACCGCTGCACCGCCTGCCTCGAGCCCTTCGACCACGTCAAGGAGATCTGACCGTGCCCACGTTCCACGCGTTGCGGGTCCGCGACGTCGAGCCGCTCACCGACGACTCGGCCGCCGTCACCTTCGACGTGCCCGACGACCTGCGCGAGGTCTTCGACTTCGAGCCGGGGGAGTCCCTCACCCTGCGCCGCGTCGTCGACGGCGTCGAGCACCGCCGGACGTACTCCATCTGCGCGCCCGCCGGCGCCGCCCCGCGCATCGGCGTGCGCGAGATCCCGGGCGGACTGTTCTCCTCGTGGCTGATCCACGGCGTCGCGCCGGGCGAGACCGTCGAGGTGGCCGAGCCCTCGGGCAGCTTTCGCGCCGACCCGTCGATGGCCGGCCGGCACCTCTGCATCGCCGCCGGCTCCGGCATCACGCCGATGCTCTCGATCGCCGCCTCCGTCCTGGCCAACCCCGACAGCACCGTCACGATGCTCTACGGCAACCGCGAGACCACGTCGGTGATGTTCGCCGAGGAGCTGGGCGACCTCAAGAACCTCCACGGCCCGCGCTTCGACCTCGTCCACGTGCTCTCCCGCGAGCCCCGCGACGTCGAGCTCTTCTCCGGCCGCCTCGACGCCGACCGGCTGCGGCGGCTGCTGCCGGTCAAGGTGCCGCTCGCGGCCCTCGACCACGTCTGGCTCTGCGGCCCGCTCGGCCTCGTCGAGGACGCCCGCGCGGTGCTCGACGAGCTCGGCGTGCCGCCGGAGAAGATCCACTTCGAGCTGTTCTTCGTCGACGAGCCGCCGCCCACCCTGCGCCACGCCGACCGCGTCGTCGAGGGCGTGACCAGCGACGTCACGGTCGTCCTCGACGGGCGTACGACGACCACGCCGGTGTCGCGCGACGCGACGCTGCTCGACTCCGCCCAGGCGGTGCGCTCCGACCTGCCGTTCGCCTGCAAGGGCGGGGTATGCGGAACCTGCCGCGCGAAGGTCACCGACGGCGAGGTCGAGATGGTCCGCAACTACGCCCTCGAGCCCGCCGAGGTCGAGCAGCAGTTCGTGCTGACCTGCCAGACCTTCCCGGTCAGCCCCGAGGTCACGGTCGACTTCGATGCCTGAGGCCTCGTCCGGCTCCGCCGACTTCCCCGAGGCGCGCGCGATGTGGGCCGCCGACGCGGCCAGCGCGGCGCTCGGGATGCAGGTCGACGACCTCGGCGCCGGCACCGCGCGCGTCTCGATGGTCGTGCGGGCCGACATGGTCAACGGCCACGACCTGTGCCACGGCGGGCTGATCGCCAGCCTCGCCGACTCGGCGTTCGCCCTCGCCTGCAACTCGCACGGCCCGGTGACGGTCGCTGCGGGCTTCTCGGTCGACTTCGTCCGCTCCGGCCGCCTCGGCGAGGTCCTGCACGCCGACGCGCGCGAGGTGTCGCGCCGCGGCAGGTCCGGGATCTACGACGTCTCCGTCCGCGCGGGCGACCCGGTCGTCGGCGAGGTCGTCGCCGAGTTCCGCGGCCGCAGCCGGACGATCGCGGACCGACGGGGCTAGCGGTGCCTGGTCAGGCCGTCGAAGGCGAGCGTCGCGACCGTGTCCGCGAGTGCCTCGGCCTCGCCGTCCGGGCGCAGCCACTCGGTCAGGGAGTTGACCATGCCGAAGATCAGCCGGCTGATCACGAGCGGGTCGATGTCGTCGCGGATCGCCCCGGCGTCCGCCGCCTCGCGCACCATCTCGGCGAGCCGCTGGTCGATGTCGCGCCGCCGGGCGAGCGCCGCCTGCTCGGCTGGGGTGTTGCCGCGCACCCGCAGCAGCAGCGTCACCGCGGGGAGGTGCCCGGCGAGCACCACGACGCTGGCGCGCACCGCGGCACGCAGCCGCTGCTCGGGGGAGTACGACGCCTCCGCGCCCACCGCGTCGAGCGCGGAGGAGAGCTCTCCGAGGGCCTCGTCGAGCGCCCGCTCGAGCAGGTGCTCCTTGCTGGGGACGTGGTGGTAGATCGCCGACTTGGTCAGCCCGAGCTCGCGGGCGAGGTCGCCGACGCTGGTGGCGTCGTAGCCCTGCCGGTTGAAGAGGTCGATCGCGACCCGCAGCACAGAGGCCTGGTCGTGGCCGGGTCGGCCACGCCGTGGTGCACCCCCGGGCCGCACGCCCGCCCCGCCCGACACTTCCGCCATGGACCCACCTTCCCACGCCCCGACGCCTGACCTGGAGGACGACACATGCACGACCTCGCCCCGCGACCCGGAGACCTCGACCCGATCGAGACCGCGCCCGTGGAGGAGCTGCGCGCCCTGCAGCTCGAGCGGCTGCAGTGGTCGGTGCGCCACGCCTACGACCACGTCCCGCACTACCGGCAGGCCTTCGACGACGTCGGTGTCGCTCCGGAAGACATCGAGACGCTGGCCGACCTCGCGCGACTCCCGTTCACCACGAAGGCGACGCTGCGGGACAACTATCCGTTCGGCATGTTCGCCGTCCCCCGCGAGGACGTCGTACGCCTCCACGCGTCTAGCGGGACCACCGGCAAGCCCACCGTCGTCGGCTACACCCGCGACGACCTCGACATGTGGGCCGACGTCGTGGCCCGCTCGATCCGTGCCGCCGGTGGGCGGAGGGGGATGGTCCTGCACAACGCCTACGGCTACGGGCTCTTCACCGGCGGCCTCGGCGCGCACGCGGGCGCCGAGCGCCTCGGCTGCACCGTCGTACCCGTCTCCGGCGGCATGACGCAGCGCCAGGTCCAGCTGATCCGCGACTTCGAGCCCGACGTGATCATGGTGACCCCGTCCTACATGCTCTCGATCATCGACGAGCTCGAGGCGCAGGGGGTCGACCCGCGCTCCACCTCGCTCAAGGTGGGCATCTTCGGCGCCGAGCCGTGGACCAACGACATGCGCCGCGAGATGGAGCAGCGCACGGACATGCACGCGGTCGACATCTACGGCCTGTCCGAGGTGATCGGCCCCGGCGTCGCGAGCGAGTGCGTCGAGACCAAGGACGGCCTGCACGTCTGGGAGGACCACTTCTACCCGGAGGTGATCGACCCGGTGACCGGCGAGGTGCTGCTCGACGGCGAGGAGGGCGAGCTGGTCCTCACCACGCTCACCAAGCAGGCGATGCCGGTCATCCGCTACCGCACCCGCGACCTCACCCGGCTGCTGCCGGGCACCGCGCGCTCGATGCGCCGGATCGAGAAGGTCACCGGCCGCACCGACGACATGATCATCCTGCGCGGGGTGAACCTCTTCCCGACGCAGATCGAGGAGCTCGTGCTCATCATCCCGGCGCTCTCCCCGCACTTCCAGTGCCACCTCGACCGCACCGGCAACCTCGACGACCTCACCGTGCGGGTCGAGCGGCGCGAGCACACGACGGACGCGGAGGCGTACGCCGCCCGCGACGAGCTCGCAGCGCGGATCAAGGCCTCGATCGGGGTGAGCGTGGGGGTCGAGGTGGTGGACGTGGCCTCGATCGAGCGGTCGGTCGGCAAGATGCGCCGCATCGTCGACCACCGCCCGGCGCGCTGATCCGCGGGTAATTGCCGCTCGCGGCGCGGACCGGGCTACAGTGGAGCCAGCGTCCAGACGCCGTGCCGCAGTGATCACCCCCAGGATCCTCCGGCCACCGCGCACCTGACGCCCGCTCCACACCTGACGCCGTGGCGCGCGGGACCGAGCCACACCGGCTCGCCTGCTCCACTCGCCCGCTCCACGACGCGTAGCCCAGTCCTGGAGGACACCTTGGCCCAGCGCCAGCGTTCACGCGGCAGCCGCCGCACCCCTGCCCACGCCCGCCACAAGGACAACGAGGGCATCGTCCCCGTCCTGGCGCGTGCCGTGCGCGAGCTCGAGTCCGCCGTGCAGCGCGGACCCCTCGCCCCCGGGCAGCGTGTGCGCTTCCAGGTCGTCGCGCTGCTGGCGCGCGAGCACCGCCACGACGTGAAGGCCTCCACCGAGCTCACCGACGCCCAGAAGGCCGACGAGCTCAAGCGCCTCGACGGCATCGGCACGATCCTGGCCAAGACCGCGACCCGCGACCCCTCCCTCTTCGGCCTGCTGTCCGAGGAGTCCGTCATCACCGACAGCGCCCGCGACCTGCGCCTGGAGATGCTGCGCAAGGCCGGCGTCGAGGCCGTCGCCGAGGAGCCGAAGCCGACCGACGAGGCCGGCCCCGGCCTCGGCGAGCGCCGGGTCATCCCGCAGTCGGTGGCGCAGCACCAGCTCGCCAACCCGTTCCTCGTGCCCGACTTCGGCATCGGCCGCGAGCGCCGCAGCACCCACGGCCGGCTCACCACCTGGGAGCTCCTGGGCCCGCTCTTCCGCTCCTTCGAGCTCGGCGGGTCGTCGTCGTGCATGGCGCTGCCCGAGCCGACCACGCTCGACGCCCCTGGCAAGCTCGAGCTGATGCCCCACCAGGCCGCGATGATCGCCTCGGCCGCGGAGGGTCACCGCACCTACCTCCTCGCCGACGAGCCCGGCCTTGGCAAGACCGCGCAGGCGCTGCTCGCCGCGCAGGCCGCCCACGCCTACCCGCTCCTGGTCGTGTGCCCCAACGTCGTCAAGACCAACTGGGCCCGCGAGACCGAGCGCTGGACCCCGCGCCGCCGTGCGACCGTCATCCACGGCGACGGCGACCACGTCGACGCCTTCGCCGACGTGGTCATCGTCAACTACGAGATCCTCGACCGGCACGTCGGCTGGCTCGGCGACTTCGGCTTCCGCGGGATGGTCGTCGACGAGGCGCACTTCATCAAGAACAAGACCTCCCAGCGCTCGCGCCACGTGCTCGAGCTCTCCGAGCGGCTGCGCGCCCGCATGGCGCGCCCACTGCTGATGGCGCTCACCGGCACGCCGCTGATCAACGACATCGAGGACTTCCGCGCGATCTGGCAGTTCCTCGGCTGGATCGACGACCACAAGCCGATGGCCCGTCTGATGGAGGCCCTCGAGGAGACCGACCTGACGCCGGCCGACCCGCCGTTCTACCCGGCCGCGCGCAAGGCCGTGATCGACATGGGCATCGTCCGGCGCCGCAAGGTCGACGTCGCCGAGGACATCCCGGCCCGCCGCATCGCCGACATCCCCGTCGAGCTCGACGACGAGGACACCCGCTCGATCCGCGCAGCCGAGGAGGACCTCGCCCGGCGGCTCGTCCAGCGCTACAAGGCCGCCCTCGAGACCCGCCGCACCGGCTCCGTGGTCGACGGCATCGACCACGAGCTCGTCCGTCGCGTCGCGACGTGGGAGCGCGAGGAGATGGACCACGGCACCGGTGGGGAGAACGTCTTCTCGATGTTCCGCCGCATCGGCCGCGCCAAGGCCGGCCTGTCCGCCGACTACGCCGCGCAGCTCGCGCGCAACGTCGGCAAGGTCGTCTTCTTCGCCCGCCACGTCGACGTCATGGACATCGCCGAGGAGACCTTCACCCGCCGCGGTCTGAAGCACACCTCCATCCGCGGCGACCAGACCCCCAAGGCCCGCGAGAAGGCCATCGAGTCCTTCGTCAACGACCCCGACGTCCAGGTCATCGTCTGCTCGCTGGCCGCCGCCGGCGTCGGGGTGAACCTCCAGGTCGCGTCCAACGTCGTGCTCTCCGAGCTCTCGTGGACCGACGCCGAGCAGACCCAGGCGATCGACCGCGTGCACCGCATCGGCCAGAGCGACCCGGTCACCGCGTGGCGGATCATCGCCGCGCAGACGATCGACACGCGGATCGCGGAGCTCATCGACTCCAAGGCCGGCCTCGCCGCCCGCGCGCTCGACGGCTCCGACGAGGAGGTGGGCTCGTCGGCCAACATCCAGACCGAGGCCCTCGTCGCACTCCTCACCGACGCCCTGGAGCGCGAGCTCGCCTGACCACCCGTCCGAGCCTTGTCCTCCGGGGTCGGGTTGGACATGCTCGAGGCATGACTGAGGATCGCGAGACCTACGGCGACATGTCCGTCGACGACGAGGACCAGCTCCAGCCGGAGGACACCCTCGACGACGGGGACCTCACCGACGTGCTGGACCGCGGCTACTCGCCGCCGGAGCGGGCGCCCAAGGGCTACGACGACTACCCGACCGAGGCCGAGCGCCTGCAGGGGGAGTCTCTCGACGAGAAGCTCGCCGAGGAGGAGCCCGACATCGACCCCTACGCGGAGGACGACGAGGACGACGACCGCGAGGACGAGAACGCCCTCGACGAGCAGCTCGGCCTCGACGAGGCCGACGAGCGCACCGGCCGGCTCGTCCAGCCCGACGAGGGCCTGGGGGAGGACCTGGACAAGCAGGAGGTCGCCCACGACGTCGGCATCGACGGTGCCGGCGCGTCCGCCGAGGAGGCCGCGATGCACATCACGCGCGAGCCCGAGCCGCCCGAGGGCGACGAGATCTGAGGGCTGCTGCTGGTCTGGTGGGGCGCCGTCCGGCCCGGCGCCGCGCGGTGACCTGAGGATTCGGCAGTCGCATGCTGACCGTTCCTGGTGCCGATCCCCATCGACCGACGGCGCCTCGACCTCGTACGCTGCCGACAACCCCGTTGAGGCGGGCAACGCAAGGAGACGCAGGTGCTGAACCAGGATCACGACGAAGCAGTCCGCAGCGACGCGGACGATCGACGGCTCGACGACCCCACCGGACGGATCACGGTGCCGGAGCCCCGGTCGCCCTCCGCCGCGCGACTCCTGGAGATGACGGCGCGCGACACCGACCAGTGGCGCACGGATGCGCGGGCCGAGGCGGCGGAGATCGTCGCTGCAGCGCAGCGGGAGGCGAGCGCGATGGTGCGCTCGGCGCAGCGGGCGGCGGAGAGCATGGTCGAGGCCGCGAGGACCGAGGCCGCCCAGGCCGTCGACGACGCGCATGCGACCGCCGCCGGCGTCCGCACCGAGATGTCGCGCCAGCGCGCGCTGGAGGAGGCGGAGGTCTCCCGGCTGCAGCAGCTGGCCGAGGACCACGCACACCACCTCCGTCAGCACGTGAGCGAGATCCTGGAGCGGCTCGACAGCGCCCCGGGCCGTTCGACTCACTGACATCCCGGGCACGACGGCCGTCAGCCGGCTGGTCGCGGCCGGTCAGCCCTCCAGCACGGCGAGGTCGCGCACGCAGAAGCCGTGGTGCTCCCACTCCTCGTTGAGCACGACGTGGACGCACTCGAGCACGGTCCTGCCGCGGGCGTAGGGCGGCCAGCCGGGCCCGTCGGGGACCGGTGCGGGCGATGCCAGCTCGGCAGGAGTGACGCCCGAGAGCCAGTCGGCGAGCTCCGCGGCCTGCGCGGAGCGGACCGCCAGCACCTCGTCGAGCGACGGCGCCGCGGAGGGGTCGAGGCCCTGCGACTCCTGGTCGGGCACGAAGCCGGACGCCAGTCCCAGGCCGGTGAAGAGCGCGGTCGAGCCGAGGCAGCACCGCCGGAACCACGAGTCGTGGACGAACACCAGGTGCCGCATGGTCTCGACGGCGGACCACTCACCGCCGACACGCTCGTGCTCGGAGCCGGTCGGCATGGAGCGGAGCCGGGACACCGTCGCGTCCCAGCAGGCGCGCAGCCGGGACGCGGCCGAGACCAGGTCGGCAGGGGAGGCGGACCGGATCAGCACCCGCACGGGATGGCGTCGGTCGAGCTCCGCCTCGACGTAGGACGTCACCTCGACGCCGTTGACCACGAGGTTGGTCACGAGCCCGTCGATGACGGCGTCCTGCATGACCACCCCCACGAAGCGGGCGCGACTCAGGTCGCACTCGCGGAACTCGGCGTCCGACAGGTCCTCGTCCTCGAAGCGCGGCATGCCGGCCAGTCTGCACGTGCCGTCGGACAGCGGGCCTGGCGCAGAGGTCTGTACCGCCTGTGCGCGGGCCTCCACGAGGAGCATCATGCGGGGAGGTCCACGCAGCCCCTGGAGGTGTCGGATGGTGACGTTCGCCGGAGTCGACCACGTCTCGCTGACGGTCACCGACCTGGCCCGGAGCCAGGAGTTCTACACGGCCGTCCTCGACTTCGTGCCCGTCCTCGACGTCGGCTACGGCCGCATCCTCATGCACCCGGCCACCGGCTTCACGCTCTCGCTGATGAAGCACGAAGGAGCGCGCGGCGGGGGCTTCACCGAGCTCACCACCGGTCTCGACCACCTCGGGCTCACCGCCGGGTCCCGGGCCGAGCTGGAGGTGTGGGAGCGACGCTTCGACGACCTCGGCGTGGCCTACACGCCGATCCGGGACATGGAGCTCGGCTTCCACCTCAACTTCCGCGATCCCGACGACATCGCGCTCGAGCTCACGGCACCCAACGAGCACCTCGTCGCAGCCAGGGCCGCCCTCGCGGCCGGGCAGACCAGCCAGGCAGACATCGACGCCTTCGTCGACGAGCACGACCTCGACCTGCCTCGGGTAGACAGGGCCTGAGCGCATCGGAGGCCCCGAATGCCTGCTCAGCCGGGCGGCGTCAGCTCATCCTGCGCAGCACCGAGGTCGGCACGTGCTTCACCACGAAGCCGAGCGGACCCCAGGGCCAGGCGGGCACGCGGGCGCGCGGCTTCTCCTTCTCGATCGCCTCGACCATGGCCCGGACGCCCTTCTCGGTCGACGCCATGAGCGGCGTCCTGGCGGACGTCCCGGACATCTCGCTGACGATGTAGCCGGGGTAGAGCACGGTCACCTTGATCGGGGTGCCGTGGACGTCGGCGCGGAAGCCCTCGGCGAGGTGTGCGACCGCGGCCTTGGTGGCGGCGTACGTCGTGATGTTCTTCGGCATCCCCCGCAGCGCGGAGAAGGACGAGACCATGACGAGCTGGCCGGCGTCCTGCGCGCGGAAGATCGCAGCGGCCGCCTCGGTCTGGGCGAGCGCGCCGATGAAGTTGGTCTGCGCGGTCTCGCGATTCGCGTCGAAGCGACCGGTGCCGAGCGGCTGGCCCTTGCCGAGGCCGGCGTTGACGACGACCTTCTCGAGCGAGCCGAACTCCTCGCGGAACTCCTCGAAGACAGCGAAGACGGCGTCGTGGTCGTTCACGTCCAGCGCCTTCACCGAGACGCGCACGGACGGATGCGCCTCGGTGATCGACGAGGCCAGGGACGCGAGCCGGTCCGTACGCCGCGCACAGAGCGCGAGGTCGTAGCCCAGCGCGGCGAACTGGCGGGCCATCTCGGCGCCGAGGCCGCTGCTGGCGCCGGTGATGAGGATCGTGGGCACGGATGCTCCTAGCGATACGTGATGAGGTCGGGGGAGAGGTGGTCGTGGGCGTTGAAGGCGACGAGGGTGGTGCCGCGCCGGCCCCGGACGAGGGTGGTCACGCCGGAGTTCACCGACACCGGGTTGAGCCGCAGCCACAGCTCCGCGCGGGCGGCCGCGTCGTCGGCCAGCAGCGTCGCTGCTGTCCAGGCGATCGCCCCGCCACTGGTCAGCACGACGGCCGTCCCGGACCGGGGTACGGCGTCGACCACTCGCGCGAGGGCCGCGTCGACCCGTTCGCCGAAGGCGGCGAAGGACTCGTCGTAGGACGCCTCGTCGGCGCCCGAGGTCCAGCGCCGGGTCGCCTCCTCGAACCAGCGCTGGAAGGCAGCCTTCTCGTCCTCACCCTCGACGGTGCTCGGCTCGGAGTGCACGCCGAGGACCTGCAGGTGGTCGAACTCGTTCCAGCCCGCGTCGACGGCCACGTCGGCCTCCCAGCCGGCGCCCTCGAGCACGCCGCGAGCAGTCTGGTCGTGCCGCTTCATCTGGCCGGCCACGACGAGGTCGCCGCGGGTGCCGCGCGCGGCCAGCGCCGCGCCGAGGATGTGCGACTGCGCGTGCCCGAGGTCGGAGAGGTTGTCGTAGTCGTCCGCGCCGAACGACGCCTGGCCGTGCCGGACCAGCAGGATCCGGCTCACGCGGGTAGCCCGTCGGTGATGAGTCCGTCGAGCCGCCGCCCGATGATCTGCACCGCGGGACCGAAGAGGGCGTACATCTCGTTCGTCGTCTGGCCGTGGAACCACCGGTAGTAGATCTGCTGCGCGATCGCCGCCATCCGGAACAGCCCGAAGACCTCGTAGAAGCGCCACTGCCCGGGCGTGACCGACCGCCCCGTGCGCTCGGCGTACGCCGCCACGAACTCCTCGCGCGTCAGCATCCCGGGCAGGTGGGTCGGGACCCGCCGCATCATCTGGAACTCCTCGGTGTCGTCGGCCTGCACCCAGTAGGCCATCGAGCCGGCGAGGTCCATCAGCGGGTCGCCGAGCGTCGCCATCTCCCAGTCCAGGACGCCGACCACGCGCGTCACGTCGTCGCCGGAGAGCACGAGGTTGTCGAGCTTGAAGTCGTTGTGGATCACGCAGGTCGCGACGTCGTCGGGCTGGTGCTCGTCGAGCCACGCCATGACCTCGTCGAGGGCGGGTACGTCGTCGGTGCGGGCGTTGCGGTAGCGCGTCGACCACCCCTCCACCTGGCGGCGGACGTAGCCGGCCCCCTTGGCGAGGTCGCCGAGCCCGGTCGTGGCGGGGTCGATGCCGTGGAGCTCGGCCAGCACGTCGACCGCGTGGAGGCACAGCTCCCGCGCCTGCTCGGGCGACAGCGGCACGTCGGCCGGCCACTCGCTGCGCGGGATCACCCCGGCGATCCGGTCCATCGCGTAGAAGTCGCCGCCCACCACCTCGGGGTCGTCGCAGAAGGCGACCATCGGGGCGACGTAGTCGAAGACGGGCGCGAGCGCCGACTGGATGACGTACTCCCGGTGCATGTCGTGCGCACCCTTCGCCTTGGTGCCCGCGGGGGCGCGCCGGACGATCAGGTCGCGGCCCGAGGGGTAGCGCAGGAGGTAGGTCAGGTTGGAGGCACCGCCGGTGAACTGCCGGACCTCGGGGTGGCCGTCGAGGCCGTCCGGGTTCGCGGCGTTCGCACGGATCCACGCGGCGACGGCGGTGACGTCGAAGGCGTCCTCCTCACGCACCGCCCGGGCGCCGGGCACGGCGGTCACGAGCCGCTCCCGGCCGCCTGCAGCTTCGCCGCCTGATCGCGCATCACGGCGTCGTAGGCCGGCCGGTCGGCCCACTTGAGGAAGTACGCCTGGCGCGCGGGCTCGTCCGGCACGATCACGTCGTCGCCGGCCTCCATCCCGGCCAGCACCGCGGCGGCGATGTCGTCGGCGGTGATCGAGGAGCGCGCGACCAGCCCGCCGACCACCTGGCCGACGAGCTCGTCGCTGCCCTGCATCGAGTCCATCAGGTGGGTGCGGAAGTAGGAGGGGCACACCACGCTCGCCCGGATGCCGTACGACGCCAGCTCGTGGCCGCAGGTCTCGGTGAACGCGACGACCGCGGCCTTCACGGCGTTGTAGGAGCCCATGCCGCCCGGGTGGACGAGGCCGGCGAGCGAGGCCACGTTGACCAGGTGGCCGGAGCCCTGCGCCTTGAGCATCGGCACGAACGCGCGGGTGCCGCGGACGACGCCGAACAGGTTGATGTCGGTGATCCACTGCCACTCGTCGAGGGTGCAGACGTCGACCCGGCCGCCACCGGCGACGCCGGCGTTGTTGACCAGCACGTCGAGGCCTCCCCACCGCTCGGTCACCGCGGCCACCGCGGCCGCCCAGTCGTCGTCGGAGGTGATGTCGAGGACGAGGTCGATGCCGTCGGCGGCGACCCGGTCCGTCGCGAGGACCTCGTCACCGCGAGCCCGGAGGGCGGCGACGAGCGCGGCGCCGAGGCCGGAGGCCGCCCCCGTGACCAGGACCCGGCTCATGTCGTGTGCTTCCCGAGCTCGATCTTGGCGATTACGTTGCGGTGGACCTCGTCCGGCCCGTCGGCCAGCCGCAGCGACCTGGCGCCCACCCACGCGTTGGCCAGCGGGAAGTCGTCGCTCATCCCGCCGCCACCGTGCAGCTGGATCGCCATGTCGATGACGTCGAGCGCCATGCGGGGCACCTCGACCTTGATCTCGCTCACCGCCGACACGGCCTCGGCGCTGAGGCCCTGGTCGAGCAGCCACGCGGCGTGCATCACCAGCAGGCGCGAGCGGTTGATCGCGATCCGGGCGTCGGCGATCCGCTCGCGGTTGCCGCCGAGGTTGGCGATCGGCTTGCCGAACGCGGTGCGGCTGGTGGCGCGGGCGCACGCGAGCTCGAGGGCCCGCTCGGCGAGGCCGATGGCGCGCATGCAGTGGTGGACGCGGCCGGGGCCGAGCCGGCCCTGCGCGATCTCGAACGCCCGGCCCGGGCCGAGGAGGATGTTGCCGACCGGGACGCGCACGTCGGTGAAGGACACCTCACCGTGCCCGAGCGGCTCGTCGTAGTAGCCCATCGTGGTGAGCATCCGTTCGACCTTCACCCCGGCGGTCTCGCGCGGCACGAGCACCATCGTGTGTCGCGAGTGCCGGTCGGCGTCGGGGTCGGACAGGCCCATGAAGACGAAGATCTTGCAGTCCGGGTTGCCCACGCCGGTCGACCACCACTTGCGCCCGTTGATGACGACCTCGTCTCCGTCGACCGTCGCGGTCGCCGCCATGTTGGTCGCGTCGGAGGAGGCCACGGCCGGCTCCGTCATGCAGAAGGCGCTGCGGATCTCGGCCCGCAGCAGCGGCTCGAGCCACGTCGCCCTCTGCTCCTCGGTGCCGTAGCGCAGCAGCACCTCCATGTTGCCCGTGTCGGGGGCGTTGGAGTTGAAGACCAGGGGAGCGAGGAACGAGCGGCCCATCGCCTCCGCCACCGGCGCGTAGTCGACGTTGGAGAGGCCCTCGCCGCCGTCGGTGCCGAAGTCGGCGGCATACCGACCGGCGTGCGCGGCGGGCAGGAACAGGTTCCACAGGCCCTGCTCGCGCGCCTTGGCCTGGAGCTCGGCGATCACCGGGTCCGGCGTCCAGTGGTCGCCACCCGACTCGCGCAGCCGGGTGATCCGGCGGTGCGCCTCGGCCTCGATCGGCTCGACCTCGTCGGCGACGAACGCGCGCACGCGGTCACGGAGGTCGGCGGCGCGGGGGAGAGGGAGAAGTCCATGCCATTGACCTTCGCACACTGTTGAGCAATGCTCAATAGTGTGACGGACGGCGCGGCAGGGCCAGGGACGGCGCCCGTACGCCGTCGGCTCAGCGCCCAGGAGCGCCGTCGCCAGCTGGTCGGCATCGGCCTGTCGAAGATCGTCGAGAAGCCGATCCAGGACCTCTCGATGGACGACATCGCGGCCGAGGCGGGGATCTCGCGCGGCCTGCTCTTCCACTACTTCCCGACCAAGACCGACTTCTACCTCGCCTGCATCGCGGCCGCAGGGCGCCGGATGCTGCGCACCACGGCGCCTGACGAGGACCTGCCGGGGCGGCGCAGGTCGAGATGGTGACCCGGCTGATGGTCGAGCAGATCGAGCGCCGTCGCGACTTCTACCTCGCGCTCGTCCACGGGCACGGCGTGGCCGACCCGCGGGTGAGCGAGGTGATGGACTCGGTCCGCGACGGCACCACCGAACGCGTGATGACGGCGCTCGCCGTCGCCGAGGGCAAGCGCGACGTCGTGCGGGCGTGGTGGGCGTACACAGAGGACCGGGCGCTCACGTGGTCGGCAGTGCCGACCGGCGAACGCCCGGTCCCGGTGTCAGGGTTGGTCGCGGAGTGCGTCGCCGCGCTCCACGCCCTGCTGGCCCTCAGGCCGTGACTGCTGGCTGACTACTTGGTGACGCGAGCCGTCACCGAGAAGCGCGCCTTGTCGTCGAGCGGCTTGCCCTGGCAGGCGTAGCCCGTGCCGCGGTTGCACTGGTAGCGGGTCGAGCCGTTGACGAGGGTCACCGACACGACGAGCACCTTCTTGCTGTCGAAGCTCACACGCATGCGGCCGTCACCGTTGTTGTTGAGCTTGACCAGCTTGACCTGGCGCTTGCCGTTCTTCAGGTGGACGACCACGACGGCGGCGGGCGAGGTGCGCTTGACCGGACCGTTGACGGTCACGGCGAGCTTCCACTTCTTGCCCTTGCTGTTCTTCGGGGCGAACCCGTAGGAGGCCGACGCGAGGTGGTAGACCTTCGCGCTGTAGCGCTTCGACTTGCCCTTCTTCAGCACCTTGCCGTTGGCGAACTGCGGGAACTCGTACTCGGCGCCCTCGGGGTAGTTGGCGGCGGGTGTGAGGTTGCCGGCGGCGAACTTGGCGAAGGTCTTGGTGAGCCCGCCCTTCTTCTTCAGCACCTTCTGCAGCGCCTCGATGCTGTTCTTGCCGCCGTCCTTCTTGAGCGAGCCGGCCTGGTCCCAGGCCTGCTTCACGATCTTCTTGCCGTACTTCGTGGAGAGGTACTCCCACCAGACCCAGCTGCCGTACTGGAAGGTGTACTGGCTGCTGAACAGGTCGAGCGGCACGTAGGGCGCGTAGATCGGGCTGGTCTCGAAGTACTGGCGATTGTCGTTGACGTGGGTCGCGACCCGCTCCTCCATCCACGTCGCCGTGGACTCCATCATCCAGCGGTCCTCGTTGTAGTCGTAGCCGAACTGGATGGCGTGGAAGAACTCGTGGCCGGCGGTGACCAGCAGGTTGTCGACCGGCGTGGCGTTGGGGAACTGCGCCTGGGAGAAGTCGTTGTCGAGGACGCAGTAGCCCGAGGCGGTGCGGTTCTTGACCCGGGTCTCGGGTGCGCAGTAGCCGTAGATGCCCTGACCGCCGAGGTCCTTGAGGTAGACGTCGAGCTGCGGACCGCCACCCTTGGCGCCGTCGCTCAGCGGAGCGCGGTAGCCGAGCTGGTCGACCTCGGTGGACCAGATCGAGTCCATGACGGCGAGGTTCTGGTTGACCCAGTCGAGCGACGGCGGGGCGTCGGCCGTGGTGGGCACGTAGTGCAGGCACAGCCGGGTGTTGCAGACGGGGGCGGCCTCGGGGACGGTGTAGCCGAATCCCTGGGAGTCGCCGGCACCGTCGGTCGGGCGGGCGAGGAGGTCCTCGGCCTGGGCCAGGTCGCGGCCGCTCAGCTCGGACTTCTTCGCCCAGAGGTCGCGCAGCGCGAGCGTGACGGAGGGGTCCGAGGCGCGGGCCTTGCCGGACAGCACGCGGCGCGCCGTGGTGAGCGCGTCCGCGCCGGCGATGTCGGCGACCTCCGGCAGGGCGGCCTGCGGCGCGGCACCGGACGTCGACGGCGACGGGTCGGCGGTGCGTGGGTCGATCGTCCGCTGGCCCTCGGCGGCGACGGCGGGCGCGGACAGCGCCGCGCCTCCCATCAGTGCGATGGCCACGGCGGTGGTGAGGATTCTGCGCATGGTGTCCTCTGGTTCCCCTCTTGGTTGTCAGCTCGGAGTGACACTAACCCAGCGCCACGGTGACGAAACCTGTTACAGGTCGGCGATGTGCTCGATGATCGCGGTGGTGGAGATGGCCGGCGTGCGCTCGAGGTAGACGACCTCGCACACGTCGCCGAACTCGTCGAACTTCCCGGCCCAGTCGTCGCCCATGACGAGGACGTCTGCGGCGTGCTCGACGATGTAGTCGCGCTTCTGCTCCAGGCTCTCCTCGACGAAGACCTCGTCGACCACCTTGAGGGCGCCGACGATCGCGAGTCGCTCGCGCTCGCTGAAGATCGGGGCCCGGCCCTTCTTGCGCTCGTTGAGGGCGTCCGCGGACACCCCGACCACGAGCCTGTCGCCCAGCGCCGCTGCGCGCTCGAGCACGCGCAGGTGACCGACGTGGAACACGTCGAACGTCCCGAAGGTGATGACGGTGCGAGGCATGCGCGGCATTCTGGCACGCACGCCGCGGGGTGGTGCGGCCGAGGCGGTGCCGTCGGAGAGAATGGCTGCCATGGCGACCACTGACAGCACGACCCGGCCGAAGGTCTCGCTGATCACGCCCGACCCCGGCGCCGACGAGGCACGTCGGCGCGGGCTGCGGCAGATGCGCACGGTCGCCGTCGGGCTGCTCCTGCTCGCCGCCTGCGTGTACGTCGCCACGCTGGGTCGCGACGGCGCGTGGGGCTTCGTCAACGCGGGCGCCGAGGCGTCGATGGTCGGTGCGATCGCCGACTGGTTCGCCGTCACCGCGCTCTTCAAGCACCCGCTCGGCCTGCCGATCCCGCACACCGCGCTGGTGCCCAAGCGCAAGGACGAGCTGGGCAAGGGTCTCGAGGAGTTCGTGGGGGAGAACTTCCTCCAGGAGGAGATCATCCGCGACCGTGTCGCCGCCGCGACGATCTCGGCACGCGTGGGCGACTGGCTGGCCGACCCGGTCAACGCCCGGCGGGTCGTCGACGAGGCCTCCGACGTGGCCGCGATCGCGCTGGACAAGGTGCGCGACGACCACGTCGCCGACCTGGTGACGCAGGCCCTCGTCCCGCGCTTCCGCGAGGAGCCCATCGCGCCGCTGCTCGGCACGACGCTCATGGAGGTGCTGCGCGACGACCTGCACCACGGTGTGGTCGACCTCGCCCTCGACGAGATGCACCGCTGGCTGGTGGACAACCCCGAGACGTTCTCCCAGGTGCTCGAGGAGCGTGCCCCCTGGTGGACGCCGACCCGCCTCAACGACGCCGTCACCTCCCGGTTGCACGTGCAGGCCCTCGCGTGGCTCGAGGACATCCGCGACGACCCGCACCACCGCGCCCGCGAGGCGCTCGACTCGATGCTGGGCCAGCTCGCCGCCGACCTGCTCCACGACCGCGAGACCCAGGAGCGCGCCGAGGCCTTCAAGGAGCGCCTGCTCGACCACCCGCAGGTGGTCACGACCGCGATCTCGCTCTGGAAGGCGATGCGCGCAGCCCTCCTCGCCTCCGTCCAGGACCGCGAGGGCGCCGTCCGCCAGCGGCTGCTCCTGGAGCTCAACCAGTTCTCCCAGCGGCTGCGCGACGATGCCGCCCTGCGCGAGCGCCTCGACCGGACGGCCGCCGACCTGACCGTCTTCATGGTCGCGAGGTACGGCGCCGAGCTGACCACCGTGATCACGACGACCATCGAGCGCTGGGACGGCAAGGAGGCCGCCCGGCGCATCGAGCTCCACGTGGGCAAGGACCTGCAGTTCATCCGGATCAACGGCACCATCGTCGGTGGTCTCGTGGGCGTGCTGATCCACGCGTTCTCGGTGCTGGTTCACTGATGCCCATGTCCCCCCGGCCGGAGCCCATCGACGTACCCATCCGTGACGAGTCGATCCGGCTCGGCCAGTTCCTCAAGCTCGCGAACCTCGTGGAGTCGGGAGCCGAGGCCAAGCCGGTGATCGCCGACGGCGCCGTGCTCGTCAACGACGAGGTCGAGACGCGACGGGGCCGCCAGCTCGTCCCCGGTGACGTGGTCACGCTGGGCGGGCTGGCGGCCCGTGTCGCCTCAGGAGAGGTCGAGATCGACGTCCCCTGGTGAGGAGGCGACGGATGGGGTGACGGGTCCCCCGACCGACGTCACCCCACGTCTCACTTCACCTCGCGGTTGAGCACCCGGTAGGTGCCGATCGCGAGCGGGAGCAGCACCCACGCGGCGACGCCGGTGCCGAGCTGCGCCCAGTCCTGCCCGGCCATCTCACCGGCGAACAGCGGCTCCATGACGCGGTCCAGGTTGATCCACCGGCCGACCTCCTCGAGCTGGCTGATGAGCGCCGTCGCGATGCCCCAGATGCTCGGCAGCACCAGGCTCGCGACGATGGCGATCGGGGTGTTGAGGAAGACCAGGCCGAAGGCCACGCCCTGCAGGACGTAGAGCATCAGCGCGAGCACGAGCCCGCCCGCGGCGGCGCCCGTCAGGTCCCACGTGCCGGTGCCGGCGGTGACGTTGACCAGGGCGGACGCCACGAAGGCGACGGCGATGACGCCCAGCGCGAAGAGCATCGACGCGACGGCCTTGGCGGCGACGATGCGACCGCGGCGCGGCTCCAGGGTGAAGGTCACCAGGCCGGTGCGCTGCGACCACTCGGCGGTCGCGGCCATGATGCCCAGGATCGGCAGCACGATCGCGAGGGGCATGGTCGCCATCCCGAGCAGGCCGTCGAAGGTCGCGTCCCCGGGCTCGCCCCAGATGACGACGGCGGCCAGCACGATCGCGGCCAGGAGGCCCATCACGATGACCATCCAGAGGCCGGCTCGGGTGTCGACGACCTTGCGCAGCTCGCTCTGGAGGGTGCGGGCGAACGGCACGCCCGGGCGGCCCTCCAGGGCCGTGGGGACCGGTCGTACGTCGTCCGCGTCCCCGCCGACGACGGGTGCGGGTGCACGGTGGCCGGGGTGGTGTTGTCAGTGGCGGTGGTGCTCATGCTGCGTCCCCTTCCCGGGAGGTGGCGGCCGTGAGGCCGAGGAACATCTCTTCGAGGCCCTCGGAGCCACCGGAGCGCAGCTCGAGGAGCACGACGCGCTCCTCGGCGGCGATCCGGCCGACGACCTCGGCCTCGGCGTCGACGACGAGGCCGGAGCCGGTGCGGGAGACCGGCACGCCGGCCTTCTCGAGCAGGCCGACCAGGCGGGCGTCGTCGGTGGACTGGACGGTGGTGCCGCCGCGGCTGAGGAGCTCCTCCTTGGAGCCCATTGCGACGATGCGGCCGCGGCCGATCATGACCAGGTCGTCGGCGACGATCTGGACCTCGTGGAGCAGGTGGCTCGACAGCAGGACGGTGCCGCCGCCGTCGGCGAAGCGGCGCAGCAGCCCGCGCATCCAGTGGATGCCCTGCGGGTCGAGGCCGTTGGCCGGCTCGTCGAGGATGAGGACCTGCGGCTCGCCGAGCAGCGCGGCGGCGATGCCGAGGCGCTGGCGCATGCCGAGGGAGTAGTTGCGGACCCGGCGGCCCGCCTCCTCGTCGGTGAGGCCGACGGTGTGCAGGACCTCCTCCACGCGGGCCTTCGAGACACCGACGGACACGGCGGCGACGCGGAGCACCTCGCGGCCGGTGCGGCCCGGGTGCTGGGCCGAGGCGTCGAGCATGACGCCGACCTGGCGGCCGGGGTTGTGCAGCTCGCGATAGGTCTGCCCGAGGATCGTGGCGCGGCCGGAGGTCGCCGGGGTCAGCCCGGTCATCATCCGCATCGCCGTGGACTTGCCGGCACCGTTGGGACCGAGGAAGCCGACGACGCTGCCGGGACGCACCTCGAAGGAGATGTCGTCGACGGCGGTGAACCCGCCGTAGCGCTTGGTGAGGTTCTCGACTGTGATCATGGCTCCACCCTGCGCCGGGCGAGGGGGCCCGGGCATCGGGCGCAGGGGTCGGCGGCATCCGACTCCGGTATCGACCTCGGGCCGGCGCCGACACCTGGGTCGGACGCGGCGGTGACCCGAGTACCTCTAGCCTCGGCCCATGGCCCGGACCCGCGAAGACCGCACCGCAGCGGTCGGACGCCCGACCTGGTGGGCCTCGACGTGGCGCTACGTCCTCGCGGCGGTGCTCAGCGTCTCGACGTGGGTCATCGTCGTGGTCGGTGCCGCGGACTGGCCGGCGCCGCACCTGGCGGTGATGTGGCTGCTCGTCGGCGACCCGGTCCTCGGCCTCGTGTCGTTCGTCCTGATCCGCTGGCGACATCGTCGGCCCGCGCCGGTGGCGCTGGTGCTGACGGCCTTCTCGTCCGTGTCGATCGTCAGCACCGGCCCGGCCTCCTGGATCATGGGGTCGATCGCCTCGCACCGGCGGTGGCGGCTCCTCGCGCTCGTGGTGCCGCTCAGCCTGGTGGCCGGCCTCGTGCAGGAGAAGGTCGGCCTCAACGACTCCGGCCTCCCGATGTGGGCCACGATCCTCTTCGGCATGCTGGTGGCCGGCATCCTCGTCGCCACCGGCTACGCGATGGGTTCCCAGCGCGAGCTGGTCGACTCCTACCGCTCCCGTGCCGAGACCGCGGAGCGGGAGCAGCGCGCCCGGGTCGCGCAGGCGCAGGCCGCCGAGCGCACCCGGATCGCGCGGGAGATGCACGACGTGCTGGCCCACCGGATCTCGCTGGTGGCGATGCACGCCAGCACGCTGAGCTATCGCACCGACCTGTCCGAGGAGGACCGCGCGACCGCGGCCCGCTCGATCGAGGAGAACGCCCAGCGGGCCCTCTCCGACCTCCGCGCGGTGCTCGGCGTGCTGCGCGACCCGACCCAGCCGACCGACGCCGCGCCCGAGCCGCCCCAGCCCGGGATCCACGACCTCGCGGCGCTGGTGGAGGAGGAGGCGTCGGGCGGGATGCGCGTACGCCTCTCGAACCGCGTCGAGGACGAGATGCCCGCCGCCACCGGGCGGACGGCCTACCGCATCGTGCAGGAGGCGCTGACCAACGTGCGCAAGCACGCGCCCGGCACCACCGTCACCGTCGACCTCGCCGGCACGCCGGAGGACGGGTTGGTGGTGGCGGTGCGCAACGCGGCACCCGTGGGGCCCGTACGCCGCACCCCGCTGCCGGCGTCCGGCCTCGGCCTGCTGGGGCTGGCCGAGCGGGCCGCGCTGGCGGGCGGGCGGATCAGCCACGGCGTCGACGCCACGGGCGGCTACTCCGTGCGGGCATGGATACCGTGGGCGCCGTGACCGCAACGCAGGACCCGGGCGCTCCCGATCGGATCGACCTGGCCGTCGTCGACGACGACCCGATGGTGCGCGCCGCACTCGGGATGATGCTCGGCGGCGCGTCGGGGATCGCCGTCGTGGCCGAGGCCGGCGACGGCGAGGAGGCGCTCGCCGTCGTCCCCGCCTCCGGGGCCGACGTCGTGCTGATGGACATCCGGATGCCGGTGCGCGACGGGCTCAGCGCGACCGAGGAGCTGCTCCGCTCCCACCCGGACCTCAAGATCATCGTGCTGACGACCTTCGACACCGACGACATGGTGCTCAAGGCGCTGCGCACCGGCGCCGCGGGCTTCCTGCTGAAGGACACCCCGCCCGCGCGGCTCGTCGAGGCGATCCGCACGGTGGCGTCCGGGCAGCCGATGCTCTCGCCGAGCGTCACGGCCCAGCTCATCGCCGCGGTCACCCGCAACGCCGGCGCCGACGCGACCCGCGAGGCGCAGGACCGTGGCCGTGCCGCGCGGGACGCCCTCGCCGGTCTCACCGAGCGCGAGCGCGACGTGGCCGACGGGGTGGCGCGCGGGCTGAGCAACGCCGAGATCGCGGGCGAGCTCTTCATGGGCGTGCCGACGGTCAAGACGCACGTCGGGCGGCTCTTCTCCAAGCTGGGCGTCGAGAACCGGGTGCAGGTCGCGATCCTGGTCCACGACGCCCAGGGCTAGTGCCGATGGTGGGGCGAGCCGCCCGGCGTCAGGTGTCGGCGGTGCCGGTCAGCGGACCTCGAGCAGGTCCACCACGAAGATCAGCGTCTCGCCCGGCTTGATCGCGCCGCCGGCGCCGCGGTCGCCGTAGCCGAGGTGCGGTGGGATGACGAGCCGGCGACGACCGCCGACCTTCATGCCCTGCACGCCGGTGTCCCAGCCGGAGATGACCTGGCCGATGCCGAGTCGGAACTGCAGCGGGGTGCCGCGGTTGTAGGACGCGTCGAACTCCTCGCCCGTGGAGTGGGCGACGCCGACGTAGTGGACCGAGACGGTCGAGCCGGAGGTGGCCTCGGTGCCGTCGCCCTCGACGAGGTCGGTGACCTCGAGGTCGGTGGGCGCCTCGCCCATGTGCGGGTCGACGTCGGGCTTCTCGCTCACGTGTGCTCCTTCGATTCTGGGAAGTGGTGCGGTCAGGTCTGGTGGACGTAGCTGTCGAGCTGGTCGCGCTCGAACTCGAGCTCGCCGATGCGGTTCTTCACCACGTCACCGATGGAGATGATGCCGGTCAGCCGTCCGTCGGCCACCACCGGGACGTGCCGGATGCGGTGCTGGGTCATCGTCTGCATGAGGTCGGTGAGGTCGTCACCGCCGTCGCAGGTGCGCACCTCGGCGGTCATGATCTCGCGCACGGCCACGTCGAGCACGCCCGTGTCGGCGTGGAGACGGCGTACGACGTCGCGCTCGCTGACGATGCCCGTCACGGCCTCGCCGTCGTCGCTCACCACGAGCGCGCCCACGTTGTGCTCGGCCAGCAGCGCGACGAGCTCGCGCACGGTGGCGTCGGGGCCGATGGTCACCACGGCCCGGCTGGTCTTGCCCTGGATGACGTCCTGGATCCTCATGGTCCTCAACCTCTCGTCCGGCGTGACTACTGACCAGTCACCGTAGCCAGAACCGACGCCGAGGGACAGGGCGCGACGTGGTGCAGGTCACAGCCGGTCGCGCAGGCTGCTCACCGATCCGGGCCCGCGCCGCGGCACGTCGGGGTCGGTGTCGTCGTCGCCGAGCCCGCCGAGGAACGACAGCGCGGCGTCGTGGAGGTGGCCGTTGGAGGCGAGGGCGTTGCCGCCCCACGGCCCGTCGTTGCCGTCGAGCGAGGTGAACCGGCCCCCGGCCTCGCGCACGATGACGTCGAGCGCGGCCATGTCGTAGAGCTCGAGCTCCGGCTCGGCCGCGAGGTCGACCGCTCCCTCGGCGAGGAGCATGTAGGACCAGAAGTCCCCGTAGGCGCGGGTGCGCCAGCAGCGCCGCTGCAGCGAGATGAAGTCGTCGAGCCGGTCGCGCTCGTCCCAGCCGGACAGGGAGGAGTAGCTCAGCGACGCGTCCTCGAGGCGCCGGACGTCGGACACCTCGCACTTCGTCGCCTTCAGCAGCGAGCGTCCCGTCCAGGCACCGTTGCCCACCGAGGCCCACCACCGGCGCTGGAGCTGCGGAGCGGAGACCACGCCGAGCACGACCTCGTCGTCGACCGCGAGGGCGATCAGCGTCGCCCACACGGGCACGCCGCGGACGAAGTTCTTGGTGCCGTCGATCGGGTCGACGATCCAGCGGCGCTGGCTGTGGCCGGTCGTGCCCTGCTCCTCACCCACGACGGCGTCGCGCGAGCGGACCCGCGAGAGCGTGCGGCGGATGCCCTCCTCGACGGCCTTGTCGGCATCGGTCACGGGGGTCAGGTCGGGCTTGCTCATGACGTGGAGGTCGAGCGCCTTGAACCGGGCCTGGGTCAGCGAGTCCGCGTCATCGGCGAGGACGTGCGCGAGCCGCAGGTCGTCGGTGTAGTCGTTGGAGCCGTGGATGGGCATGTTCACAGGCTATTCCCAGCATGGCGCCCTACTGTGCACGCATGGAGCTCAACGGAGTGCCGCTGCACCCGCTCATCGTCCACGCGGTCGTCGTGCTCGGCCCGCTCGCGGCCATCACGGGACTCGTCTTCGCCTTCGTGCCGAGGTGGCGCTGGCTGCTGCGGTGGCCGCTCGTCGTCCTCGCCGTGGTCACCGCCGTGGCATCGTTCCTCGCGGTCGTCGCGGGCGAGGACCTGCTGTCGTCGCGGCCCGAGCTCGCGCCGCTCGTGGAGGACCACGAGGAGGCCGGCGAGCTGCTGCGCAACGTGTCGCTGGCCTTCGCGCTCGTCGCCGGCTTCGGCGCCTGGGCGCTCGGCGGGGCGTCCGCGCTCGCGTCCGGCAGGGGTGCCCGCGAGACGCGGCTGCGGATCCCGGCGATGGCCGTGCTGGTCGTGGGGTCGGTCGTCCTGGGCTACGCGCTCTTCATGGCCGGTGACACCGGCGCCAAGGCCGTCTGGGGCTGAGCCGGCCCCGTCCGGGCCGGACTACCAGTCGCTCGCGCCCTCGCGCGCGGCGAGCAGGCGCCTGAAGGACTCCACCCGGTCGGGGTCGGCCTCGCCGGCCTCGACCGCCTCGTCGAGCCCGCACTCGGGCTCGCCGGTGCCGTGGGTGCACCCGCGGGGGCAGTCCTCGGTCATCTCCTCGAGGTCGGGGAAGGCCTCGATGAGGTCCTCCGGTCGCACGTGGGCGAGGCCGAACGAGCGGATGCCCGGGGTGTCGATGATCCAGCCCGCGTCGTCCGGCAGCTCGAGGAGGTAGGCGCTCGTCGAGGTGTGGCGGCCACGGCCGGTGACAGCGTTGACGATGCCCACCTCACGGTGCGCGTCCGGCACGAGGGCGTTGACCAGGGTCGACTTCCCGACCCCGCTGTGCCCGACGAGGACGCTGGTGCGCCCGTGCAGCCGCTCGCGGAGCGCGCCGAGGTCGCCGGCCCGGTCGCCCTTGAGCTGAGTCACCACCCACGGCACGCCGAGGGAGCGGTAGGTGGACAGCAGGGTCTCGGGGTCGGCCAGGTCGGCCTTGGTGAGGCAGAGCAGCGGCGCCATCCCGGCGTCGTACGCCGCCACGAGCGCGCGGTCGATCAGGCGCGGGCGCGGCTCGGGGTCGGCCAGCGCGGTCACCACGACCAGCTGGTCGGCGTTGGAGACGATGACCCGCTCGACGGGGTCGTCGTCGTCGGCCGTGCGTCGCAGCGTGGTGCTGCGCTCCACGACCTCGACGATCCGGGCCAGCGAGCCGTCGACGCCGCTCGTGTCACCGACCACGCGCACGTGGTCGCCGACCACGACGCCCTTGCGGCCGAGCGGGCGCGACTTCATCGCCATCACCCGGTGCCCGTCGACGGTCAGCGTGAACCGGCCGCGGTCGACGGTGACGACCCGGCCGTCGACGGCGTCGTCGTAGGTCGGCCGGTCCTTGGTGCGCGGGCGGGTGCGCCGGCGCGGGCGCTCGTAGTGCTCGTGGTCGTGCTCGGAGTAGCGACCCGTCACCGGGAGGTCCCGTGCACGGCGTCGCTCCAGGCAGCCGCGAAGTCCGGGAAGGTCTTCGAGGTGGTCGCGATGTCCTCGACGAGCACGTCGTCGACGGCGAGGCCGAGGATGACGCCGGCGTGGGCCATCCGGTGGTCGGCGTAGGTCCGGAAGGTGCCGCCGTGCAGCGTGGCCGGCCGGATCGACAGGCCGTCCTCGCGCTCGGTGACGTCGGCGCCCAGGCGGCCGAGCTCGGTGGCGAGCGCGGTGATCCGGTCGGTCTCGTGGCCGCGGATGTGCGCGACCCCGCGCAGGTGCGACGGCGAGTCGGCCAGTGCGCAGAGTGCGGCGATCGCGGGCGTGAGCTCACCCACGTCGTGGAGGTCGAGGTCGACGCCCTGCAGGCGGTCCGGCCCGACGACCGTGAGGTCGCCGTCGGCGAGGGTGACCTCGCACCCCATGAGGGTGAGGATCTCGCGCAGCTCGTCGCCGGGCTGGGTGGTCAGCGCGGGCCAGTCGGTGACCGTCACCCGGCCTCCGGTGGCCGCACCGAGCGCCAGGAAGGGTGCGGCGTTGGAGAGGTCGGGCTCGATGTCGTCGTCGACCGCCTTGACCGGACCGGGGGCGACCGCCCACCGGTTGGGGTCGTGGTCGTCGACCGCGACGCCGCGCTGGCGCAGCATCTGGACGGTCATCTCGATGTGGGGGAGGGAGGGCACGGGCTTGCCGACGTGGCGCACGTCGACGCCGTGGTCGTAGCGGGCGCCCGCGAGCAGCAGCGCGGAGACGAACTGCGACGAGGCGCTCGCGTCGATGGTGACCGTCCCGCCGGGCACCGAGCCTGTGCCGTGGACGGCGAAGGGGAGCGCCTCGCGGCCGCCGTCGTCGATCCGCACGCCGAGCGCACCGAGGGCGGCGAGCATCTGGCCGACGGGACGCTGGCGCATGTGCGGGTCACCGTCGAAGGCGACCGTCCCCCGGGCCAGTCCGACGACCGGCGGCACGAACCGCATCACGGTGCCGGCGAGCCCGCAGTCGACGTCGGCGTCACGGTCCCAGGTGCCGGGGGTGACGGCCCAGTGGCCGGACCCGTCGTCACCGTCGGTGTCCTCCACCGAGGTGCCGAGCGACCTCAGCGCGGCAGCCATCAGCAGGGTGTCGCGCGAGCGCAGTGGACGGCGTACGACGCTGGGGCCGTCCGCGATCGCGGCGAGGACCAGCGCGCGGTTGGTGAGCGACTTGCTCCCCGGCAGCGAGACGACCCGGTCGACGGGGTCGTGGGGTCGGGGCGCGGGCCAGGGATCGGGGATCGGATCGACAGGCTGGTCAGTCACCTGCGCAGCCTATCGAGGACGTGCCTCGATCAGGTCAGCTGCGCCTTGGCCAGCTTGGCCTCGCGGCGCGCGTCCTTGGCGACCTGCTTGGCCTCGCGACGTACGTCGGCGGCGGCGCGGCGGGCGCGCCAGGCCAGGCCGGGCTTGCCCTCGGTGTCGACGGCGGCGAGGAGCAGGCCACCGAGCACGGAGGTGTTCTTGAAGAACTGGAGGCGCTGGGTGGCCCGCGCCTGCGGGTCGGTCTCGTCCCAGAACGAGTGCCCGGCGAGCGTGGTGGGCACCAGGGACGCGGCGAGCACGCCCGCGCTGAGGCGCGGTGCGCGGCCGGTCGCCAGGGCGGCGGCGGCGAGGATCTGCGCGCCGGCGTTGATCCGCACGAGCGTCGCGGGGTCGGTCGGGATGGGGAGCGCAGGAGCGGCCTTCTGCGCCGCGGGCACGACCCTGTCGGTGACCTTCTTCGCCTTCGACGCATGCCCCTCGGTGTTGCGGATGGCGTTGATGCCACCGGCGACGAAGATCGAGGCCAGCATGGGACGGGCGAGCAACCGGGTGATCGTCATGCCCTCATTCCTACACGATGGGGCGTCGCTCCCGCTCCGTCCGCAGGGGTGCGAGATCAGGAGAGCAGGGCCCGCCAGGTGTTGTTGGCCGGGGCCGGGTCGTCGCTCGCGGCGACCAGTGTGGCGGTGACCGTGCTGCCCGGGAGCGCGATCACGCGGATGTCGACGGCGGAGGTGTCGTCACCGCCCACGGTGCACCGCAGTCCGCCCGGTGCGGACGCGCATCGGGGATCGACGCGGGTGGTGACCACGAGTCCGCCGAAGGTGATCCGCAGCTCGGCCGAGGTGCCCGCCGCGAGCCCGGACGGCCGGACCTGCACGCGGTAGAACCCGCTGCCACCCGTCACGGTCCCGGTGACCGCGGTGTCCACCGGCGTGGGTGTGGGGGTGGGGTCCGGCGTGGTGGTCGGGTCCGGGGTGGTGGTCGGGTCGGGCGTGGTCGTGGGGTCCGGGGTGGTGGTCGGGTCCGGCGTCGTCGTCGGGTCCGGCGTCGTCGTCGGACTCGGCTCGTCGGTGGGCTGCGGCGTGGGGGTCGGCGACGACGTGGGGGACGAGGTGGGGTCGGACGTGGGCGTCGACGTCGGGGTCGCGGTGGGGGACGCGGTGGGGGACGAGGTGGGGGACGAGGTGGGGTCGGACGTCGGCGTCGACGTCGGGGTCGCGGTGGGCGTCGAGGTGGGCGTCGAGGTGGGCGTCGAGGTGGGCGTCGGCTCGTCGGTCGGCTCGTCCGTCGGCTCCGAGGTCGGATCGGTCGTCGGCGCGTCCGTGGGGTCGGTGGTGCCCGGGGTCTCGGTCGGCGCCGGGACGGTCGTCGTGGCGGGCGGCAGCACCGGGACGACGTCGTCGGAGACGGGCTCGATGCTCTCGGGTCCGTTGCCCTGCCGCTGCAGGCCGGCGCCCGGGACGGTGCCGTCCTGGGCTGCTGCGGGGCTGCTCAGTGCGGGGTTGCGCGGCGGGGGCTCGGCGGTGGTGCGGGGCGGGTTGTTGAGGCCGACGGCCACGGCACCGCCGACCACGACCACGCTGGCGGCCACGCCGGCGACCGCTGCGGCGGCGCTGTTGCCGACGACGAGGTCGCGGACGCGGCCCACGACGGTCCCGATGCTGCCGAGGCCGATGGGGACGGAGCCGGCGGCGAGCGTCGTACCGAGGTAGGCGGAGCCGATCGCACCCAGCAGCAGTGGGGCGAGCAGCCCGCCGAGGTTGGAGTTCACCTCGGTGAGCTCGAGGTAGAGCGCCGTGCACGAGCGGCAGTCGTCGAGGTGGGCCTGCACCTTGGCCGCGTCGCGGCGCGAGGTGGCGTCGCGGACGAAGGCGCCGAGCTGGGAGTGGGTCCAGCGGCAGCGATCGCCCTCGATCTCGGCGGCGTGCTCGATCAGGAAGGCCTGGCGCAGGCCCTCGCGTGCCCGGTAGGCGAGCGCGGAGACCGAGTTGGGGCTCATCCCGAGGAGGGGAGCGATGTCGGCGGGCTTGTCGCCCTCGACCTCGGTGTGCCACAGCACCAGCTGCCAGCGCTCGGGGAGCGAGGCGAAGGCGCGGGCCGCGGCACCGCTCTCGAACCCCTCGACGGCCGTGTCCCGGAAGGGGATGCCCGGGTCGAACGCCTCCATGTCGTCGGTCGTGTGGAGCTTCGACCCGGACCGGAACCGGTCGACCTGGAGCCGGCGGACCGACGTCAGGAGGTAGGCGCGGAACGCCACGTCGGGGCCACCGCCGCGCTGGAGCACGCCCAGCACCTTGACGAAGGCGTCGGAGACGAGATCCTCGGCGTCGGCGGGTGGCACGAGCTGGCGGGCCAGGCGCCGGGCGGCGTCGACGTGTCGCTCGAACAGCACGCCGTAGGCATCGACGTCCCCACCGCGGACCGCCGAGATCAGCTCGGCGTCGGCAAGTGGTTCGACACTGGTGGCACTGCTCATTGCGGCTGGACGCTTTCCCCGTGGCACCGCCGTGGTGCGGAGTCGAGTGACTTCCTTGACCGTCGTTTGACGTCCTTTGACTGTAGCCCGCTGGGCGTGCGCGTGCGTGGCGAAGACGCGATTTCAGAAATAGGTGGTCTGGTCCGCGTCATGGACCCCCGCGAGGACCGTCCCATCACCGAGCAGTGGGAAACAGGAGGGGGTGCCGTGAGGAAGTTCGCCACACGTGGGCGTCGGCCTCCGGCCGTCGATCCTGGGATGAGCGCGCTCGGGTCAGCTGTCGTGCGGTCGGGGTTGCCGCACCGGTTCGATCCCGTGGGGGAGGCGCTCATCTCAGGGTCCGACGTCCTGGCCGCCTGCGAGGTGGCCGGGCACGACCTGGCCCTCGACGGAGCCTCGGTCCAGGAGGCGCTCGACGGGCTGCGCGAGACCTGGCGGCAGGTCACCGGCAGCGATCCGACGTACGACGTCGTGACGGCGCTGATGACCGCGTGGAGCGAAGCCACGCTCGGCTACCTCCACCAGCTCTCCTGCGAGGACCCGCTCACCGGGCTCTCCAGCCAGGCGCACCTGCGCAGCAGGCTCTCCGAGCTCTACCGCCTCGGCGCCGTCGACGGCGTGGCGGCGCACGCGCTCGTCGTCTTCGCGCTGCCGCCGGGCGAGGCGTCGGAGGACACCGGCGACCACTTCACCCGGGCCATGCGCCTCGCGCGGGCGGGCGAGCTGAGCCGCACGGCGTTCGCACGCGACGAGACCGTCGCCCGGCTCGGCATGCACCGGGTCGGCATCCTGACGCGCCGCGACGACCGGCTGGGCCGGCGGGTGCAGGTGCTGCGCACGATGCTCGACCGGCTGCGCGAGTCCGGGGGGACCGAGGCGGCCGTGCGGATCTGGATCGAGGGACTGCCGACCACCGACGTCGGCGCCGGCATGCTGCTCGACGACCTCGCTCGCGGCTGAGGCGTCGAGCGCTCCCCTAGGGTGGACGCATGTGCGGCAGATACGCCTCCTCTCGTCAACCCGATGACCTCGTCGAGGAGTTCGAGGTCGTCGAGAGCCGCATCGCCGCGCCGCTGGCGGCCGACTACAACGTCGCGCCGACCAAGGAGGTGTACGCCGTCGTCGAGCGGCCGCCGTCACGCGGGTCCGACGAGCCGGCGCAGCGGCAGCTGCGCGTCCTCACGTGGGGCCTCGTGCCGTCGTGGGCCAAGGACCCGTCGATCGGCAACCGGATGATCAACGCCCGCATGGAGACGGTCGCCGAGAAGCCTGCCTATCGCAAGGCGTTTGCCACCCGTCGCGCGCTGCTGCCCGCCGACGGCTACTTCGAGTGGTACCCGACCTCGCAGACCAACGCGAGGGGGAAGCCGGTCAAGCAGCCCTTCTTCATCCGCCCGAAGGACGGCGGCGTCCTCGCGATGGCCGGTCTCTACGAGATCTGGCGCGACCCGGCGAAGGGCGAGGACGACCCCGACCGGTTCCGCTGGACCTGCACCGTGCTGACGACCGAGGCCGAGGACGAGCTCGGCCACATCCACGACCGCATGCCGCTCATGGTCGAGCGCGAGCGCTGGCACGAGTGGCTCGACCCGACCACGCCCGGCGACACCCGGCTCCTGGTGCCCGCGGCGCCCGGCCGCCTCGAGGCCTACGCCGTGCCCACCCTGGTCAGCAACGTGCGCAACAACGGACCCGAGCTCGTCGAGCCGCTGCCCGTGTCCGACGAAGGGCAGACCCCGTGAAGAAGGCGACCGTCCGCACCGTCGACACTCCGCACGGCGAGGGGCGGCTGCACACGCGGCGGGCGACCAGCCCGATGGCGACGCTGCTGCTCAGCCACGGCGCCGGCGGCGGGGTGGACGCCCGCGACCTCTGGGCGCTCGCCGACGCGCTGCCCGCGCAGGGCGTCTCGGTCGTGCTCTTCGAGCAGCCGTGGCGGGTGGCCGGTCGCAAGGTGGCCACGCCCCCGGCGACGCTGGACGTCGGGCTGACCCGTGCCGCCGACATGATGCGGGTGCGTACGCCGCTCGTCGTCGGCGGTCGCTCGGCCGGCGCGCGGTCCGCGGCGCGCACGGCCCGGGCGCTGGGCGCCACCGGCTGCCTGGCGCTGTCGTTCCCGCTCCACCCGCCCGGGAGGACCGAGGCGACCCGGCTGCCCGAGCTCCGCGCCGTCGGCCTGCCCACGCTCGTGGTGCAGGGGGAGCGTGACCCGATGGGCCGTCCCGACGAGTTCCCCGGCGACCTCGAGCACGTCGACCTCGCCGTCGTCCCGGGCGGCGACCACGGCCTGAAGGTGCCCGCGCGGGGCGCGGTCAGCCAGGACGAGGCGATGGGGATCGTCGTGGAGTCGACCCTGGAGTGGCTGGTGCGTGAAGTCGTCGGGAATCCCTCGACGGGGTGAGGTGTTGGGGCATGTGTGCAGACACAGACCCTCGAACGCCCCCGCGCGGCGCAGCGCGGTGAATCGCCTGCACCCACAGCGGTATCGTGGGCGGCGATGACTGAATCTCTCAACGACCCCGTCGAGGTCGAGATCGTCGTCGAGGACGAGTCCTCCGACGACCGATCCGCGCGCTTCGAGCGCGACGCCCTCCCGTTCCTCGACCAGCTCTACGGCGCGGCGATGCGGATGACCCGCAATCCCGCCGACGCCGAGGACCTCGTCCAGGAGACCTTCGCGAAGGCCTACAGCGCCTTCCACCAGTTCAAGCCCGGCACCAACCTCAAGGCCTGGCTCTACCGGATCCTGACGAACACCTACATCAACTCCTACCGCAAGAAGCAGCGGCAGCCGCAGCAGTCGATGTCCGAGGACGTCGAGGACTGGCAGCTCGCCCGCGCCGAGTCGCACTCGTCGACCGGCCTGCGGTCGGCCGAGATGGAGGCGCTCGAGCACCTGCCCGACTCCGAGGTCAAGGACGCGCTCCAGCGCCTGCCCGAGGAGTTCCGCCTCGCGGTCTACCTCGCCGACGTCGAGGGATTCCCCTACAAGGAGATCGCCGAGATCATGGACACGCCGATCGGCACCGTGATGTCGCGCCTGCACCGTGGCCGGCGCCAGCTGCGCGACATGCTCGCCGACTACGTGCGGACCAACGACCTCCTGCCCGCCTCCGCCCTCCCGGGCGCCGGAGAGGGGAGCGCGTCGTGAGCACCCACGAGCACGGCCGCGACGACTGCGTCGACTACATCGAGCGCATCGTCTACTTCATCGACAACGAGCTCGACCAGGCGGACTGCGCCGTCGTCGAGATGCACCTGCGCGAGTGCGGCCCCTGCCTCGAGCGCCACGACCTCCAGAAGGCGGTCAAGCAGCTCGTCCAGCGGTCCTGCTCGGAGTCGGCGCCGGAGTCGCTGCGCGATCGCGTACGCCTGCAGCTGCGCGAGGTCCGCGTCCAGATCACCGAGGGCGGGTCCTGACCTTCCCGCGGACTCGATTAGCCCCTCCCGGGGTCATTTGAGACACTGCTCCGAGCACCGATTCCAGGAGGACCACCATGGGCAAGACCGGACGCAAGCGCCGCGCTCGCAAGAAGAAGGGCGCGAACCACGGCAAGCGCCCCAACGCCTGATCCGTCTCTGACGCATCACGCCGCCGAAGTCCCCGCCAGTGGCGGGGACTTTTGCATGTCTAGAGCCGGGACATGAACCGCTCCGCGTCGATCACCACGCGGGTGATCTCGCCCGCGGCGAGCACCTTGCCGGAGGTCGCGTCGCGGGCACCCACCGTGAAGCGGTGGAGCCGGCCGTCCTCGTAGGCGCTCGACGCCGACACCTCCACCTCGGCCCCCACCGGGCTGGCGGCGAGGTGCTCGACCTGGACCCGGGTGCCCACGCTCGTCGAGCCCGCCGCGAGGACCGGCTCCAGGCAGGCGCAGGTCGCCGCCTCGAGCCAGGCGAGCAGGCGCGGCGTGCCGAGCACCGGGAGCGAGCCGCTGCCGACAGCGGCCGCGGTGTCGTCGTCGCCGACGGTGAAGGTCAGCGTGGCGGGCTCGGGCTGCGGCATGGGCGGGCCTCTCGGAAGATCTTCGGGCGGTGGGGCAACCTGTGGTGCACCCACACGTCTACCAGACATGAGCACGAGGACCACGACGACGAGGACGGGGACCGGGACCGGCATGGAGCCAGCGGTGGACATCACCGAGCTGTACGCCGCCCACCGGCTGCAGCTGGTCCGGCTGGCGGTGCTGCTGGTCGACGACTTCGCCTCGGCCGAGGACGTCGTGCAGGACGCGTTCGCCGCACTGGCCCGCCGACCCGACGCGGTCCAGGACCCGTCGAAGGCCCTCGCGTACCTCCGGGTCTCGGTGGTCAACACCGCGCGCTCCGCGCTGCGCCGACGACGGACGGCGCGGGCGTACTCACCACCCGACGACGTCGCACCACCGGGTCCGGAGGACACCGCCGTGCTGGCCGAGGAGCACCGCGAGGTCATCGCGGCACTGCACACCCTCGCGCCCCGCCAGCGCGAGGTGCTGGTGCTGCGCTACTGGTCCCACCTCACCGAGGCGGAGATCGCCCGGACGCTCGGCATCAGCCAGGGCACCGTGAAGTCGACCGCCAGCCGCGCGCTGGTGGCACTGGAGAAGAGCATGGCGAAGGCCGCGACCTCGGGGAAGGAGGAGCGATGAGCACCACACAGGACCAGACGCCGGGGATGGCGGGCATGGAGGCCCGGCTGCGGGCCGCGCTGGACGCCCGGGCCGAGCTCGTACGTCCCGAGGACCTCGCGCCGATCGCGCCGGTCGTGCCGCTCCGGCCGAGGTGGCAGTCACCGTGGGTGCTGCTCGCGACCGCTGCGGTCGTGCTCCTCGTCCTCGGTGCGGTCTTCCAGACGGTCGCAGGCGGGCCGAGGTCCGACGAGATCGCTCCCCAGCCGGACCAGCGGACGGTCGAGCAGACGCCCGAGCTCCCTGCGGACGTCGGTCGCGACTGGCGCCCGGACCCCGAGGCCGCGCCCATCCGCGCCGACCTCGACGGCGACGGCACCCGCGAGCGCGTCGAGCTCCTGACCGAGCCGACTGCGGACGACGACGGCCGGATCCGTGTCCAGACGACGCTCAGCAGCACGGGCTAGGAGGCCTACGGCGTCGTCGAGCTCGGCACGACCGGGGTCGTCGGTGCCTTTGCCCCGATCGACGCCGACGACGACGGCGACCAGGAGCTGGTGGTCTACGCGAACAACATCGACGGGCCTGTCGAGTCCTACTCACCGGCCGTCCTCGACCTGCGTGACGGGCTGCTGGTCCAGGTCGCGTCGAGCGACCCCGACCTCCTCAGCGGAGGGAAGGTGGTGGTGCCGGGCTCGGCGACCGCATACTACGAGCTGTTCCACCAGCAGTCCGTTTTCGTCGACGCCGGCACGCTCGTCTCGACCCGGTCGGTGGACACCTACGCCCGCCCGCTCGACGGCGGCACCGTGAGCCTCGTCCCGGAGACCCTGGTCGTGGATCGCTACGAGTGGACCCTCGACGACGGCGTGCTCCGCCCGGGCGAGCCGTCCTGCGCCTACTACGAGCCCGAGGCGCCCGCTGCGGCGTGCACGCCCGACACCCGCGCGGACCTGCCCTACGTCACGTCCGAGTCGACCGACACGATCGGGGTGGGGGAGCAGGTCGCCCTCGAGGACGGCGGCCTGGGCTACAGCGCGCGGCTCGACCCGGGTGACCCGCCCACGCTGGTCGTCGACGGTCCCGGCGCGGACGGTGACGTCTTCGCGGTCGACGTCCCGGACCCGCGCATCCACACGATCAGCCCGACGGACCTGAGGAGCGGGCAGGGCGCGTCGGTGCTCGTGACCTCGGCGTCCGACCCCGACACGATGCAGGTGGTCGTCCAGACGGCCGACCAGGCGGGGTTGGTGGCCGTGCGACCGGTGGGCGAGGTCTCGCTGGGGACGGGGACGACCGACGACGGTCGCGCCTACCGGTCCTGGCTGACCCAGGCCGGCGTGCTGGTCACGGCCGTGGCCGACGACGACGGGTCGTGGGAGGCCTGGCGCTGGGCGCGGGTCGGCGAGCAGGAGATGGCCGCACTGCCGTGGGGGACGATCTGCTTCGACGACGTCGAGGACCCGACGACCGGTCGTGCCTGCTGAGTCAGAACGCCTTGCGGAAGGCCAGCAGGTCGACGCCGGGCATCGGCGACCAGTCGCGCTCCGGGTCGCGCTCGTAGCCGAGTCGCCCGTAGACCCGGTGGGCGCTGGTCATCACGGCCAGCGACGACAGGGCCATCCCGGTGGCGCCGTGCGCACGCGCACGCTCCTCGCAGAGCCGGGCGAGCGCCGTGCCGGCTCCGGCACCCTGCGCGGTCGGGTCGACGGCCAGCATCCGGAACTCGCCCTCGTCGTCGCGGCCGATCTCGCGCCACGGCGAGCCGGGCGGGCAGGAGGTGACGAGGCCGAGCAGTCGCCCGCCCTCGACGGCCACCCACACCTCGGCCTCGGCGTCGCGGGTCGCCACGTCGCGCAGCCGGTCGCGGTAGTCGTCCTCCGCGCCGCCGAGGAAGGGCTCGTAGGCCGCCACGCAGACCGCGCCGGCCGCGGCGTGCTCCTCCCGCCGGATCCGTCGCAGCTCCATCGGGTCGGTCCGGCTCAGATGCCGAAGGTGTTGCGCGGGTAGGCCGCGTCGACGTCGGTGATCACGTTGACGAGGTAGGGCACCCCGGCGGCGTACGCCCGGTCGAGCGCCGGCCCGATCTGCTTCGGGTCGGTCACGGTCTCGCCGGCGCCACCGAGCGCCTTGACCACCTCGTCGTACGGCGTGCGCGGGGCGAGGTCGGCCACCACGTCGTAGCCGTAGAGCATCTGCATCGGGCCCTTCTCCAGGCCCCACGCGGAGTTGTTGCCCATCACCATGACGACCGGGAGGTCGTGGCGCACGAGGGTGTCGACGTCCATCAGCGAGAAGCCCGCCGCGCCATCGCCCAGCAGCAGCGTGACCTGTGCGCTCGGGCGCGCGATCCGGGCCGCGATCGCCGCTCCGAGGCCGGCGCCCAGGCAGCCGTAGGGACCGGGGTCGAGCCACCCGCCGGGGCGCTTAGGCTCGACGTACTTCCCGGCGAAGGACACGAAGTCGCCGCCGTCGCCGATCACGACCGAGTCGTCGGCCAGCCGAGGCACCAGCTCGCCGTAGATGCGTGCCGGGTGGATCGGGTCGGCCTCGGCGGTGAGGAGCGCGGCGTCGCGCTCGACGGCCGCCCTCACCTGGTCGGCGAGCTGGTCCGCCCAGGCGCTCCAGTCGGGCTTGCTGCCACGCTCGATCGCGGCCTGGAGGCCGTCGAGGACCGTGGTCAGGTCACCGGCGACCGACCCGGCGAGCTCGGCGTGGCCGGAGACCTGGCCGGGGGAGTCAGCGATGTGCACCACGCGCGCGAACGCGCCGTCGGGGTTCTTGTCGGGACCGCCGAAGACGCCGTAGCCCAGCCGGAAGTCCAGCGGCGTGCCGACCACCACGACCAGGTCGGCGCCGGAGAGCGCGGCGCCGCGCGCCTTGGTGACGAGCGAGCGGTGCCCGCCCGGGACGAGTCCGCGGCCCATCCCGTTGGTCAGGGTCGGGATCCCGAGGTCCTCCACGAAGCGGAGCGCGGCCTCCTCGGCGTGGTCGGCCCACACGTCGGTGCCGAGGATGAGCACGGGTCGCTGCGCCTGGGCGAGCAGGCGGGCGACGGCCTCGATCGCGTCGGCGTCCGGCTCGACGCGGGTGCCGGTGCCCGACGACGCGGCGCCGGTCGAGGAGTTGAAGAACTCGTCCATCGGTACGTCGACGAAGACGGGTCCGCGGTGGCTGGAGCGCGCCAGGGTGAAGGCGTCGTCCATCCCGGCGGCGACGTCGGCGGCGGTCATCAGCGTCCTGGCCGCCTTCGCGACCGGCGCGATGATGGGCGGCTGGTCGAGCTCCTGGAGCGACCCGGTGCCCCAGCGGTTCTGCGGGGCGCGGCCGCCGACGACGACCATCGGCGACCCGGCGAACTGGGCCTGCGCGATCGCGCTGATGCCGTTCGTGACGCCCGGACCGGCGGTGAGGACGGCGAGGCCGGGGACCCGGGTGAGCTTGCCGGTGGCCTCGGCGGCGAACGCAGCCGTCTGCTCGTGGCGGACGTCCAGCAACCGCATCTGCGGCGGCTCGCCCTCCTGGTTGAGCTTCACCGCGCCGTCGTACATCGGGAACACGTGGGCGCCGGAGAGGGTGAACATCGTCTCCACGCCGTGGGCGCGGGCGACGCTGACGGCCAGCTCGCCGCTGTGGCCTGTGATCTGGGTCTCGCTCATGCCCGCAGGCTAGCGCGTGCCTACTTGCAAGTAGGGAGCGTTGGTCGCGCGCAGCGCCTCCACCACGACGAGGAGCAGGTCGGGGCGCACGGTCGGCGGCTCGGGAGCGAGGGAGAGGTGCACGAACAGCGCCCGCAGGAGTGCCTGGGGGCCGGACGCCGGCAGGAACGGGTCGGCCGCGCCGCCGAGACCGTAGGGGTTGGCCGCCGCACCGATGCGGTGGATCCACGGCTCGAGCACCTCGGTGCCGAGGGTGTTGCGGCGCAGGACGCGCATCGCCGCCGCGGCGATGCGGTCCACCTCCCCGGAGGCGAGGGGCTGGTCGGCGGGCTGCTGGAGGACGCGCTCGGCCAGGACGTCGAGGAGCACCGCGTGCTCGGCGCCGGCGAGGTGGGGCGAGCCGGCGAGGGCACCGATCGTGTCGGCGCCGTGGGCGACCGCGTGGGCCCAGCCCTTGCCGTCGACGTGGCCGCGCGTGTCGGCCTCGCTGAGGAACCACACCACGACCCGGTCGCCCCAGTCGAGGACCTTGGCGCCGGGGAGCAGGTGGTGGGCGTTGTTGCGCTCGAGGCACTCGGCGAGGATCAGCGCGCTGAAGCTGCGCCGGAAGACCGTGTCGGTGCCCGTCTCGCCGAGCCCGACCGCCAGCCCGGCGACCATCCCGTCGCCCAGGCCGGCCAGCAGGTCGTCGTAGACGCCGCGCTCGATCCAGGTCGCCAGGGCGGGGTAGGCGGTGCCGTCACGCACCTCCGGCTCGGTGGACCCGAGCATCGTCGTCAGCTCGGCCGTGAGGTCGTCGAGAGGTCTGTCCGAGGGGACCTCGAACCCGGCTGCCTGCACCTGGTTCCAGTACCCGAGAGACATGCCGCCGATCATGCCAGCCCGTGCCGACACCCTCCTAGTCGAGCCCTAGGCTGGCCGGGTGCCCTCCCTCCACGAGCTCGTGCGAGCCCACACCGACCTCGTCGAGGACGACGTCTCGTGGCTCCAGCTGCTCATGGCGGACTGGCAGATCCTGGCCGACCTCTCCTTCGCCGACCTCGTGCTGTGGCTGCCCGACAGGGAGGGCAAGGGCTACTGGGCCGGCGGCCAGATGCGTCCGACGACCGGCCCGACGGCGCTCGTCGACGACGTGCTCGGCACCTTCATCCCGTCCGGGCGCCGACGGATGCTGGACGAGGCGTTCGCGACCGGGCGGCTGGTGCGCGAAGGCGATCCTGAGTGGCGCGACGACGTGCCCGTGCGGGTCGAGGTCATCCCGGTGCGCCGCGCCGGCCGGGTGATCGCGATGATCGCGCGCAACACCAACCTCCTCGGCGTACGCACCCCGAGCCGGCTCGAGCTGAGCTATCTCCAGACCGCCGCCGAGCTCACCCAGATGATCGCCGCCGGCTGGTTCCCGCTGTCGGACCAGCGCAGCGACCACGCCGACTCACCGCGCGTCGGCGACGGTTTCGTGCGGCTCGACGCGGCCGGCCGGGTGGTCTACGCGAGCCCCAACGGGCTGTCCGCCTACCGGCGCCTCGGGCTCCAGGGCGACCTCGCCGGGCTGGTGCTCACCGAGCTGACCCGCGACCTGGTGCCGGCCCGCAAGCGACCCGACGAGGAGACGCTCAGCGCGGTGCTCGGCGGCCGCGACGGGCGCGCGACGGAGGTGGGCACCGACGAGGTCACGCTGATCGTGCGCAGCATCCCGCTGCGACCGCAGGGCGACCGCAGCGGCGCCCTGCTCCTGGTCCGCGACGTCACCGAGCTCCGGCGCCGCGACCGCGAGCTCGTCACCAAGGACGTCACCATCCGCGAGATCCACCACCGGGTGAAGAACAACCTCCAGACCGTGGCCGCGCTGCTCCGGCTGCAGGCGCGGCGGACGGACGCCGAGGACGCCAAGGCCGCGCTGGAGGAGGCCGTGCGGCGCGTCGGCTCGATCGCGATCGTCCACGAGACGCTCAGCCACGCCGTCGAGGAGACGGTCGACTTCGACGACATCGCCGACCGTCTCGGCGCGATGGTCGTCGACGTCAGCGGGGTCGAGGTGCCGGTGCGGGTGGTGCGCGAGGGCTCCTTCGGCAAGCTGCCGTCCGAGGCGGCGACCCCGCTCGCCATGGTGCTCACCGAGGTGCTGCAGAACGCCATCGAGCACGGCTACGCAGGCGTCCCCGACGGCACCACGGGCAGGGTCGTGGTGACGGCCCGGCGGATCGTCGGCCGGCTGCACGTGGTCGTCGAGGACGACGGGCGGGGGCTGCCCGACGACTTCGACCTCGACGGGTCCACCCAGCTGGGGCTCTCGATCGTGCGCACGCTCGTGGAGTCCGAGCTCGCGGGCGTGCTGGAGATCGGGCCCGGGACGCGGGGGACCCGGGTGCAGGCGGACCTGCCCCTCGACTGAGTCGCCCCGGGTCAGGCGGTGCGGATCCGGGCGCGCGCGTTGCGGCGCTTCAACGCCCGACGCTCGTCCTCGCTCAGGCCGCCCCACACACCGTGGTCCTGCCCGGCCTCGAGGGCCCAGGCGAGACACTGCTCGCGCACGTCGCATCGTCGGCACACCTGCTTGGCCTCTTCGATCTGGAGGATCGCGGGTCCGGTGTTGCCGATTGGGAAGAACAGCTCAGGGTCCTCGTCGAGGCATGCCGAGCGACTGCGCCAATCCATGGGGTGGGGGATCCCTCTTTCTCAAATCACAGGCGGGTGCTGTTTCGGACAATCAGCTCAGCCCGGGCGCTCACAAGCGCAGCGACCAGACTGGCAAGACTTGAACGTTCACACAACCCCCCAAGATGGTCGTGTCGGTCACAACTACTCTGGGACTGTGCCTGTTACGCCTTCGGTTGATCCCCCAGCGGCCCACGATACAACCCCGGCCCCACTCGTCGTGGCTGCGGCCCTCACGGCGGTGGAGGCTGCGGCCCTGCTCGTGCTCGGCGTGCTGGAGCTGGTGCACCTGCGCTCGATCCGGCTGACGATGGGCGTCACCACGACCATCTTCTTCCTCGGCGCCGCGGCCGCGCTCGCGTGGTGCGCGTGGGCACTCCGGGGCGTACGACGCTGGGCACGCGGGCCCGTCGTGATGGTCCAGCTCATCCAGCTGGGGCTCGCCTGGAACCTCTGGGCGGGCTCGACGAAGCCGGCCTCCGCGGTCCTCGCCGTGGTCGGCCTCGTCGTCATCGCCGGTCTGGTCCACCCCGCGAGCACCCGGGCCCTCGAGGCGGCGGACGAGGCCGCCTGATGGCCGGAGTCGCGCGCGTGCGGCCGGTCGAGCCCGGCGACGAGGGGGAGTGGCGGCGGCTGTTCGCCGGCTACCGGGAGTTCTACGAGCTCCCGGCCGACGACGACGTGGTCGACCGGGTGTGGAGCTGGCTGCACGACGCCGAGGTCGAGGTGCACGGGCTGGTCGCCGAGGTCGATGGCGTGCTCGTCGGGCTGGCCCACCACCGGGCGTTCCACCGTCCGTCGACGGGCACGGTCGGGACGTGGCTCGACGACCTGTTCGTGGACCCGGCCGTCCGGGGGAGCGGCGCCGGGCGGGCCCTCGTCGACAGGCTCGCGGCGGACGCGGCTGCCCAGGGCCGGTCCGTGGTCCGCTGGATCACGGCCGAGGACAACGACGTCGCTCGCGGGATGTACGACTCGATGGCCGACGCGACCCGCTGGGTGACGTACGACCGCAGGCCCTGAGGCAGGCCCTGAGGCAGGCCCTGAGGCAGGCCCTGAGGCGGGGTCAGTCAGCCTCGAGCGAGGTGCGCAGCTGCGCGAGTGTGCGGGTCAGCAGGCGGGAGACGTGCATCTGCGAGACGCCGATCTCCTCGGCGATCTGCGACTGCGTCATGTTCTTGAAGAAGCGCAGCAGCAGGATCCGCTTCTCGCGCTCGCCGAGGCCCTCGAGCAGCGGCTTGATCGACTCGCGGATCTCGACGTGCTCGATGTTGGCGTCGACGACACCGAGGCTGGCGATCATCGCCGGCGGGCCGTCGTCGTTGTCGTCCGAGGCGTCGAGCGAGAGGGTCGCGTAGGCGTGGGAGGACTCGATGCCCTCCATGATCTCCTCCACGGTGCAGCCGATGACCTCGGCGAGCTCGCGGGGCGTGGGGGAGCGGCCGAGCTTCTGGGTCAGCTCGCCGGTGGCGCCGCCGATCTGCATGCGCAGCTCCTGCAGCCGGCGCGGGACGCGGATCGCCCAGCCCTTGTCGCGGAAGTGGCGCTTGATCTCGCCGATGACGGTGGGGGTGGCATAGGTGGAGAACTCGACGCCGCGGTCGGTCTCGAAGCGATCGACGGCCTTGATCAGCCCGATCGTGCCGACCTGGACGAGGTCCTCGAACGGCTCGCCGCGGTTGCGGAAGCGGCGGGCGCAGTGCTCGACGAGGGAGAGGTGCAGGTGGACGAGGTCGTCGCGCGCCACCGAGCGCACGGCGTCGCCGGCCTCCTCGTCGCGCAGGACGGCGAACAGCTCGGCGCTGCGCGCGCGGACGTGGTCGAGCGCGCTGGGCGTCGCCTCGATGACGCCAGCGTCCTCGAGCCCTGCGTCGTCGGCAGTCCCCACTGCCACTGGGCCCTGCTGTTCCCCCGTGTCGTCGCTCATGTCAGAGCTCTGCACCCGTCATTCCCGCAGCGACCGCCGACGAGACCGTGAAGCGGACGCGGAAGCGCCCCTCCGTCGATCCGGCCGACGCGTCCTGCGCCATCGTGTCGAGCACCTGCCAGGCGAAGCTCTCGGTGTCGAGCTCGGGGTCGTCCATCGCCTCGGTCTCGAGGGAGACGGTCATCGAGCCCCGGCCGAACCAGAACTGCGCGACCAGGTCGGTGCCGGGGTCGGCGGCCGGGATGACGAGCGCGCTCGCCTCGCCGATCGCGATCCGCAGGTCCTCGATGTCGTCGATGGTGAAGTCCAGGCGCGCGGCGAGGCCGGCCGCCGTCGTGCGGACGATGGTGGCGTAGGCACCCTCTGCGGGAAGTCGGAGCTCGACGTCGGCGCGGTTCCCGTGGTCTTCTGCCATCTGCCTCAACGTCTCCGTCCTCCGAGCCTGGTCAATGGCCCACACCCTAGGTCATGCGAACGCCGCGCCGGTCCAGACGGACCGACGCGGCGTGCGGGGCAAGGGAGCGGAGCAGCGAGCTGCTCAGGAGAAGACCTGAGCAGTCGCGACGCCGTCGCGCCTGTTCAGGCCTTCTTCGTCTCCCAGAAGATCTCGGCGATCTCGTCGATCTTGGCGAGGAGCTGGTCGGCGACCTCGGCGTCCATCGTGCCCTTGGTGCCGGTGGCACCGGCGAGCTTGGTCGCCTCGTTGACCAGCGTGTGGAGCTGGGGGTACTTCTCGAAGTGCGGGGGCTTGAAGTAGTCGGTCCACAGCACCCACAGGTGGTGCTTGACCAACTCGGAGCGCTGCTCCTTGATCAGGACCGCACGGGTGCGGAAGTCGGGGTCGTCGCTGTCGTTGACCTTGGCGATGACCGCCTTGATCGACTCGGCCTCGATGCGCGCCTGGGCGGGGTCGTAGACACCGCAGGGAAGGTCGCAGTGGGCCGAGACCTCGACGGTCGGGGCGAGCAGGTGGCGAAGCATCAATGTTCCTCTCGATCGGGAAGCTGGACGTCTGCTGCGACACTACTCCGCGTGATGCGGGGTCGGATCCGGGGTCTCGCCCCGTGGGGTGGTGCCCGCGTGCGGGGTCGCTCGATGCTCCCCACGCTCCGCGAGGGCGACCTGCTCCTCGTGCGGTACGCCGCCCGCGCGAGGCCGGGCGACCTCGTCGTCGCCCGCTTCGTCGACGGCACCGTCGCGGTCAAGCGCGCGGTCGAGAGGCGGCGTACGCGCCAGGGGGAGACGGGGTGGTGGCTGCTCAGCGACAACCCGGACGAGGGTGTCGACTCGCGCCACCGTGGGGTGGTCGGGGACGACGCGGTGCTGGCCGTCGTACGCCTGCGGGTGTGGCCCTCACCACGCGTGGGACGGCAGCTGCGGCACCCCTGAGCTGTGCCAGTATCGCCCGCATGGCTTCGCACCCGCACTCCGGCGATCCCGTGTTCGACCTGCACGTCGGCGGCAAGATGGAGACCGTCTCGACGGTCGCCCTCACCGGCCCCGACGAGCTGTCCCTCGCCTACACCCCCGGCGTGGCGCGTGTCTGCGAGGCCATCGCCGCCGACCCGTCGATGACGCAGCACTACACGTGGGTGCCCAACACCGTCGCGATCGTCACCGATGGCACCGCCGTGCTCGGCCTCGGCGACATCGGCCCGGCCGCCGCGATGCCGGTGATGGAGGGCAAGGCCGTGCTCTTCAAGCAGTTCGGCGGCGTCGACGCCGTGCCGATCTGCCTCGACACCACCGACGTCGAGGAGATCATCGAGACGGTGGTGCGGCTCGCGCCCAGCTTCGGCGGCGTCAACCTCGAGGACATCTCCGCACCGCGCTGCTTCGAGATCGAGGCGCGGCTCAAGGAGCGCCTCGACATCCCCGTCTTCCACGACGACCAGCACGGCACCGCCGTGGTGGCCCTCGCGGCGCTGACCAACGCCCTGCGCCTCACGGGTCGCGACGCGGCGACGGTGCGCGTGGTCGTCCAGGGTGCCGGCGCCGCCGGCGTCGCCGTGGCCCGGATCCTGCTCGAGGCGGGGGTGCGCGACATCGCCGTGCTCGACCGGCAGGGCGTGCTCAACTCCGAGCGCTCCGACCTCACGGCTGTGAAGGCCGCGCTGGCCCGCGACACGGCCGACGTGTTCGGCCGGCGCGGCACGCTCGCCGACGTGATGGCCGGCGCCGACGTCTACATCGGCGTCTCCGGCGGCCAGGTGCCCGAGGAGATCGTGGCCTCGATGGCCGACGACGCGATCATCTTCGGCCTCGCCAACCCGACACCCGAGGTGCACCCCGACCTGGCCCACAAGTACGCCCGCGTCGTGGCCACCGGCCGCTCGGACTTCCCGAACCAGATCAACAACGTCCTCGCCTTCCCCGGCATCTTCCGCGGCGCCTTCGACGTGCACGCCACCGCCATCACCGAGGGCATGAAGGTCGCCGCCGCCACTGCGCTCGCCGAGCTCGTGGGCGACGGCCTCAGCGAGGACCTGGTCATCCCGTCGCCCTTCGACCCCCGCGTCCCCGGCGCTGTTCGCGAGGCCGTCTCCGCCGCTGCCCGCGCAGACGGGGTCGCCCGCCGCTGATGGCCCGGCGGGCCACTGGGCCGCCGCACCCGATCAGCGAGCCTGCATCTCCCACGCGAGGTCGATCGCCCGGCGCACGGCAGGAGCCTCTGCCCGGTCGAGGTAGGCCTCGACCTTGTGATGGGCCTCCATCCGAGGAGGCACCCCGAAGCTGTCCGGATGCTTCCTGAGGAGGGCCTCACGCCTGTCCAGCGGGACCCGGACCACCAGGGTGCTCGCGTCGGACAGGCGCGCGACCAAGCGGTCGTCGACGTACCACGCCGGACGCGACTCCGTTCCCTTGCGCTTGACGCGCGGGAGCGACTCCAGGTAGTCACCAGCCTCCTCGGGAGTCACGTCAGCAGGATAGACACCGGTGCGCGCCGGGTTAGTGTGCGGCATGTCTCGCGTGCGTGCCCTCGTGGCTGCTGTCTCGGTGGCGGTCGTCGCCACATTCCTCGTCCCCGCCGCCGTTGCCACGGCCGACGCACCCACGACCGGGTCACCCGGCTCGGACACCCGGACCTCCCGGGCTGCTGCAGCGACCGGATCCGTCCTCGGCTACCAGTGCGGGGAGGGGGTCTGCCTCGTCGACCCCGACGTGCCCGGCGCGCAACCCGTCGTCGTGGCCCCGGACGGACGGTTCGCAGGCGTCACCGCCGACGGGCGGACCGTGGCCTGGGTGCAGCCGGACGGGAACCTCGTCACCGCGCCCACCGCCGGTGGCGCACCGACGACCGTCTACACCGGTGCGGTCGGGTTCCAGCCGGTGATCTCCCCGGACGGTGGGTCGTTCCTGTGGCAGTTCGCCGTGCCGGTCAACGGCTTCTACTACACCTACCGGCTCGACGTGGCGACGCAGGACGTCTACGGGATCGCGGCGTGCTCCTGCACGGTGACGCACGGCTGGGCAGGTCCGACGCCCATCGGCGTCTTCCCCACCGACAACGGCCGGCCGAGCCGGATCTGCAAGCTCGACCGCAGCGGCGACTCGAGCTGCGTGGCAGTGCTCGTCTCCGAGACGCGCGGCCAGCTCGCCTTCCCGGACGGATCGGCCGACGGCCAGACCTACGTGGCCTCCGTCGACGTCGGCGGCTCGGAGTTCGGCGGGGTCGACGGTCCGATCGCGCTGTTCAGCGCCGCCACCGGTGCGGTCGTCAAGGACCTCACGTCCCACCCCAACGACGTCACGCCCACCTTGTCGCAGGAGGGCGATCGCGTCGCCTTCGAGCGCGACGACCAGATCGTCATCGTCGACGTGGCGACTGGGGCCGAGCGCGTCGTCGGCCCGGGTGTCTACCCGTCGTGGGGCGGCACCCGCAGCCAGCAGGGTGGCGACAACGCCGCCGCGTCGGTGCGAGGCACGTCGGTGAGGGTCAAGGCCGGGAAGATCAAGGTGAAGATCACCTGCGCCGGCCTGGGCGAGTGTGCCGGGAAGGCCACGCTGGGCAAGGGCAAGGCGGTGCTCGCGAAGAAGAGCTACGCGGTCGCCGCCGGCAGGACCGCCACCGTGAAGCTGAAGCTCACCAAGGCCGGCAGGCAGCGGTTCGCCCGCAACGGCAAGGTCAGGCTCACGCTGTCGCTCAGGGGCAACGGCACCACGGTCAGGAAGAAGCTGACCGTCCGCTACTGATCGGGAGGCCGCTCGGCCGCGCGACTCAGAACCCGAACGACGGCTCCGGCTCGGCAGCAGTCCGCAGTGCGCGGGAGAGAGCGGCGTACGCGCCCGGGCGGTGCTCCTGCACGAGGCCCGCGCGGAGCAGGTTCGCGACCGAGCGCCCGAGGTGGCCTGCGCCCAGGACGGCCACGTCCAGCGAGGCGTCGGCCGGGGCGTCGACACGAGATGCCGTGCCCTCGCCGCCGGAGGCGACCAGCCGCCACCGGCCGGCGTTCCAGGGCGCGTGGCGGTCGGCGACCTCCACGACGACGTCGCAGTCGTCCTCGTAGGTCCGCTGCGACCACGCCGCCGACAGGTCGACGACGCGGATCCAGGTGCTGTCCCAGGTCTTCACGGTGCCCGTTCCGCGGGGGCCGCCGACCCAGTCGAGCACCGGGTCGTCGGTGGCGACGGCCTCGACCTTGGTCGTCCCCATCAGGTCCAGGTCGACGAGGCGGCGGAGCAGGGCCAGCCGCGCGGCGGGTCCGCCGGTGAGCAGGCCCGCCGTGACCGTGCCGGAGGGCCGGGCGTCGTCCCACTTGTGCTCGCGGCGGAACATGACCGCGCCCGTGTCGCGGCCGTCGCGGCGGGCGAAGAGGATGCGCCGGCGCTCCTTGTCACGCAGCTCGGCGTCGGACTCGGAGCCGAAGAGCCGGATGAAGTCGGAGGACCCGACGACCGTGCCGGGGGCGTCGGGCGCGTGGGCGAGCGCACAGTCGCGCCACCGGTCGGTCGCGCCCGGTGCCGAGCTGTCGACGAGGTGGGTCGTGGTGCCGGCGACCTCGTCCTCGAGGTGGGGAGCGGTGAAGGTGGTGCCGCGGCCCAGGTGCACCTGCAGCTGGAGCGCTGCCATGCCGTAGCCGAAGCGTCCGTAGATGCCCTGTTCGCTGGCGTGGAGGGCCGACAGGGCGAGCCCGGCGTCCCGCGTGCGGGCGAGGTGGTCGGCCATCATCGCGGACAGCACGCCGCGACGGCGTACGTCCGGATGCACCCCCACCCAGGTCAGTCCCGCGATCGGCACGAGCGCTCCGCCGGGCAGCGCGAGCTCCATCGGTCGCACGCCGTAGATCCCGCTGTGCCGGTCGTCCGGACCGTCGGGCAGGTCGACCACGAAGCGTTGGTCCTCGGGGAGACCGAGCCGCAGGTGGTCGGCGTCGGCCTCGCCGACCTCCCCGAACCACACCAGCTGGTCGGTGGCCAGGAACCGGGCGGCGTCCTCGGACGGGCGTACGTCGATGCTCACCGGGCCAGCCTTTCCTCCGTGCGAGGGACCTGCAACCGGTTAAGGAGGGCCACTCGCTAGGGTCGGAGGATGTTCGCCGTCTACGCCGAGACCTTCTCCTTCGACGACCCGCTGAGCGGCCTGGTGGTGGGGGAGCGACCTGCCCCCGAGGCGCCGGACGGGTGGGCCACGGTGACGGTGAAGGCGGCCAGCCTCAACCACCACGACCTCTGGTCGCTGCGCGGCGTCGGCCTGCGCGAGGAGGCGCTGCCGATGATCCTCGGCTGCGACGCCGCCGGGCTCGACGAGGACGGCAACGAGGTCGTCGTGCACGGCGTGGTCGGTGACCCCGCGTGGACCGGTGAGGAGGCGGACGACCCGGGCCGCTCGCTGCTCTCCGAGCGCCACCAGGGCACGCTGGCCGACCAGGTGATCGTGCCGCGGCGCAACCTCGTGCCCAAGCCCGCGTCCCTCTCCTTCGAGGAGGCGGCCTGCCTGCCCACCGCCTGGCTGACCGCCTACCGGATGCTGTTCGTGCAGGGCGCGTGCAAGCCGGGTGAGACCGTGCTCGTGCAGGGCGCCGGCGGCGGCGTCGCCACCGCGCTGATCACCCTCGGCCGCGCCGCCGGCGTGCGCGTCCTCGCCACCAGTCGCGACGAGGCCAAGCGCGCCCGAGCCCTCGAGCTCGGCGCCCACGAGGTCTTCGAGTCCGGCGCCCGCCTGCCGGTGAAGGTCGACGCCGTGATGGAGACCGTCGGCAAGGCGACGTGGACCCACTCGATCAGGTCCCTGCGCCCCGGAGGACGGATCGTCATCAGCGGGACGACGTCGGGTCCCGATGTCGACGACGCCGGGCTCACGCACATCTTCTTCAAGCAGCTCTCGGTCATCGGCTCCACGATGGGCACGCGCTCCGAGCTCGACGCCCTCGTGCGGTTCCTCGACGCGACCGGCGCCCGCCCGGTGCTCGACCGGGTGCTGCCGATGGAGCAGGCCCGCGAGGGCTTCGAGGCGATGGCCCAGGGCGACCTGTTCGGCAAGGTCGTCTTCACCCGATGACGATGCGGCACGTCGTCACCGGCGCCGGGTCGGGCATCGGCCTCGCCCTGGCGCACCGGCTCGCCGACCGCGGCGACGACCTCGTCCTCGTGGCGCGCAGCCAGGGACGCGCGGACGACCTGAGCGGCACGTTCCCACGGGCGCAGGTGCTCGTGGCCGACCTCGCCGACCCGGGCACTCTCAACGGCCTCGGCCGGCTGGTCGACGGCGGCGTCGACACGCTCCTGCACGTCGCGGGCGTCGTCGAGCTCGCACCGGTCGAGCGGCTGCGCCTCGCCGACTGGGAGCAGCAGATCGCGGTCAACCTGACCGCGCCGGCCGTGCTCTGCCGCGAGCTGCTCCCGCAGCTGCGGGCCAGCGCCGGCACGGTGGTCTTCGTGAACTCGTCGGCCGGGCTGAGCGCGAGCGCCGACTGGTCGGCGTACGCCGCCTCGAAGTTCGGCCTGCGCGCCTTCGCCGACTCGCTGCGCGCCGAGGAGGTCGACCACGGCGTCCGCGTGAGCACGGTCTACCCGAGCCGCACCGCCACGCCGATGCAGGAGAAGGTGCACGAGCAGGAGGGGCGGACCTACGACTCCTCGCGGTGGATCAGCACCGACACGGTCGTCGACACGATCGTGCACGTGATCGACCTGCCGGGGGACGCGACGATCCCCGACGTGACCGTACGTCCGGTGGTGCCGCGCCCGGGCACCTGACGGCCTCAGGTCGCCCAGGTCCCGCGCGAGCGCCAGTTGAGCGCGCCGACGAGCAGCATCCGCAGCTGGGTGCGGGCCTGCTCGAGCGTGCGCGCCTCGCCGTCGGGGTCCTCGACGAGGCGCTCGGCCATGGTGACCACGAACGACACGATGAGGTCGGCGAGCAGCCCGATGTCGGCGCTGGAGTACTGCTCGGCCGCTCCGCTGCGGGCGATGTCGGTCGCCAGCTCGCGGGTGATCAGCTCGATCTCGTGGCCGATCGCCTCGCGCACCCGGGGCGGTCCGGCGGTCCGCTCGCGCGCGATGAACTGGTAGTGCGAGCGGTTCTCCCGGACGTGCTGGGCCACGATCGGGAGCGAGCCGTCGATGAAGTCGGTGTACTCCGGTGCGTGCCGCCACACGTCGAGCAGCATCAGCCGCAACGAGCGGAAGCTCTCGTCGACGAGCGCGAGGCCGAGCAGCTCGAGCGAGCCGAAGTGCCGGTAGAACGCGGTCGGCACGACCCCGACCTGCTTGGCCACCTGTCGCAGCGAGATCGCCATCAGGTTCGAGTCGGCGGCCAGGGCGAGTGCGGCGTCGAGGATGGCGCGGCGGGTGCGTTCCTTGCGCTCCGCACGCGAGCCGCTCTCCTCGTCGTCGGCGGGGCGCGCGGCGTCGCCCGACCCCTCCCTGGTCATGTCGCGATGGTAGGGCATCTCGACGCCCCACGGTGTTGGTGGACAACTGTGCACGCAAGTGCGGCGGATCACGCGAGGACCCATTGACTCCACGCCGTCCGAGGGTCATCGTTGAGTGAACAGCCGTTCACCGAAGAGGAGGCAGGGGATGAGCACCCTCACCCGGATCGCGCGCTCCCGCACCGTCGCGGCCCTCACGTCGCCGCACGGTGTCGACCACTACCTCTCGCGGATCAACCCGATGTGGGCCGCGCACGAGGTGCGTGCCCGCGTCGTCGACGTGCACCGCGAGACCGACACCCCCGGCGCACCCGTCGCCACCCTCACCCTCCAGCCCACCGCGACCTGGCGCGGCCACCGCGCCGGCCAGTACGTGCAGGTCGGGCTGGACCTGCCGGGCTCGGCCCGGCGGATGACCCGGTGCTTCTCGATCTCCTCCGCCGCCTCGGGAGCGGGGGAGCAGATCACCCTGACCGTCCGCGCCCACGCGGAGGGCCAGGTGAGCAAGTACCTCGTCGACGCCGAGCCCGGCCTCCTCCTGCACCTCTCCCAGGCCCAGGGACGCTTCACGCTGCCGGTCAGCCCGGCGACCCCCGGCATCGACCCGCTGCTGTTCATCACCGGCGGCTCGGGCATCACGCCCGCGATGTCGATGGTGCGCACACTGCTGCGCGACGGGTACGACGGCAGGGCGGGGCGGCCCGTCACGTTCATCCACCACGCCCGGTCCGGGGCCGACCAGATCTATGCCGACGAGCTCGCCCGGATCGCCGAGGACGACAACGACGTCACGGTGCACCTGCGCCACGGCGACGCCGTCTTCAACGAGCTCGAGCTGCGTCGACTGGTCCCCGGTTTCCGCGACACCGACACCTGGGCGTGCGGGCCCGCCGGGATGATCGAGCTCGTGCGGGCGGCGTACGGCGAGAGCCTCCGGCTGCGCCTCGAGCTCTTCAAGCCGCCGAGCACGGCCACCGGCAGCGCCGAGGGGGACCTCACCTTCGCCGAGAGCGACCAGCGCGTCGCCAACTCCGGCGCCTCGATCCTCGAGCAGGCGGAGGAGCTCGGACTCACGCCCGAGTTCGGCTGCCGGATGGGGATCTGCTTCTCCTGCACCACCCGCAAGACCGAGGGCACCGTCCGCAACGTCCTCTCCGGCACCGAGTCCTCGCTCCCCGACGAGGACATCCAGATCTGCGTCTCCGCCCCGGTCGGCGACTGCGTCGTCGACCTGTGAAGGAAGGACCCACCATGACCGTCACCACCCAGCACCCGGGCAACGCCCGCCTCTCGCCCGAGCAGCTCGAGGCCTTCGGCAAGGAGATGGACGCGCTGCGCCAGCGCATCCTGGCCGACCTCGGCGAGGACGACGCGGCCTACATCCGCGGCGTCGTCAAGCGCCAGCAGCAGCTCGAGGTGCTCGGCCGTGCGCTGTTCTACGTCCCGCCGGCCTGGCCGCTCGCGGTCGCCGCGCTGTCCCTCTCCAAGATCCTCGAGAACATGGAGATCGGCCACAACGTGATGCACGGCCAGTACGACTGGATGGGCGACCCCCACCTCAACTCGCGCATCTACGACTGGGACAACGTGTGCCCGGGCGAGCAGTGGAAGTACTCCCACAACTACATCCACCACACCTTCACCAACATCCTCGGCAAGGACCGCGACATCGGTTACGGGATCCTCCGCATGGACGAGGACCAGACGTGGCACCCCTACTACCTCGGCAACCCGGTCTACGCGTTCTTGCTGATGGTCTTCTTCGAGTGGGGCGTGGCGATGCACGACCTCGAGGTCGAGAACATCGTCAACGGCACCCGCACGATGAAGGACAACAAGGAGCTCCACGCCGGGATCATGCGCAAGGTGCGCCGCCAGGCGCTGAAGGACTACGTGCTCTTCCCGGCACTCACCGGCCCGCTGTTCCCGCTGACGTTCGCCGGCAACGCCACGGCCAACCTCGTGCGCAACATCTGGGCGTTCAACATCATCTTCTGCGGCCACTTCCCGGCCGGTGCCGAGACCTTCAGCCAGGAGGAGTGCGCCGACGGACCGGACGGCCGCGAGACCCGCGGGCACTGGTACTACCGCCAGGTCCTGGGCTCGGCGAACATCTCCGGGAGCCGGCTCTTCCACGTGCTGTCCGGCAACCTGAGCCACCAGATCGAGCACCACCTGTTCCCTGACCTGCCCGCCAAGCGCTACCCCGAGATCGCGCCCGAGGTGCGCGAGATCTGCGGCCGCTACGGCATCGCCTACACGACCGGTCCGCTGCGCAAGCAGCTCGGCAGCGTGGCGCGCAAGATCTGCCGCCTCGCGCTCCCGGACCGGAGGACGGCGACGAGCGAGCCGGACAGCGTACGGCCGCTGGCTGCGTGACCCCGACCTGTGCACCCCAGTCTCCCGCTTGTCGGCCGAGATCTCGGCCGACAAGCGGGGCGGTCACCGGATATCCGGTGACTCCCGACGGGGGAGGACCTAGTCGTCGGGGTCGTCGAGGCGCGCCAGCCAGGTGGCCAGCCGCTCCACCGGGACCTCGAAGTCGGGGTGCGCGTCGACGAAGGCCTGGAGCTGCTCGGCGAGCCACGCCAGGGTGACCTCCTCGTCACCCCGGCGCCGCTCGAGCTCCTCGATCCCGCGATCGGTGAAGTACACCGCTCAGTGCCTCAGTAGTCCGTGCCGCGACCGCTCGGCGACTCGAAGGCCGCGTCGATGAGCGTCTTCTGCTCCGCGGTGTGGCGCTTGACCGTGCCGACCGACGGCGAGGCCGACGCCGGGCGGGTGATCGGCTCGACCACCTGGTCGAGCTCGGGCCACACGTTGAGCTGGTAGTGCGGCCACGGGCCCATGTTGCGCGGCTCGTCCTGCACCCAGCGGATCGCCTTGAGGTTCGGGTACTTCGCGATCTCGGCCCTGATCTCCTCGATCGGGTTCGGGTAGAGCCGCTCGACCCGCCCGATGGCGAACGACGCCGCGTCCTCGCGCTTGGCCCGCTCCACCATCAGGTCCCAGGTGACCCGACCCGAGCACATGATCAGGGTCTCGACCTGCGAGGGGTCGGCCGCGTCGTCACCGATGAACGGACGGAACGTGGTGTCGCCGGTGAAGTCGGACGGCTGGGAGGCCGCCTCCTTGCGCTTGAGCATCGACTTCGGCGTGAAGACGATCAGCGGGCGGTGCTCCTCGCCGAGCGAATGCGAGCGCAGGAGGTGGAAGTACGACGCGGGGGTCGAGGGCTGCGCGACCACCATGGCGTCCTCGGCGCTCATCGTGAGGAACCGCTCGATCCGGGCCGACGAGTGGTCGGGACCCTGGCCCTCGTAGCCGTGGGGGAGCAGCAGCACGACGCCGGACTGCTGGCGCCACTTGGTCTCGCCGGCGGAGATGAACTCGTCGATGACGGTCTGCGCGCCGTTGACGAAGTCGCCGAACTGCGCCTCCCAGAGGACGAGCGCCTCGGGCCGCGCGACGGAGTAGCCGTACTCGAACCCGAGGGCGGCGTACTCCGAGAGCAGCGAGTCGTAGACGTGGAACTTCGCCTGGTCCTCGGTGAGGTTGGTCAGCGGGGTCCACTCGTCGGCGTTGACCCGGTCGATGATCGTCGCGAAGCGCGACACGAAGGTGCCACGTCGCGAGTCCTGGCCGGCCAGGCGGACCGGGCGGCCCTCCATCAGGAGCGAGCCGAACGCGAGGATCTCGCCGGTGCCCCAGTCGATGGGACCCTCCGCGATCGCGGCCGAGCGGCGCTGGAGCTGCGGCATCACCTTCGGGTGGACGGTGAAGCCGTCCGGCGGGGTGACGTAGCTGTCGGCGATCCGCTTGAGCACCTCGAGCGAGACCGCGGTCGAGAAGTCGCCGGCGGGCTTGTCGGGGTAGTCGGGGACGGTCGTCCACTCGGTCGGCGCCTCGGAGCTGGCCTCGCGCACCTCGGTGAAGACGCGCTCGAGCTGCTGCTGGTAGTCCTTGAGGACCTGCTCGGCCTCCTCGATCGTGATGTCGCCACGGCCGATGAGGGACTCGGTGTAGAGCTTGCGCACCGAGCGCTTCTGCTCGATGAGGTCGTACATGAGGGGCTGCGTGTAGGACGGGTCGTCGCCCTCGTTGTGGCCGCGACGGCGGTAGCAGACGAGGTCGATGACGACGTCCTTGTTGAACGCCTGGCGGTAGTCGAAGGCGAGCCGGGCCACGCGGATGCACGCCTCGGGGTCGTCGCCGTTGACGTGGAAGATCGGCGCCTGGACCATCCGCGCCACGTCGGTGGCGTAGAGGGAGGAGCGCGACGAGCCGGGTGCGGTGGTGAAGCCGACCTGGTTGTTGATCACCACGTGCACGGTGCCGCCGGTGCGGTAGCCGCGCAGCTGCGAGAGGTTGAGCGTCTCGGCCACCACTCCCTGGCCGGCGAACGCGGCATCGCCGTGCACCAGGAGCGGGAGGACCGGGAACTTCTCGCCCTGGTCGAGGATGTCCTGCTTGGCGCGGGCGATGCCCTCCAGGACCGGGTTGACGGCCTCGAGGTGCGACGGGTTCGCCGCGACGGAGACCTTGACCTTGTCACCGGACCCGGCCACGAACTCGCCCTCGGCGCCGAGGTGGTACTTCACGTCGCCGGAGCCCTGGACCGTGCGCGGGTCGATGTTGCCCTCGAACTCGCGGAAGATCTGGCTGTACTTCTTGCCGACGATGTTGGCCAGCATGTTAAGCCGGCCGCGGTGGGCCATGCCGATCGTGACCTCGTCGAGGCCGGCCTCGGCGGCCGCCTCGCAGATCTCGTCGACGAGCGGGATCGTGGTCTCGCCGCCCTCGAGGCTGAAGCGCTTCTGGCCGACGAACTTCGTCTGCAGGAACGTCTCGAACGCCTCGGCCTGGTTGAGCTTGAGCAGGATGCGGAGCTGCTCCTCGCGGGGCGGCTTCACGTGCGGCTGCTCGACGCGCTCCTGGATCCACTTGCGCTGCTCGGGATCCATGATGTGCATGTACTCGATGCCGGTGGTGCGGCAGTAGGAGTCGCGCAGGATGCCGAGGATGTTGCGCAGCTTCATGAAGCGCCGGCCCTCGCCGCCGAACGAGCCGGTGGCGAACTCGCGGTCGAGGTCCCACAGGGTCAGCCCGTGCGACTCGACCTCGAGGTCGGGGTGGCTGCGCTGGCGGTATTCCAAGGGGTCGGTGTCGGCCATCAGGTGGCCGCGCACGCGGTAGGCGTGAATCAGCTCGAGGATCCGGGCCTGCTTGACGATGTCGTCGTCGTGGGATGCCACCACGTCGCGCGACCAGCGGATCGGCTCGTAGGGGATCCGCAGCGAGCGGAAGATCTCGTCGTAGAAGTCGTTCTCACCCAGCAGCAGGCCGTGCACGCGCTTGAGGAACTCGCCCGACTGCGCGCCCTGGATGACGCGGTGGTCGTAGGTCGACGTCAGCGTCATCGCCTTGCTGATGGCGTTGCGGTTGATCGCCTCGTCGGAGGCGCCCTGCCACTCCGGGGGGTACTCCATGGCGCCGACGCCGATGATCGCGCCCTGGCCCGACATGAGGCGGGGGACGGAGTGGACCGTCCCGATGCCGCCGGGGTTGGTCAGGGAGATCGTGGTGCCCTGGAAGTCGGCGACCGTCAGCTTGCCGTCGCGGGCCTTGCGGACCATCTCCTCGTAGGCGGTCCAGAAGGCGGCGAAGTCCATCGTCTCGGCGGCCTTGATGCTCGGCACGAGCAGCTGGCGGGTGCCGTCGGGCTTCTGCATGTCGATCGCGAGGCCGAGGTTGATGTGCGCCGGCGTGATCAGGTTGGGCTTGCCGTCGACGACCTCGAAGCCGACGTTCATCTCCGGCATCGAGCGCAGCGCCTTGACCAGCGCGTAACCGATGAGGTGGGTGAACGAGACCTTGCCGCCGCGGGCGCGGGCGAGGTGGTTGTTGATGACGGTGCGGTTGTCCCACAGCAGCTTGACGGGGACCGAGCGCACGGACGTGGCGGTCGGGACGGTCAGCGAGGCGTCCATGTTGGCCGCGGTGCGGGCCGGGGCCCCGCGCAGGACCGTGTAGGTCGGCTCGTCGCTGGCCTGGCTCGGGGCGGCCGGCTTGGCGTCCTTGGCGAGCGGGGTGCTCGTGCCCCTGGCGGGCTCGTCGGCCTGGGCGACCGGGCGGGGCGTGGACTTCGCGGGGGACTTCGCGGCGGGCTTCGGAGCAGGGGCCGGGGCCGCGGCGGGCGCAGCAGGGGCCGCCGGGGCGGCGGGAGCGGCGGCCGCGGGTGCGGCGGCCTTGCTCGCGGGAGTGGCAGCAGGAGTGGCAGCAGGACTGGCAGCGGGACTGGCGGCAGGAGCGGCTGGTGCGCTCCCGTTGCCGAAGTACTTCACCCACTCCGGACCCACGCTCGAGGGGTCCTTGTCGTACTGCTCCTTCATCTCCTCCACGAGCCACTCGTTGGCTCCCAGGTCAGATGACGGTGCAACCGAGGACTGGTTGCCGGACTGCCCGTTCGGGGACTGCGCCACGCTTGTTTCGCCTCTTCCAGAATCATCGCGCAAGGGTTTGACAACTGTGCCCGTCTCAGGGCGCTCACAAGGCTAGTCGCACACGCACGCAAATGCAGGGGCGGGCCTGTCGTTTGAGGCATGGTGTGGGCCACACCCGATCCCTCCCTCCGACCAACCCCCGTTTTCCCCCAGATCTGACTGCCGGAGACGTCATGCCAAGCAGCTCGTGGGCACGCCGCTGCGCCGGACTCGCGCTCGCCCTCCTCGTCCTTCCCGCCGCCTTGTTCGGTCTGGCCGCCTGCCAGGCCGGGTCGGGCCCGTCCGCCGCGCCCGAACGTCTCAGCCGCGACGACGCGCAGGCCACCCTCGCCTCCCATCCTGTCGAGACGAGGACGAAGATCCACCGCGTCTTCGGCCGTCTCCCCGAGGCCCGGCGCAAGGCCGTCCGCACCCAGGTCGGCGAGGTCGTCGACGCCTGGTGGGAGGCGTCGTACCTCGGCGGCAGCTATCCGCGCGCCGGCTTCCCGCAGGCCTTCCCCGGCTTCACGAAGGCCGCGGAGAAGCGCGCGCGCTCCGACAAGGCGCTGCTCACCAACGAGACGCAGGGCTCGCGGTTGGACTCGGTGACGCCACGGCGTCGCACGATCGCCCTCGACATCCTCGCCACCGAGCGGCAGGCCCGCACCGTGACCGCGCGGTTCGTCCTGACCTTCGACACCGACGGTGAGCTGGTCGGCACGACCACCGTCCGCGGCCGGCTCTTCCTCGTCCGGAGGGACGGGGAGTGGCAGGTCTTCGGCTACGACGTCGCGAAGGGATCGACCCGATGAGCAGCACCGCGCAGCCCACTGCCGTACGACGACTGCGCCGGGGCGCGAAGGCGCTCGTCCTCGCCGGGGTGCTGGCCGCCACCGCGCTCGTGGTGCCGCAGTCGGCGGTCCAGCCGACCGACGTCGCCCTCGTGAAGATCCGGCACGCCCAGGGCGTGGCCGTCGGCGGCAAGGACGTCGTGTGGATCCTCGCCGTGGGCTCGGACGCCCGCCCCGGCGAGGTGATGACCCGCTCCCGGGGCGACGCGCTCCAGCTCGTGGGCATCAACACCCGCACGGGCTCGGCGACCGCGATCGGCGTGCCGCGCGACTCGTGGGTCAGCATCCCCGGCCACGGCCGCGAGAAGATCAACTCGGCCCTCTACTTCGCCGGACCCCGCGGCATGGCCGGCGCGATGCGCAGCCTCGTCGGCATCGAGCCCGACTACGTCATGGTGACCCGGTTCCCGTTCTTCGAGGACATGGTCGACGACATCGGCGGCATCACGGTCGCCAACCCGCGGCGGTTCTCCGACCCCTACCTCAAGCAGGAGGGCTTCGCGAAGGGGCGCATCCACCTCAACGGCTACAACGCGATGGCGTTCTCCCGGATCCGCAAGGGCCTCGCGGGCGGCGACTTCGACCGCTCGGCCAACCAGCAGCGCACGCTGCGCGGCATCCACGCGCGGATCCGCTCGCAGGCCTCGAAGCCCGGCTTCATCGAGCGCGGCGTGATGACCGTGATGGAGCACATGGACACCAACGCCTCGCCCGGCGAGCTGTTCGAGCTCGCCCAGGCCGTCGCACAGGTGGACCCGTCGAGGATCACGACCTGCGTGGTGCAGGGCCGGGTCGGCTACGTCGGTGCGGCGAGCGTGGTCTTCCCCGACGTCGCCCAGGCGCGCAGGCTCGGTCGCGACGCACGAGGCGACGCCGCGCTCCGCCACTGCTGACGCGGCGTCGGGTCACACCCCATGGCTGACCCGACGCCGCTGCTCGTGACTCTACGGACGCTGTCCAGGTCCAGCGACGCTCACCGGGGGTAGATCCGTCCGGCCGTCCGGGCCAGGTCGATGACCACGGCGTCGGAGTAGAGCTTGATCCGCAGGGCGATGACCTGCGAGCCGCGGTAGCCGGTGTCGACCAGCTGCCGCTGGATCTCGCCGATGCCGTTGGGCAGCTCGACCACCTCGCCCGGCGCCGGGACGGGGACGGCCTGGCCGCCGACGGTGATCGAGCCGATCGCGGTGGAGATCTTCGAGGTGACCCGCTGGCCGGTCCTCTGGCGCATCGCGGCGCGGGAGCTGACGTCGGAGATGACGAGCTGTGCGCTCGGGATCGAGACCGACGAGATGGCCGTGCGCGACCACCCCTTGGCCACCTTCTTCGCCTTCATCTGGTCGCCGTTGACCTGGTAGGTCACTCCGTCGAGCAGCACGGGGACGGGCACGAGCTGGCTGGCGGCCGCGACCCTGTAGGTCTGGGTCCGGCCGCGGGAGCCCTGGCAGGGGAGCGCCTTGTGCTGGACGTTGCCGAAGCGCAGGGCGCCCTGCAGCGCCTGGTAGTCCATGGCCGTCCCGCCGGAGCGGAAGACGCCGACCGGCGCGGGACCGCCCATCCGCACCCGCGCCGTACCGAGCTCGACGAGCTGGCGCCGGTCGCCGGCGGTCACGTCGATGCGCAGCGCCGAGGCCTGCGACTGGGCGTTGTGCGAGTTGGCGCGGCCGTTCTCGTAGCCCAGGGAGATGCTGCCGAGGCCCGGGATCTCGATCGGCTTGGTGACGTCGCTCAGCACCTGGAAGACCTGCTGGGCCGCCTGCTGGGTGCCGGTGAACACGGTGTCGGTGACCTGGTCCAGGGGAGCGAGCAGCTGCTGGAGCTCCGGCGGCAGGTTCTCCACGAGCGTGTTGTCGAGCAGCTCGAGCGAGATGCTCGCGAAGGTGAAGCTCTCCGCGTGGCCGTAGCCCTGAGGCGTGTTGAACGCGTCGGCCGTGGTCTGCAGGCCCTTGATCACGAGCTTCGGCGTGGTGAGCGGGCCGACGGTGCCGCCGATGGTGATGTCGCCGATGGTGTTGGTGCCGCGGACCCCGTGCTGGTCGCCGCTGGCGTAGGTCTCGGTGCGGCTCGTGCTCGCCGAGACCTGGATCAGCGGGTTGTCGGGCACCGAGGCGACGCTCGTCCTCTCCACCACCTGGCCCACGGCGCGCGTGCAGAGCTGCTGGGCGTGCGCGTCCTTGAGGTTGAGGGCCTCGACGCTGTCGGTCGCGAGCTTGACGCCGTAGACGTCGCCGCGGAAGCCGAAGTCGCTGAGCTGCGCGGCCTTCGCGTGGTGCGCTCCGGCGCGCTCCGAGGTCGCCGCCTGGACGGCGGCACCCGAGCCGCCGGTGAGCGCGATCCCTGCGCTGAGGCCGATCGCGAGGGCGCCGCCGAGCCGGCGCCTGGTCGTGCTGTTCATCGTTCCCTCCCGAGGTACGGGGAGACGTGCTGGCCCGGACCGTCAGGTGACCGGCGGGTAACTCCCTCGCTGGCCCAACGAGACGACCGCCACAGGGTCACGCCCCGGGTCCGCCCGAAATGGGCGATGGACCCCGACCCGTGCGGGTCGAGGTCCATCGGGGTGTTCGTGGAGCGCCTCCGGCAGGATTCGAACCTGCGGCACCTGGTACCGGAAACCAGTGCTCTATCCCCTGAGCTACGGAGGCCAGCGCCGTCCCGGGAGACCCGGTCCAGTGCGCGGTGAAGACTACCGGTCGGGCGGCGCGGTCGTGAAACCGCCTCAGCGCAGGGCCAGGGAGCCGGACGTGTCGGCGGGGAAGGGGAGTGCTGCGTGCTCGGCGATGCGGGCATCCATCTTCTCGGCGACGTCGGCCGGCCAGGGTGCCGTGCGCCGGGTCTCGAGGTCGATGTGGAGGAAGATCTCCTCGACCACGCAGGACACGGCCTTCTCGGTCTCGTCGAGGAGGTAGACCAGCGCGTGCGCGGCGCGCTCGGAGCGGCCGAGCAGACGGACGCGGGCCGACATCTGGTCGCCGGTCTGGAGCTCGTTGAGGTAGGTGACGTGGTGCTCGGCGGTGAAGCACGCCTGCTGGTGGGTCAGCGGCCACATCTGCGGGATGCCGACCTCGACGAGCGACTCGTCGAGGCCCTCGCTGGCGATCCCGACGTAGTGGCGGACGTTGAGGTGGCCGTTGATGTCCTCGAACGGCATCGGCACGGGCTGCTCGACGTAGGCCGGGAGGGCGATCAGCTGGTCGTAGGTGGGGTGCGTCGTCACAGGCCGAACCCTAGGGCAGCGCGGGCCGTCGGCGGCGAGGGCCACGGCGTGAAACCGGTTCGGTCGGTGGCAGGCGCCGCCGATAGGCTTGCCCGGTGAATCCCGATCAGCTCTCCGAGACCATCGTCGACGTGCTGGGAGCCCTCGTGGCCGACGGCGCGATCACGCTTCCTGACGGCGTGCCGACCCAGGTCACGGTGGAGCGACCGCGGCAGAAGGGCCACGGCGACTACGCCACCAACGTCGCGATGCAGCTCGCGAAGCGTGCCGGCACCAACCCGCGGGCGTTCGCCGAGCTCGTCGCCGACCGGCTCCGCGCGTCCGAGGGCATCAGCGAGGTCGAGGTCGCCGGTCCCGGCTTCCTCAACGTGACGGTCGAGGCAGGCGCCCAGGGCCAGGTCGCCGCCGACATCGTCGCGGCCGGGACGTCCTACGGCTCCGCGACCACGCTCGCCGGCGAGAAGATCAACGTCGAGTTCGTCTCGGCCAACCCCACCGGCCCGCTGCACCTCGGCGGCACCCGCTGGGCCGCGGTCGGCGACGCGCTTGTCCGGGTGCTCCAGTTCTCCGGCGCCGAGGTCACCCGGGAGTACTACTTCAACGACCACGGCGCCCAGATCGACCGGTTCTCCGGCTCGCTCCTGGCGTCGGCTCGCGGTCGCGAGGTCCCCGAGGACGGTTACGGCGGCGACTACATCCGGGAGATCGCCGACCAGGTCATCGCCAAGCGCCCCGATGTCACCGACCTGCCCGACGACGAGGCGCAGGAGGTCTTCCGCGAGGTCGGCGTCAACCTCATGTTCGACGAGATCAAGTCCGACCTGCACGACTTCGGCGTCGACTTCGACGTCTACTTCCACGAGAAGTCGCTGCACGACTCCGGCGCGGTCGAGCGCGCCATCGAGCGCCTCACCGAGATGGGCAACACCTACACCGAGGACGGCGCGCTCTGGCTGCGCACCGAGAAGTACGGCGACGACAAGGACCGCGTGATCGTGCGGTCCAACGGCACGCCCGCCTACATCTCCGGCGACCTCGGCTACTACCTCGACAAGCGCGAGCGCGGCTTCGACCGCTGCTTCATCCTGCTCGGCGCCGACCACCACGGCTATGTCGGCCGGATGATGGCGATGTGCGCCGCCTTCGGTGACACGCCGCGCAAGAACCTCGAGATCCTCATCGGGCAGATGGTCAACCTGCTCCAGGACGGCCAGCCGGTGCGGATGTCCAAGCGCAACGGCACGGTCATCTCGATGAACGACCTCGTCGAGGCGATCGGCGTGGACGCCTCGCGCTACGTCCTGGCGCGCTACACCAACGACACCACGATCGACATCGACCTCGAGCTGTGGGCCAAGCAGTCCAACGACAACCCGGTCTACTACGTGCAGTACGCCCACGCGCGCACCTGCCGGATGGCCGAGAACGCCCACGAGCTCGGCATGCGGCTGCCCGGCGACGACTTCGACCCGTCGCTGCTCGCCCACGAGCGCGACGGCGAGCTGCTGCGCGCGCTGGCCGAGTTCCCGCGGGTGGTGGCCAGTGCGGCCGACCTGCGCGAGCCGCACCGCATCGCGCGCTACCTCGAGGACACCGCGTCGGTCTTCAACAAGTGGTACGACACCAAGGAGTGCCGGATGCTGCCGCAGGGCGACGAGCCCGTCGCCCCGGCCAACCTCGCGCGCCTCGTGCTCGTGCACGCCACGCAGACGGTCCTGGCCAACGGCCTCGGCCTGCTCGGCGTCTCCGCGCCCGAGAGGATGTGATCGGCAGTGCCGACCGCCCACCCGTCCGGCTGGGCGCACGCCGACGGTGCCCTGCGCGGACCCCACTGGCTGCGTGAGCCGGCCGACCCGAACGCCCTCGTCGACCACCTCTGGTCGCAGACCGCGGTCAAGGCGGACGGCGTCCTGACCGTCGGGGGAGTGCCGCTGCCCGAGCTGGTGCGCGAGCACGGCTCACCGGCGTACGTCCTCGACGAGGCCGACTTCCGCGCGCGGGCGGTCGCCTTCCGCGACGCGTTCGCCGACTACGACGTCTTCTACGCCGGCAAGGCGTTCCTCTGCACGACGGTGGCGCGCTGGCTGGCCGAGGACGGCCTCAGCCTCGACGTGTGCTCGGGCGGCGAGCTCACCGTCGCCGAGCGCGCCGGCTTCCCGATGGCGAAGGTCGGCTTCCACGGCAACAACAAGACCCTCGGCGAGCTCGAGCGGGCCGTCGAGCTCGGGGTCGGCCGGATCATCGTGGACTCCTTCCACGAGATCGAGCGGCTGGCCGCGATCACGACCGAGCTCGGTCGCACGACCGGGGTGATGATCCGCGTGACCGCCGGCGTCGAGGCGCACACGCACGAGTACATCGCCACCGCGCACGAGGACCAGAAGTTCGGGTTCTCGATCGCGAGCGGCGACGCCCTCGAGGCCGTACGCCGCGTCCACGCCGCCCCCGGCCTCCGGCTGCTCGGGCTGCACTCCCACATCGGCAGCCAGATCTTCGACACCGCGGGCTTCGAGGTGGCGGCCCGGCGGGTGCTCGCGCTGCACGCGCAGGTGAGCGAGGAGATCGGTGTCGAGATGCCCGAGATGGACCTCGGCGGCGGCTTCGGCATCGCCTACACGACGCAGGACGACCCCTCGGACCCCTCCCAGCTGGCCACCGAGATGACCAAGATCGTCGAGCACGAGTGCCGGGCGCTGGGGATCGCGGAGCCGCGGCTCTCCATCGAGCCGGGCCGCGCGATCGTCGGCCCGTCGGTGTGCACCGTCTACGAGGTCGGCACCGTCAAGGAGGTCGCCCTCGACGGTGGCGCCCGCCGGTCCTACGTCTCGGTCGACGGCGGGATGAGCGACAACATCCGGACCGCCCTCTACGACGCCGACTACTCCGCCACGATCGCCTCGCGCGCCTCCGACGCGACGCCGACGCTGGCGCGCGTGGTGGGCAAGCACTGCGAGGCCGGGGACATCGTCGTCAAGGACGAGTTCCTGCCCGGCGACGTGGCTCCCGGTGACCTCGTCGCGGTCCCCGGCACGGGCGCCTACTGCAGATCCATGGCGTCCAACTACAACCACGCGCTGCGTCCTCCGGTGATCGGAGTTCGGGACGGGAAGACTTTCACCGTGCTGCGACGAGAGACTGTCGCCGACCTGTTGGCGACCGATGTGGGTGTTTCTTGATGAGTGAGGGTGCGAAGTCGCTCAAGGTGGCGGTGCTCGGCTGCGGTGCCGTGGGCTCGCAGGTGGTGCGGCTGCTGACCGAGCAGGCCGACGACCTGACGGCCCGGGTGGGTGCTCGCGTCGAGCTGGTGGGCGTCGCCGTGCGCCGCCTCGACGCGCCCCGCGAGGTCGAGGTGCCCGAGGGCCTGCTCACCACCGACGCGACGGGGCTCGTGTCCCGCGACGACGTCGACCTGGTCGTCGAGGTGATCGGCGGGATCGAGCCGGCCCGCTCGCTGATCCTCGCCGCGCTGGAGAACGGCGCCAGCGTCGTCACCGCCAACAAGGCGCTGCTGGCCGAGGACGGCCCGACGCTCTTCGAGGCCGCCGCCAAGGCCGAGCGCGACCTCTACTACGAGGCCGCGGTCGCGGGCGCCATCCCGATCCTGCGCCCCCTGCGCGAGTCGCTCGCCGGTGACAAGGTCACCCGCGTCCTCGGCATCGTCAACGGCACCACCAACTTCATCCTCGACAAGATGGACACCTCAGGGGCCGGCTTCTCCGAGGCTCTCGAGGAGGCCCAGCAGCTCGGCTACGCCGAGGCCGACCCGACCGCCGACGTCGAGGGCTTCGACGCCGCCGCCAAGGCCGCGATCCTGGCGAGCCTCGCCTTCCACTCGCGCGTCACCGCCTCCGACGTCTACCGCGAGGGCATCTCCGAGGTCACCGCCGCCGACGTCGCCAGCGCGCGTGACATGGGCGCGGTCGTCAAGCTGCTCGCGATCTGCGAGCTGCGCGGCGACCAGGTCGCCGCCCGCGTCCACCCGGCGATGATCCCGCGCTCGCACCCGCTCGCCAGCGTCCGCGAGGCCTACAACGCGGTCTTCGTCGAGTCCGAGGCGGCCGGCCAGCTGATGTTCTACGGACCCGGGGCCGGTGGCGCGCCGACGGCCAGCGCCGTGCTCGGCGACCTGGTCACGGTGGCCCGCAACCGCCTCGCGGGCACCCGCGGCGCGGGGGAGTCGGCGTACGCCGATCGCGCGGTGCAGCCGATGGGCGAGACCCGCACCCGCTACCACGTCGCCATCGACGTCGACGACCGCGCGGGCGTGCTCGCTGCGGTGGCGAACGCGTTCGCCGACCACGACGTGTCGATCCAGACCGTCCGGCAGGAGGGCCGCGGGGCCGACGCGCAGCTCGTCGTCGTCTCGCACGCCGCGCCCGACGCCGCGCTCAGCGCGACCGTGCAGCAGCTCCGTGACATGGACATCGTCCGCGAGGTCACCTCGGTGATGCGCGTCGAGGGAGGGGACGAGTGAGCACCGGCATGAGCACCACGACCAGCACGACCAACGGCCAGTGGCGCGGCGTGATCGAGGAGTACCGCGACCTCCTCGAGATCCCCGAGGGCCTCGAGGCCGTCACCCTCCGCGAGGGCGGCACCCCGCTGGTGCACTCCGACTGGCTGACCGGCGTCACGGGCGGCCAGGTGTGGCTCAAGGTCGAGGCCAACAACCCGACCGGCTCCTTCAAGGACCGCGGCATGACCGCCGCCATCTCCGTCGCGAAGCACGAGGGCGCGCAGGCCGTCGTCTGCGCGTCCACCGGCAACACCTCGGCGTCGATGGCCGCGTACGCCGCCAAGGCCGGGCTGAAGCCGCTCGTGCTCATCCCCGAGGGCAAGATCGCCGCCGGCAAGATGGCGCAGGCCGTCGTGCACGGCGCGCAGATCATCATGGTGCGCGGCAACTTCGACCACTGCCTCGACCTGGCGCGGGGCCTCGCGCGCGACTACCCCGTGGCGCTGGTCAACTCGGTCAACCCGGTCCGGCTCCAGGGCCAGAAGACCGCGTCGTTCGAGGTCGTCGACTTCCTGGGCGACGCGCCCGACCACCACCTGCTGCCCGTCGGCAACGCCGGCAACATCGCGGCCTACTGGCTCGGCTACCAGCAGTACGCCGAGCTCGGCCGCGCCACGAAGAAGCCCGTCATGCGCGGCTTCCAGGCCGAGGGCGCGGCGCCGCTGGTGACCGGCGAGCCGTTCCCCGACCCCGAGACCAAGGCCACCGCGATCCGCGTCGGCAACCCCGCCTCGTGGCACCTCGCGGAGATGGCGGCCAAGGAGTCCGAGGGTCGCTTCGCCGCCGTGTCGGACGCCCAGATCCTGTCCGCCCAGGTCGAGCTCGCCCGCCGTGACGGCGTCTTCGTGGAGCCGGCCTCGGCGGCCGGCGTCGCCGGGCTGCTCGCCGAGCTGGCCGCGGGCGAGAGCTATGCCGGGAAGACGGTGGTCATCACCGTGACCGGCCACGGCCTGAAGGACACCGCCACCGCGCTGGAGTCGTTCGGCGACATCGTGGACACCGTGGTGGACGCCGACGTCGAGGCCGCCGCGGCGGCCGCCGGTCTCGCCTGATGCCACCGTTCGTCGACGGGCCGGTGCAGGTCACCGTCCCGGCGACCTCGGCCAACCTCGGCCCGGGCTTCGACTCGCTGGGCCTCGCCCTCTCGCTGCGCGACGAGCTCGAGGCCGAGGTCCTCCCGGAGGGCCTGGTCGTCGAGGTCGAGGGCGCGGGCGCGGGCTCCGACGGGACCGGCGTGCCCCGCGACGAGTCCCACCTCGTCGTCCGCTCGATGCGCGCCGCCTTCGCGCTGATGGGGGAGCAGCCCCCGGGACTGCGCGTGTCGTGCCGCAACGTCATCCCGCACGCCCGGGGCCTCGGCTCGTCGTCGGCCGCGATCGTGGCGGGGGTGGTGCTGGCCCGGGCGCTCGTCGCCGGCGGCCAGCTGCTCGCCTCCGACGAGGCGCTCTTCGACCTCGCCGCCGACCTCGAGGGCCACCCCGACAACGTCGCCCCGGCGTTCTACGGCGGGTTCGTGATCAGCGGCCGCGAGGACGACCGGTGGTACGCCGTGCGTGCGGGCGTCGACCCGCGGATCACCGCGGTCGCCTTCGTCCCGCCGACGGGCGTGGAGACCAAGGTGGCCCGCGGGCTCCTTCCGGACGTGGTGCCGCACGCCGACGCCGCGGCCAACTCCGGTCGCGCCGCGCTCCTGGTCGCCGCGCTCACCGGGCAGCCCGAGCACCTGCTCGCCGCCACCCGCGACTGGCTCCACCAGGACCAGCGCGAGCCGGCCATGCCCGAGACGCTGGCCCTCGTCCGCCGCCTGCGCGCGGACGGCGTACCCGCCGTGGTGTCGGGTGCCGGGCCGACGGTCCTGGCGTTCGGTGCGACCGACACGTCGGCGCTGACCGCGAGCTGCCCGGACGGCTGGGCGTGTCACGACCTCGCGATCGAGCCCGACGGGGCCGTGCTGCTAACCTGACGGCGCGCCGTTCGGCGCACCCGCCCGTCCCGACGATCCGTCGCGAGCACGGGCACGACCATCCGCCTCGCGGGCCGCTCGACCGGCTGCAGGCGACGCAACGTGCGAAGGATCCACGTGACCGAGACTCCCTCGAAGCCTGCCAAGAAGACCGCTTCGAAGTCCTCCAGCAAGCCGTCCGGCCTCAGCTCGATGCTGCTGGCCGACCTCAAGTCGATGGCCGCGGGCCTCGGCATCGCCGGTGCCGGCTCCATGAAGAAGGCCCAGCTCGTCGACGCCATCAAGGCCGCCGGCACCCCGATCAGCCCGGCGCCCGCCGCCGACGCCCCCCGCACCGAGGCGCCCGAGGCGCCCGAGGCGCCCCGCACGGCACCCGCCGGACGGACCGCCTCCGACGCCGGGTCCGACGCGGCCCCGTCCGACGCCCGGTCCGACGCGGCCCCGTCCGACGACGCCTCCGACCAGCCGGCCCCGCAGACGACCGTCCGCACCCGGACCCGCAAGCAGCGCCAGGCCGACCAGGCCGAGCAGAAGCAGGCGGACCCCCAGGCCGGCGCCCAGCCCGAGCAGTCCCCGGACCCGCAGGACGGCCAGAAGCAGGACGGCAAGCATGACGGCCAGAAGCAGGACGGCAAGCAGGACGGCCAGAAGCAGGACCGGGCCAAGGGCCAGAACCAGCCCGGCCAGCAGGGCAAGGGCCAGAACAAGGGCCAGCAGGGCAACCAGCAGGGGAACCAGCAGGGGAACCAGCAGGGGAACCAGCAGGGGAACCAGCAGGGGAACCAGCAGGGTGGCCCCAAGCAGGGCGACCAGCGTGCCCAGCAGAACAACCAGAACGCCCAGAACCAGAACGCCCAGAACAACCAGGACCTCGACGACGACGAGGACGGCGAGGGCGGCAGCCGCCGCAACCGCCGCCGTCGCGGCCGCGACCGGACGACCGTCCGCACCGGTGGCCGCAGCGAGCCCGACACCACGATCCTCGAGGACGACGTCCTCGTCCCGGCAGCAGGCATCCTCGACGTGCTCGACAACTGCGCGTTCGTCCGGACGTCGGGCTACCTGCCCGGCACCGAGGACGTCTACCTGTCGCTGTCGATGGTGCGCAAGTACCACCTCCGCCGCGGCGACGCCGTGGTCGGCCAGGTCCGCCAGCCGCGCGAGGGCGAGCGTCGGGAGAAGTTCAACCCGATGGTGCGCATCGACAGCGTCAACGGCACCGAGGCCGAGGGCGCCAAGGAGCGTCCGGAGTTCCACGACGCCGTCCCGGTCCACCCGCACCAGCGGCTGCGCCTGGCCGTCGAGGGCGACCTCACCGGCCAGGTCATCGACATCGCCGCGCCTGTCGGCAAGGGCCAGCGCGGCCTGATCCTCACGCCTCCCCGGACCGGCGCGACGTCGCTGCTCCAGTCGATCGCGCGGTCGGTGACGACCAACAACCCCGAGTGCCACGTCATGGTCGTGCTCGTCGACGCCCGTCCGGAGGAGGTCACCGACTTCCAGCGCGCGGTCAAGGGCGAGGTCGTCGCCTCCACGTTCGACCGGCAGCCCGCCGACCACACCCTGGTCGCCGAGCTCGCCATCGAGCGGGCGAAGCGGCTCGTCGAGCTGGGCCACGACGTGGTCGTGCTGCTCGACTCGCTCACCCGCCTCGGGCGCGCCTACAACCTCGCCGCGCCCGCCAACGGCCGCGTGCTCGCCGGCATCGTCGACGCCTCCGCGGTCCACCCGACCAAGGAGTTCTTCGGCGCCGCGCGCAAGATCGAGGACGCCGGCTCACTGACCGTGCTCGCCACCGTCGCGGTCGGCACCGGCTCGGCGACCGACGAGTTCTTCCTCGAGGAGATCGCGGGCACTGAGAACCTCGAGCTCGCGCTCAGCGCCGACCGTGCGGCCAAGGGCATCGTCCCGGCCGTCGACGTCACCGCGTCGGGCACCCGCCACGAGGAGAAGCTGCTCGCGCCCGCCGAGGGCGCGGTCGTCGGCGACCTGCGCAAGCAGCTCGCCGCTGCCGACTCGCAGCAGGCCGTGGTCAAGGCGATCGGCCGCTGACGGGAATTCCCGGATTGGCGTCGCTGTTCAGACCGGTGGCACACTTGTCCGTCGGTTCCGGTTCACGTCACATGCGATCCACGCGGGCGACCCGGAACAACTCGAGAGGACACCCATGAAGAAGGACACCCACCCCGACTACGTCGAGACCGCCGTGACCTGCACGTGCGGCGCGTCGTTCACCACCCGCAGCACCGCGACCTCCGGCTCGATCCACGCCGACGTCTGCTCGCAGTGCCACCCGTTCTACACCGGCAAGCAGAAGATCCTCGACACCGGCGGCCGCGTCGCCCGGTTCGAGAGCCGCTACGGCAAGAAGGCTGCTGCCGAGAGCAAGTAGTCCACGTCAGGCGCCGGTCGCCCGCTCCGCGCGGGTGGCCGGCGCCTTGTCGTCTGTCCATGGGTGTGCCAGCAGGAGGAGTGGAGCGAGATGTTCGAGGCCGTCGAGGGCATGCGTGCCGAGCACGCCGAGCTCGAGCAGCGACTCGCCCTCCCCGAGACCCACGCCGACCAGCGGCTGGCCAAGCAGCTCAACCAGAGGTACGCCGAGCTGACCGCCGTCGTCACGACGTGGCAGGAGTGGCTCCAGCTCGGTGACGACATCGAGGCAGCCCGCGAGCTCGCCTCCGACGACCCGGCCTTCGCCGAGGAGGCCGACGAGCTGTCGCACCGGCGCGAGGTCGCGGGGGAGCGGCTGCGCCGGCTGCTCGTGCCGCGCGACGCGGCCGACGGCAAGGACGCCCTCCTCGAGATCAAGTCGGGGGAGGGCGGCGAGGAGTCGGCGCTGTTCGCCGGCGACCTGCTCCGGATGTACTCCCGCTACGCCGAGACCCGCGGCTGGAGCGTCGAGGTCCTCGACTCCACCGAGTCCGACCTCGGCGGCTTCAAGTCGGTCACCGCTGCCGTCAAGGCCAGGGGGACCGTCGAGCCCGGCCAGGCGCCGTACGCCCTGCTGAAGTTCGAGGGCGGCGTGCACCGCGTGCAGCGGGTCCCGGTCACCGAGTCGCAGGGCCGCGTGCACACGTCCGCCGCCGGCGTCCTGGTGATGCCCGAGGCCGAGCAGGTCGACGTCGAGATCAACGACAACGACCTGCGCATCGACGTCTACCGCTCCAGCGGCCCCGGCGGGCAGAGCGTCAACACGACCGACTCCGCCGTCCGGATCACCCACCTGCCCACCGGCATCGTGGCGAGCTGCCAGAACGAGAAGAGCCAGCTGCAGAACAAGGAGCAGGCGATGCGCATCCTCCGCGGCCGGCTGCTCCAGGCCGCGCAGGACGCCGCCGACGCCGAGGCCAGCGACGCGCGCCGCTCGCAGGTGCGCACGGTCGACCGGTCCGAGCGGATCCGCACCTACAACTTCCCGGAGAACCGGATATCCGACCACCGCACCGGCTACAAGTCCTACAACCTCGACCAGGTGCTCGACGGCGACCTGCAGCCGGTCCTCGACTCCTGCGTCGGGGCCGACATGGCGGTCCGGCTCGCGGCGCTCGAGTCCTGAGTGGAGGGCCGGATGCGGGCCAGTGCTGCACGCCGTGCCGCGGCGGCCGGGCTGCGGGAGGCGGGCGTCGCCTCTCCGGAGCGCGATGCCGACCTCCTGCTCGCCCACGTGCTCGACGTACCCCTCGGGCGGCTGCCGCTCGTCGACGACCTCAGCACGGCTCAGGCAGAGCAGTACGACGCCCTGGTGGCGCGCCGCGCGGCCCGCGAGCCGCTGCAGCACCTGACCGGCACCGCGGCGTTCCGGCACGTCGAGCTGGCCGTCGGGCCGGGGGTCTTCGTGCCACGCCCCGAGACCGAGCTGCTGGCCGGGTGGGCGATCGACGCGGCGTCCACGCTCCCGGCGCCGGTCGTGGTCGACCTCTGCACCGGCTCGGGCGCGATCGCCCGGGCGGTCGCCGACGAGGTCCCCGGTGCGGAGGTCCACGCGGTGGAGCTCGACGAGGGCGCCCTGGCCTGGGCCGAGCGCAACCTGGCCGGCACCGGCGTCGACCTGCGCCACGGTGACCTGGCGACGGCCTTCGACGACCTCGCGGGCACGGTCGACGTGGTGGTCTGCAACCCGCCCTACATCCCGCTCGAGGCGTGGGAGTCGGTGGCCGCGGAGGCACGCGACCACGACCCCCACCTCGCGCTGTTCTCCGGCCAGGACGGCCTCGACGCGATGCGCGTCCTCGAGCGGCGGGCGGCGCTGCTGCTGCGCCCCGGGGGAGTGGTGGGCGCCGAGCACGCCGACGTGCAGGGGGAGTCCGCACCCGCCGTCTTCGCCGCGTCCGGGCGCTGGGCCGACGTCGCCGACCACCTCGACCTCGCGGGTCGGGCGCGCTACGTGACGGCGAGGCTGGCACGATGAGCAGCGTGGACAGGTTCGAGACCTCGACCGAGGAGGAGCGCGAGGCTGCGGTGACCGCAGCCGCCGGCGCCGTACGACGCGGGGAGCTGGTGGTCATCCCCACCGACACCGTCTACGGCATCGCCGCCGACGCCTTCTCGCACGACTCCGTGAAGGCGCTGCTCGAGGCCAAGGGCCGCGGGCGCGACATGCCCCCGCCGGTGCTCGTCTCCGCGGCGACGACCCTCGATGCGCTCGCTGAGGGCGTGCCCACGTGGGCACGCGCGCTCGTCGAGCAGTTCTGGCCCGGCCCGCTGACCGTCGTGTGCCGCCAGCAGGCCTCGCTCATGTGGGACCTCGGCGAGACCCGCGGCACCGTCGCGGTGCGGATGCCCGACGACGAGGTCGCCCTCGCCGTGCTCGAGCGCACCGGCCCGCTCGCCGTCAGTTCGGCCAACACCACGGGCCTGCCCGCCGCGACCGACGCCGACCAGGCCGAGGAGATGCTCGGCGACTCGGTCTCCGTGATCGTCGACGCCGGCACCTCGCCGGGTGGCGAGGCGTCCACGATCATCGACTGCACGGTCCCGGAGGGACGCGTCCTGCGCCTGGGCGCGCTGTCGGTCGAGACGCTCAACGCGGCCCTCGAGGAGCACGGCGTGGTGCTCGCGGACGAGGACTGACGGCGGGCCGTGCGGGAATACCTCCTCGTCTTCCTGGTCGCCCTGTCGGTGACCTACCTGCTCACCGTCGTCGCGCGCGAGATCGCGCTGCGCACGGGAGCCGTCGCGCAGGTGCGTGACCGCGACGTCCACGCGGAGCCCATTCCCTACCTCGGCGGCCTCGCGATGCTGGGCGGCCTCGTCGCCGCCTACGTCGTCGCGCAACGGCTGCCGTTCCTCGGCAACCAGAGCGAGTTCTTCGTCTTCAACGACGCCGGCGTCGTGCTGCTGGCGGGCGCGCTGGTGTGCGCGGTCGGCGTCATCGACGACATCTTCGAGCTCGACGCGCTGACCAAGCTCGGCGGGCAGGTGCTCGCCGCCGGCCTGCTGGTCGCGCTGGGCGTGCGGTTCTACTACTTCCCGGGCCCCGACGGCGTGCAGTTCTCCCTCGACGACGCCCAGGGCGCACTGCTGACGCTGGTCGTGGTGATCGGCACGATGAACGCGGTCAATTTCGTCGACGGCCTCGACGGGCTGGCCGCCGGAGTGGTCGGCATCGGCGCGGCCGCGTTCTTCTTCTACTGCTACATGGTCTCGGACCAGAACAACCTGACCCTGGCGACCACCGGTGCCCTGCTCAGCGCCGCCCTCGCGGGCGCGTGCGCGGGCTTCCTCCCGCACAACTTCCACCCCGCGCGGCTCTTCATGGGTGACTCCGGCTCGATGCTGATCGGGCTGGTGCTCTCGGCGAGCGCACTCACGCTGACCGGCCAGTTCGTCGGGATGCCGGCCACCGAGGGCAACAGCCTCTTCGTGACCGTGCTGCCGGTGCTGCTGCCCATCTCGCTGCTGATGGTGCCGATGGTCGACCTCGTGCTCGCCGTCGTACGACGCACCCGCGCCGGCCGCTCGCCGATGAGCGCCGACAAGCAGCACCTGCACCACCGCCTCCTCGAGATCGGGCACTCCCAGCGCCGTGCCGTGCTGATCATGTGGATGTGGGCGTTCACCATCTCCACCGGGGCGGTGATCGTCAGCCTCGTGAGCGACGCCTGGGTCTGGTGGGCGGTGGGCTCGATGCTCGCGGTGACCGTCCTGCTGACGTTCGTGCTCCCGAAGGTGCACCGACCGCCCAAGACGGGCCTGGGCAACACCGGGCTGCCGGAGAACGCGGTCGTCGAGGGTCGCGTCGAGGAACCGGCGCAGCCCGGGGACGACGACTTGACCCCAGCCGCCGAACAGGGTGTCGTGGAGGCCTCCGGGAGCACCGGGGGAGGCACTGGCGAGACGGTTGCCTGACCCCGGTTCGAGGCACTCGGGGACTTTGTGATAACTTTCACGAGCAGTCCAGAACTGCTTCCCAACTGAGTCGCACCCGACCTCTTGAGAGACAGGCCGCCGCCATGACGACCGAGTCGAAGCACACGACCCGCACCGGGTCGTCGCCGCTCCTCGGTGCCTGGGGCGCAGGTGCCGTCGCGCTCCTGCTGCTCGTCGTGCTGGCCGGCTTCGCCGACGGACGTCCCGCGGTCGTCGGCGCCGCCGTCGGGGGAGTGCTCACGCTCGCCGTCTTCGGGTTCGGCCTCGCGATCGTCTCCACGGTCGCGCGCGTGATGCCGTCGGCGTCGCTCCTGGTCGCGCTGATGACCTACGCGCTCCAGCTCCTCGTGCTGGCCCTGGGTGTGGCCGCGATCGACCGGTCCGGCATCGGCCCCGACACCCTCCGGCCGAGCTGGTTCGCGGCCGGGGTCATCGTCGTGACGCTGCTCTGGCTGGCGGGCCAGGTGCTGTCCTCCGTGCGGCAGCGGATCCCGGTCTACGACCTCCCCGAGGAGGCTGGTGAGGGTCACCTCACCCAGACCGTGCGGACGGGTGCTCCGGCCGATCACCCCGGGGGTGAGCGATGACTGATTCCGCTGCTAGTGTCCGGTCTGCGATGGCTCGACAGCTTCCCCCGACGGCCTCACCCGACGACGACACCCCCAAGGGCGACCCCTGGCACGCCTTCGGCTACATCGTCTCGGGCGTGGCGCTCTACGGGCTGGCGGGCTGGGCGCTCGATCGGTGGCTCGGAACGAACTTCCTCGTGGCGATCGGCATCCTCGTCGGTGCTGGCTTCGGGATCTACATGACGTACGCACGGTTCAACAAGGCAGTAGGAGACTGACTCGATGTTCGGCATCACGATGGCGGCGTCCGGGGACGAGTTCGTCGCCCCTGGCCCCAACAGCTTCGACTTCTCCAAGCAGGCGCTGTTCCACATCGGTGACATCGCGGTCACCAAGCCCATGGTGCAGCTGCTCCTGGGCGCGGTCATCGTGTTCGGGTTCTTCTGGATCGCCTTCCGCCGTCCGCAGCTGGTCCCCGGCCGGATGCAGTTCGCCGGCGAGTCCGCCTACGGCATGGTCCGCAACTCGATCGGCCGCGACATCATCGGCAGCCACGACTTCATCAAGTTCGTGCCCTACCTGGTGACGATCTTCTTCTTCCTCCTGATCAACAACGTGATGGCCTCGATCCCCGCGATCCAGTTCCCGACGTTCTCGCGTGCCTCGATGGCCTACGCGCTCGCTGCGCTGAGCTGGATCATCTACAACGCGGTCGGCATCAAGAAGCACGGTCTTCTGGGCTACCTCAAGCTCCAGAGCGTGCCGAGCGGCGTCAGCCCGGCGATGTACCCGCTGCTGGTCCCGCTGGAGTTCTTCTCCAACATCCTGGTCCGCCCGGTCACCCTCGCGCTGCGACTCTTCGCCAACATGTTCGCCGGGCACCTGCTGATGATCCTGTTCACCACCGGCGGCCTCTTCCTCCTGCAGTACGGCGGCATCGGCTACGTCGCGGGTCCCGCGGCGTGGCTGCTCGCCATCGCCATCGGCTTCCTCGAGCTGCTGGTCCAGTTCCTGCAGGCCTACGTCTTCACCCTGCTCAACGCGATGTACATCTCCGGCGCGCTCGCCGACGAGCACTGAGCGACCCGCACCACCCTGATCTGCTCCACCCCTACCTGAAGTAGCACCAACCGAAAGGAAACTGCCGTGGACGGCAACCTCAACATGATCGGCTACGGACTCGCGGCCATCGGCCCCGGTGTCGGTATCGGCCTGATCTTCGCGGCCTACATCTCCGGTGTGGCCCGTCAGCCCGAGGCCCAGAGCCGCCTCCAGTCGATCGCCATCCTGGGCTTCGCCCTGGCCGAGGCGCTCGCCATCATCGGTATCGCGCTCGCGTTCGTTCTCTGACACGACCCGCCTGCACGACTGACGAAGGACTGCCATGCAGAATCTGATCATCCTCGCCGCTGCCGAGGGCGAGACCGAGGGCGGCCACGCGCCGGAGAACCCGCTCGGCTTCGTGCCGGTCGAGTTCGCACTCTCGCTCGTCATCTTCGGCCTGCTGCTCTTCCTCATCTGGAAGTACGTCACGCCTCGCTTCGAGCAGACGTTCGCCGAGCGCACGCAGGCGATCGAGGGCGGCATCGCCGCGGCCGAGTCCAAGCAGGCCGAGGCCGACGCCAAGCTCGCCGAGCTGGAGAAGCAGCTCGCCGACGCCCGGCACGAGGCGGCGCGCATCCGCGAGGAGGCGCGCGAGCAGGGTGCCCAGATCGTCGCCGAGATGCGGGAGTCGGCCCAGGCCGAGTCCACGCGCATCGTCGAGCACGGCAAGGCGCAGATCGAGGCCGAGCGCCAGCAGGCGGTCACCTCGCTCCGTGCCGAGGTCGGCACGCTCGCGACCGGCCTGGCCGGGCGCATCGTGGGCGAGAGCCTGGAGGACGAGGCTCGCCAGAGCCGCGTCGTCGAGCGCTTCCTCGCCGACCTCGAGGCGCAGAACGGCTCCACCTCGGGGAGTGTCAACTGATGATGCGAGGTGCGTCCGCAGACGCCTACGCCGCAGCCGCCGCCGTGCTCCCGGGCACCGGCGACCTGGGCAAGGTGGCGCAGGACCTGTTCGGGACGGCGGACCTGCTCCGCGCCGAGCCGGCGCTGCGCCGCGTCGCGACCGACGTCTCGATCCCGGGCGAGGCCAAGGCCGAGCTGCTCCGCGGAGTGCTCGCCGGCAAGGTCTCGACAGAGGCCCTCGAGGTCGTCACCGCCGCGGTGTCGCAGCGGTGGACGTCGGGTCGTGACCTGGGCGACGCGCTCGAGCAGCTGGGCGTGGTCGCGGCGGTGCGCTCCACCGGCGACGACGCCGGCCGGCTCGAGGACGAGCTCTTCGAGGTGGCCCAGCTGGTGCAGGCCAACCCGGAGCTGCGCGACGCGTTCTCCGACCCGGCGCGCACGCGTGCCGACAAGTCGGGACTGGTCGACAGCCTCTTCGGCGGCAAGGCCCTGCCCGCCACGGTGTCGCTCGTGCAGCAGTCGCTGTCGGGCAGCCACCGCACGGTGGGCGTGGCCATCGCGGCCTACCAGAGGATCGCCGCCGAGGTCCGCGGCCAGGGCGTGGCCACCGTGCACGTCGCCCGCCCGCTCGCCGACGCCGACCGCGAGCGGCTCGCCGCCTCGCTGTCGAGCACCTACGGCCGCGCGATCCACCTCAACGTCGTCGTGGACCCCGCGGTCATCGGCGGCATCCGTGTCGAGATCGGTGACGACGTCATCGATGGGACGGTCTCCAGCCGCCTCGACGACGCCGGGCGCAAGCTGGCCGGCTGATCACGATCGACATCCAAGAACTTTTCGAGCAGCAGACCCAGAGAACAGGTGAGATGAAATGACGGAGCTGTCCATCCGTCCGGACGAGATCCGGGACGCGCTTCAGCGCTTCGTGTCGGACTACAAGCCCGACTCGGCCACGAAGGAAGAGGTCGGCACGGTTGCCGAGGCCGCCGACGGCATCGCCCGCGTGAGCGGACTGCCCTCGGTCATGGCCAACGAGCTGCTCGAGTTCGAGGACGGCACCCTCGGCCTCGCCCTCAACCTCGACACCCGCGAGGTCGGTGTCGTCGTCCTGGGTGACTTCGACAAGATCGAGGAGGGCCAGACCGTGCGACGCACGGGCGAGATCCTCTCGGTCCCCGTCGGCGAGAACTACCTCGGCCGTGTCGTCGACCCGCTCGGCAACCCGATCGACGGCCTCGGCGACATCGCCTCCGACGAGCGTCGCGCGCTGGAGCTCCAGGCTCCCGGCGTGATGGTGCGCAAGTCGGTGCACGAGCCCCTCGCCACCGGCATCAAGGCGATCGACGCCCTGACGCCCGTCGGCCGCGGCCAGCGCCAGCTCATCATCGGCGACCGCGCGACCGGCAAGACCACGATCGCGATCGACACGATCATCAACCAGAAGCAGAACTGGGAGTCCGGCGACCCGGACAAGCAGGTGCGCTGCATCTACGTCGCCATCGGCCAGAAGGGCTCGACCATCGCCTCCGTGCGTGGCGCCCTCGAGGAGGCCGGCGCGCTGGAGTACACCACCATCGTGGCCTCCCCGGCGTCCGACTCGGCCGGCTTCAAGTACCTCGCCCCCTACACCGGCTCGGCCATCGGCCAGCACTGGATGTACGCCGGCAAGCACGTCCTGATCGTGTTCGACGACCTGACCAAGCAGGCCGAGGCCTACCGCGCCGTGTCGCTGCTGCTGCGTCGCCCGCCGGGCCGCGAGGCGTACCCCGGTGACGTCTTCTACCTGCACAGCCGGCTGCTCGAGCGTTGCGCGAAGCTCTCCGACGACATGGGCAAAGGCTCGATGACCGGCCTGCCGATCATCGAGACCAAGGCCAACGACGTCTCGGCGTTCATCCCGACCAACGTCATCTCGATCACCGACGGCCAGATCTTCCTGCAGTCCGACCTGTTCGCGGCCAACCAGCGCCCGGCGATCGACGTGGGTGTCTCGGTCTCGCGCGTGGGTGGCTCGGCGATGACGAAGGCGATGAAGGCCGTCACCGGCTCGCTCAAGGTCGACCTGGCGCAGTTCCGCGCCATGGAGGCCTTCGCGATGTTCGCCTCCGACCTCGACGCCGCCTCGCGCCAGCAGCTCGACCGCGGCCAGCGCCTGATGGCCCTGCTCAAGCAGCCGCAGTACTCGCCGTACCCGGTCGAGGAGATGACCGTCTCCCTGTGGACCGGCACGTCGGGCCGTCTCGACAAGGTCCCGACCGACGACGTGCTGCGCTTCGAGAACGAGTTCCTCGACTACCTGCGCCGCAGCCACGAGGGCATCCTCGCCGGCATCCGCGAGACCCAGAAGTTCGAGGACTCCACCGAGGACCAGCTCGCGGCGGCCTACGACTCCTTCCTCGACCAGTTCGAGACCTCCGACGGCCAGAGCATCAAGGCCGGCAAGGAGGAGCACGTCGCTCTCGAGGACGAGGACGTCGAGCAGGAGCAGATCGTCAAGCAGAAGCGAGGCTGAACCATGGCTCTCTCGGTACGCGAGTACCGCGCGCGGATCAAGTCGACGGAGTCGATGAAGAAGATCACGCGTGCCATGGAGCTCATCGCCGCGTCCCGGATCATCAAGGCGCAGCAGCGGGCCCAGGCCGCAGCGCCGTACGCCCGTGAGCTCACCCGTGCGGTGTCGGCCGTGGCGACGTTCTCCAACGTCGACCACGCCCTCACCCTCGAGCCGGAGAACCCGAAGCGGGCGGCGCTCCTGATCGTCACCTCCGACCGCGGACTGGCGGGTGCCTACTCCTCGAGCGTGCTCAAGGAGGCCGAGCGCCTCATCGAGAAGCTCAAGGGCGAGGGCAAGGAGGTCGACCTCTACATCTCCGGACGCAAGGGCGAGGCCTACTTCAAGTTCCGCCAGCGCCCCGTGGTGCAGGCCTGGACGGGTCACTCCGACCAGCCGACCTACGACGTGGCGGCCGAGATCGGCGCCCGCCTCATCGAGACCTTCCTCGCCGAGGAGGGCGACGGCGGTGTCGACGAGGTCCACGTGGTCTACACGCGCTTCCGCTCGATGCTGAGCCAGGAGCCGACCGCCGTACGCCTGCTGCCGCTGGAGGTCGTCGAGGGCACCGAGGCGCCCGAGGAGGGCGACCTGCTGCCGCTCTACGAGTTCGAGCCGTCGCCGTCCGACGTCCTCGACTCCCTGCTGCCGCGCTACGTCCAGAGCCGGATCTTCTTCGCCCTGCTGCAGGCGGCAGCCTCCGAGCTCGCCGCCCGCCAGAAGGCGATGAAGGCCGCGACGGACAACGCGGACGAGCTCATCAAGAAGTACAAGCGCATCGCCAACCAGGCTCGCCAGGCTGGCATCACACAGGAAATCAGCGAGATCGTCGGTGGCGTCAACGCGCTCGCCGACGCACAAGCCGGGAGTGAATGAGATATGACTGCCACCATCAACGAGTCCGCGGAGACCACCTCTGCAGGCGGAGTGGGCCGCATCGCCCGCGTCATCGGCCCGGTCGTGGACATCGAGTTCCCGACCGACGCCATGCCGCCCCTCTACAACGCGCTGACGTGCGAGTTCCAGCTGAGCGGCGAGACCCACTCGATCATCCTCGAGGTCGCCCAGCACATCGGTGACGGCATGGTCCGTGCCATCTCGATGAAGCCGACCGACGGCCTGGTCCGCGGCGGGCAGGTCATCGACACCGGTGAGTCCATCACCGTGCCGGTGGGCGACGCGACGCTCGGCAAGGTGTTCAACACCACCGGCGACGTGCTCAACCTCGCCGAGGGCGAGACCTTCGAGCCTGCCGAGCGCTGGGGCATCCACCGCAAGGCGCCCGCGTTCGACCAGCTGGAGTCGAAGACCCAGATGTTCGAGACCGGCATCAAGGTCATCGACCTCCTCACCCCCTACGTCCAGGGCGGCAAGATCGGCCTGTTCGGCGGTGCCGGCGTCGGCAAGACCGTGCTCATCCAGGAGATGATCGCGCGCGTCGCGAAGGACCACGGTGGTGTGTCGGTGTTCGCCGGTGTCGGCGAGCGCACCCGTGAGGGCAACGACCTCATCGTCGAGATGGAGGAGGCCGGCGTCCTCGGCCAGACCGCCCTCGTCTTCGGCCAGATGGACGAGCCGCCGGGCACGCGCCTGCGGGTCGCCCTGTCCGCCCTGACGATGGCGGAGTACTTCCGCGACGTGCAGAAGCAGGACGTGCTGCTCTTCATCGACAACATCTTCCGCTTCACCCAGGCCGGCTCCGAGGTCTCCACGCTGCTCGGCCGCATGCCGTCCGCCGTGGGCTACCAGCCCAACCTGGCGGACGAGATGGGCCAGTTGCAGGAGCGCATCACCTCGACGCGTGGTCACTCGATCACGTCGCTCCAGGCGATCTACGTGCCCGCCGACGACTACACCGACCCGGCCCCGGCCACGACGTTCGCCCACCTGGACGCCACGACCGAGCTGTCGCGCGAGATCGCCTCGCTCGGCATCTACCCGGCCGTGGACCCGCTGACGTCGACCTCGCGCATCCTCGACCCGCAGTACATCGGCGACGACCACTACCGCTGCGCGGTGCGGGTCAAGCAGATCCTGCAGCGCAACAAGGAGCTCCAGGACATCATCGCGATCCTCGGTGTCGACGAGCTCTCCGAGGAGGACCGCATCATCGTCTCGCGTGCGCGTCGCATCCAGCGCTTCCTGTCGCAGAACACCTACGTCGCCAAGCAGTTCACCGGCATCGAGGGTTCGACCGTCCCGGTGGCCGACACCATCGAGGCGTTCAACAAGATCGCCGACGGCGAGTACGACCACGTGGCCGAGCAGGCCTTCTTCATGTGCGGCGGTCTGGACGACGTCGAGCAGAAGTGGGCCGAGATCCAGAAGAGCCTCTGATGGCAGAGTCCTCCGGCAAGGTCCTCCAGGTCGAGCTGGTCGCTGCCGACCGGCTCGTCTGGTCGGGCCAGGCCACCATGGTCATCGCCCGCACCACCGAGGGCGACGTCGGCATCCTGCCGAACCACGCTCCGCTGCTCTCCTCGATCATCGAGGGTGTCGTGGACGTCCAGACCGTCGACGGCGAGACCTGGATCGCGGCGGTCGACGCCGGCTTCCTGTCCGTCGCGGACAACCGCGTCTCGATCCTCTCCGAGCGGGCCGAGATGTCGCACGAGATCGACCTGGAGCACGCGCGGGCCGAGCTCGAGCGCTGCAAGCAGGCGGGCGAGAACGACGACGAGGCGCAGGAGAAGGTCCGTCGCGCCGAGGCACGCGTGCGTGCCGCGGAGCGGGCCTCCTGACAGGCGTCAAGACACTGGCGCTAGGGTGAGCGCACGAGCCCTCGGGTTCGTGCGCTCATCTTGTCTTTCTCGGTGTTTCTGGTCGGACCGCCCCGGGCGGTCGAAGGGATGCGTGGATGCCGGTCTGGGAGTGGCTGCTCGACCTGGTCGGGCTCTTCCTGCTGCTTGCCCTGCTCTACGGCATCACCCTCATCGTGCGGCGCCGCCTCCTCGCCCGCCACGGCGGCACCTTCGAGCTGAGCTACCGCGTCCGTCCCGAGCACCCCGGCCGTGGCTGGCTGCTCGGCATCGGGCGCTACTCCGGCCAGTCCCTGGAGTGGTTCCGGATCTTCTCGCTCTCGCCCCGCCCGAAGCGCGTGTGGGCACGCGACCTGCTGGAGTACTCCGGCCGGCGGGCACCCGCCGGACCCGAGGAGATGTCGCTCTACGACGGCCACGTCGTGGCGTCGTGCCACTACAGCGGCGAGCCGCTCGAGATCGCGATGAGCGAGGCGTCCCTCACCGGCTTCCAGGCCTGGCTCGAGTCCGGCCCGCCCGGCACCGACTGGAACCGCCGCTAGCGCGACACGGTCGGCCCCGTCGAGGCGCCCAGGCGCAGCTCGACCGGGAGCACCACGTCGTCGGCCGGCTCGTCGTTGGTGCGCGCGAGCGCGGCTCGCGCGGTCGCGCGCCCCTTCTCGGCGAAGGGCTGGACCACGGTGGTGAGGTCGAGGTCGAGCCACGGGGTGTCGATGCCGTCGAAGCCGGCGACGCTCAGCCCGCCCGGCACGTCGATGCCGCGCCGGCGGGCCTCGAGCACGACGCCGGCGGCCTGGACGTCGCTCTGGCACACGACGGCCGTCACGTCCGGCTCGCCGTCGAGGAAGGCGGACACCATCTCCTGGGTGGCGGCGAGGTCGCTCACGCACCGGCCGATCGTGACGGCGTCGGGGAACACCTCGCGCAGCCCGGCCTCGCGCTCGCGCTGCGGGTGCGACTCCTGGAGGGTGAGGGTCGCGACGCGGCGGTGCCCCAGGTCGTGCAGGTGGTGCGCCACCGCCGCCGCCCCTGCGCGGTGGTCGATGTCGATGAACGTGGCACCGGGCCATGCCGGCCCCTCGACGACGACCAGGGGCACGTCGCGCGCGACGAGGTCGTCGTACGCCGCCCACGTCTCCTGGCCGCAGATCTGGTAGATCACCGCGTCGAGGGGGAGACGGGCGTGCTCGACGCTGTCGCCCATCAGGAGCAGGCCCATGCCGGCGGCCTCCAGCACCTCGGACACGGCGTCGAGCATCGGCAGGGCAGCCGGGTCGCGGAACGCCGTGCTCAGCGGACCGACCGCGATCCCGACGACACCGCTGCGGCCCTGGCGCAGGTTGCGCGCGAGCGGGTTGGGTCCGGTGTAGCCGAGGGATCCGGCCGCGGCGAGGACACGCTCGCGGGTCGACGCGGAGACGGGCTTGTTGCCGGAGAACGCCAGGGACGCGGTCGACAGCGACACGCCTGCGGCCGCGGCCACGTCGGCCAGGGTCGGGGTGCGAGTTGATCCGGGCACGGGGGAGAGACTAGCATCGAATCGATTCGATCGAAACGTTTCGATCGCCTGCGCCACGAGGAGAGCCGTGCCCCAGCTGACCGCCGCCCGCAACGCCGTCGGGCTGACGTTCTTCCTCAACGGGCTGGTCTTCGCCAGCTGGGTCTCGCGCATCCCCGAGGTGCGCTCGAGCTTCGACCTCACCAACGGCCAGCTCGGCCTGGTGCTGCTGTCCATTGCCGTCGGCTCGGTCGCGGCACTCCCGACGACCGGGGCGCTGATCAACCGGTGGGGGACCGTCCGCATCGTGCGGCTCGGTGCCGGCGCGGCCTCGGTCGGCATGCTCGCGGCTGCGCTCAGCCTCGGCCACGTGCTCCCCGTGACGGTGGCCGGCCTCTTCGTCTACGGCCTCGGCATCGGCGTGTGGGACGTCGCGATGAACGTCGAGGCGGCGGAGGTCGAGCGTGGCCTCGGCCGCACGATCATGCCGCGCTTCCACGCCGGCTTCAGCGGTGGCACCGTGGTCGGGGCGCTGCTCGGCGCCTTGGTCGTCGAGCTCGACCTGCCGGCAGCCGTGCACCTGGTGACGATCGTGGTGCTCGCGCTGGTGCTCGTGCTCAGGACCTCGCCGGCGTTCCTGCCGGTGGCCGATGCCCATGAGGAGCACCACGTCTCGGCCGCCCGCGCCTGGCTCGAGCCGCGCACGCTGATGATCGGGGTGATGGTGCTCGCGCTCGCCATGACGGAGGGCACCGCCAACGATTGGTTGGCCGTCGCCCTGGTCGACGGGCACGACGTGTCCCACGCCATGGGCGTCGCCGGGTTCGCGGTCTTCGTGACCGCCATGACCGTGGGCCGCTTCATCGGCACCGGCCTCATCGACCGCTTCGGGCGTGTCGTCGTCCTGTGGTCGACGATGGTGGTGGCCGGCGCCGGGGTGCTGCTCATCGTGTTCACCACGCAGCCGGTCCTCGTGGTCCTCGGCATCGTGCTGTGGGGCGTCGGCGCCTCGCTCGGCTTCCCGGTGGGGATGAGCGCCGCGGCCGACGACCCGGTCCGCGCCGCCTCGCGGGTGAGTGTGGTGTCGACCATCGGCTACGCCGCGTTCCTGGCCGGTCCGCCCTTCCTCGGCTTCATCGGCGACGAGGTCGGCACCCTCAAGGCGCTCCTGGTGGTCGCGTTCCTGCTGCTGCCGGCGGCTCTCGTCGTCCCCTCCGCCCGCGAGTCGCGGGCAGAGGTCCCGTCCGCCTCCTAGTACATCAGCGAGCCGGGGGTGTCGAGGCTCTCGCCGGTCTCGAGCAGGGTCTTGAGGCCGGACAGGATCATCGGCCAGCCGCCGTAGAGCTCGGGGTTGGCCTGGTCGGGCAGGCCGTCGTGGATCACGGTGAGCCGGCACGACGTGCCGACCGGGACGATCTGCCAGGTGACCCGGGTGGTGCCCTGGGCCCTGACCTCGTCGCTCCACAGCGCCTCGAAGGTCTGCACGAGCAGGCGGGGCGGGTCGACCTCGACGTTCGTGCCCTTCGAGATGTCGACGGTGCCGGGCACGCCGGCGACGTAGTCGGAGCCGGTGGTCCAGTCGCTCTGCACGCCGACCCCGAAGCTGTAGATCGCGCGCTGCTGCGGGTCGGTGATCGCCTCCCACAGCCGCTCGGGCGTGGTCTTGATGTAGACCTCGAAGACGGCGGTGCCGGCGGCGACGGGTGCGGTGCCCTGCTCCCACGAGACGGTCTTGACGGTGCTCATGTCCTCATCCTCCAGATAGCTCTTGAGGCCGCTGAGCGTCGCCGCCCAGGGCTCGGCGTACTTGCTCACCCAGCGGTCGTGGACGAGCCGGACCGGGACGGGGTTGAGGAAGTGCAGCTTCTCGCGGCCCTGCTTGCGCGTGGTCACCACGCCGGCCTCCTCGAGCACCCTCAGGTGCTTCATGACGCCGAACCGGGTCATCTGCACCCGTCCCTCCAGGGCGGTGAGGGTCTGGCCGTCCTCGGTGAAGAGCGCGTCCAGCAGGGCCCGACGGGTCGGGTCTGCCAGCGCCCTGAACACCTCGTCCATGGCTCGACATTAGGTGACCATTTGGTCACGTGTCAACGGTCTACCGTCAGGGGATGACCATGCCGTCCCGAGCCGTCCTGATCGCCCTGCCGGGGCTCACGCTCGCCGTCGCGGGGATGTTCCACCCGCACTCGCTCAGCCACGCCTCGGCCCCGCGCTGGACGATGCTCCACGTGGCGGGCCTGGTCGTCTTTCCGCTCGTCGGCCTCGCGCTCGCGGCGCTCGTGAGGCAGCGACGCGATCCGGTCGCCGTCGTCGTGGTGCTCACGGCCTACCTCTACGCCACGGCCTACTCCGCGCTCGACGTCATCAGCGGCATCGGGGCCGGCTACGTCACCTGGCGCCTGGGCGAGGGCGTCCCGCGACCCGACGAGGTGCGCTTCCTCTTCGTGATCGGCGGGCGGATCGGGGACGTGGGATCGGTGGCGCTGGTCGTGTGCGCCGCGGTCGTCGCAGCCGACGCGCTGCGGCGGCTGGGACCGGTGGCGGCACCGGGCCTGCTGGTGGTGCCGGGGGCGCTGCTCGTCCACGTCGGCCACATCTTCGCCCCGACCGGCGTGGCCGGGATGGCGCTCGTGGGCCTGGCCACGGGCTACCTCGGGTGGTGCGCGACCGACCCGCGGCCCGAACCGCGGCCGACCGCTAGCTAGCCCCGCTCGCCGCCGGGGACCCAGAGCACGTCGCCGTTCGCGCGGTTCGCGTGGCGGGCGAGGATGAAGAGCAGGTCGGAGAGCCGGTTGAGGTAGGTGATCGCGAGCAGGTTCATCGTCTCCTCGTGCTCGGCCCACGCCGCCCAGCCGGCGCGCTCCGCACGTCGTACGACGGTCCGCGCCACGTGCAGGTGGGCGGCCCCGAGGGTGCCGCCGTTGAGGATGAAGGAGCGCAGCGCCGGCAGCTCCTCGTTGTAGTGGTCGCACCAGGCCTCGAGCCGGTCGACGTAGTCCTGCTCGACGCGCAGGGGCGGGTACTCCGGGTCGGGGACGACGGGCGTGGAGAAGTCGGCGCCCACGTCGAAGAGGTCGTTCTGCACGTGGGTGAGGACGGCGACGACGTCGTCGTCGAGGTCGCCCTGCGCGAGGGCGACGCCGATGTGGGCGTTGCCCTCGTCGACGCAGGCGTAGGCCTCGAGGCGCAGGTCCGTCTTCGAGGTCTCGCTCATGTCGCCGAGCCGGGTCCGTCCGGCGTCGCCGGTGCGGGTGTAGATGCGCGTCAGGTTGACCATGGTGCGGAGCCTACGGCGCGTCCCGCCCGGGAGCTCGACCAGGAGCTCGGTCGGGAGCCGCCGGCGCGACTCGCCGAAAAGGTGAGGCGGCGATGCAACCGAAAGGAGTACAACGGCGTCTATGAGGTGACAGCAGTCACGCGGCGACGTCGGGGGACGTCGGGAAGGGGCACCCGATGAACATCTTCACCGATGGCGCCACCCTGGTCCTGCAGGGGCCGTTCGACGTGCGCAGCACGTGGGAGGTCCGCAACGCGATCTACGAGCGGCTCGAGGGCTTCGACGACGACGTCGTCATCGACATGACCGATGTGACGACGATCGACGCGACCGCGCTGCGCCTGCTCGCGGTCGCCACCCGCGCCGCCTGGCTGTCCGGCCACCACCTCACGGTCCGCAACCCCGGCCCGGCCGTGCGACGGATGGCCCACCTGACCAGGCTCGCCCACGCGATCGAGGTCGAGCGGGTGGCCGCCACCGCGTGAGGCATCTGTCACATCGGGGACTGGTGACTCACTGGTAACCACCGTCCTACATTGACCTCATGAGCGATGCCGCAGGTCAGAAGGACCGCCCCTGGGTGATGCGGACGTACGCCGGCCACTCCACGGCCGCCGCGTCCAACGCGCTCTACCGCACCAACCTGGCCAAGGGGCAGACCGGCCTCAGCGTCGCGTTCGACCTGCCCACGCAGACCGGCTACGACCCCGACAGCCCGCTCAGCCGCGGCGAGGTCGGCAAGGTCGGCGTACCGGTCCCGCACCTGGGCGAGATGCGCAAGCTCTTCGACGGGATCCCGCTCACCGAGATGAACACCTCGATGACGATCAACGCCGTCGCGATGTGGATGCTCGCGATGTACCAGGTCGTCGCGGAGGAGCAGAACCCGGACCTCGCGCCCGAGGAGGTCGCCGCGCAGCTCGCCGGCACCACCCAGAACGACATCATCAAGGAGTACCTCTCGCGGGGGACGTACGCCTTCCCGCCCGAGGCCTCGATGCGGCTGATCGCCGACATGATCGCCTACACCGTCCACCAGGTCCCGAAGTGGAACCCGATCAACATCTGCAGCTACCACCTGCAGGAGGCCGGCGCGACGCCGACGCAGGAGCTCGCCTACGCGCTGAGCACCGCGATCGCCGTGCTCGACCAGGTCAGGGACGCAGGCCAGGTGTCCGAGGACGACTTCGAGAAGGTCGTCGGCCGCATCTCGTTCTTCGTCAACGCCGGGGTGCGCTTCGTCGAGGAGACCTGCAAGATGCGGGCCTTCGTGCAGCTCTGGGACGAGATCACCCAGGAGCGCTACGGGGTCCGTGACCCGAAGATGCGCCGCTTCCGCTACGGCGTCCAGGTCAACTCGCTCGGCCTCACCGAGGCCCAGCCGGAGAACAACGTGCAGCGCATCGTGCTCGAGATGCTCGGGGTGACGCTGTCGAAGAACGCTCGCGCCCGCGCGCTCCAGCTGCCCGCCTGGAACGAAGCGCTCGGCCTGCCGCGACCGTGGGACCAGCAGTGGTCGCTGCGGCTGCAGCAGGTGCTGGCCTTCGAGTCCGACCTGCTGGAGTACGACGACATCTTCGACGGCTCGCACGTGATCGAGGCCAAGGTCGCCGAGCTCGTCGAGGGGGCCAAGGCCGAGATCGACCGGGTCCAGGCGATGGGTGGGGCGATCGCCGCCGTCGACTACATGAAGTCCGAGCTGGTCTCCTCCCACGCCGCCCGGCGCGCGCGCATCGAGTCGGGCGAGGAGGTCATCGTGGGCGTCAACAAGTACGAGACGACCGAGGAGTCGCCGCTCACCGCCGACCTCGACGGCGCGATCATGGCCGCCGACCCCGAGGCGGAGAACGCCGCGCGTGCGAGCGTGGAGGCGTGGAAGGCGGAGCGTGACGAGGCCGAGGTCGCGGCGGCGCTCGAGGCGCTCGCGGCAGCCGCCAAGACCGACGAGAACCTCATGGCGCCGACCCTGGCTGCGGCCCGCGCCGGCGCGACGACCGGGGAGTGGGCCGGGACGCTGCGCTCGGTCTTCGGCGAGTACCGCGGACCGACCGGCGTCGCCGGCGCCGTCGTCGCAGAGGCTGGAGCCGAGCTGTCCGCCGTGCGCGACCGGGTGAGGGCGACCGGCGACGAGCTGGGTGGCCGCCTGCGGCTGCTCGTCGGCAAGCCGGGCCTCGACGGCCACTCCAACGGCGCCGAGCAGGTCGCCGTCCGGGCCCGCGACGCCGGTTTCGAGGTGATCTACCAGGGCATCCGGCTGACGCCCGCCCAGATCGTCGCGGCCGCCGTCGCCGAGGACGTCCACTGCATCGGCCTGTCGATCCTGTCCGGCTCGCACATGGAGCTG